>NZ_JBITGN010000004.1:0-72386 GCF_044457245.1 Nocardia sp. NPDC050630
CCCCGAACCACCGCCACCGCTGCCGCCACCGGACCCCAATCCGGCCAGCGCCGAGGCCAGCATCGGCAACACACCCAACGCCATCGCCCCCGCCGGCGCCAACGCCGCCACCGCATCCGGATCCACCAACGGCGGCGCAGGCTCAGCAGGCGCAACCTGAGCCTGCGGCTGAGCAGCAGGCGCCTGACCCGGCTGACCCGCCCCCGGACCCGGCGGCACCACAACATTCCCCTGCGGCACAGCCGCCGAACCCGGACTGGACCCGCCCTGCCCCGCTTGCCCCTGCGGTGTAGCGGGTGCGCCATTCTGCGCTGGTGCCGGTGAAGAACCGTTCTGCCCAGGCGACGTACCGGTTCCGGGATTCGCCGGGCCGGTGCCGGTCCGCGGTTTGGTCTTGTGCTCTTGCTTTCCCGACCACGGCGTTACCGGACCGGATGGTGAATCCCCCTCGTCGCCAGCACCTTCGGTCTGCTCATCGACAACTTCGACCTGATAATCCGCAGGCCAGACCTCGGCGCTGGTCACGACCCACCCCCTAGCACTCGCTTGATGCGGACGTCGCGGCCGGTCGGGATCGACTGCTCGACGAACCGTCCGGAGTATGGATCATAAGTCATGACTTGTGTTGCGCCGAGGGCGATTCCGGTCCGAGTAGGCGCGTTGCTGCGGTAATCCCAGAAGACCAGATCACCCTCCGACACCGCGGCGGGATCGACCCGCTGTCCGCATGCGGCCTGGGCCGCGATGGTTTTCGGAAGCACGATCACCGCTTTCCCGATACTCGACGATTGCCCGCACGCGACCGCCGCCGATCCCGGCTGCGCCGATGTAGCCCTCGCGGGCGGTGTCGCCGGTTCGGTGTCGTCCGGTGGCTGCGCCGTCGCATCGCAACGCCCGGTCACCGCAGCCGCCGAGGCCTGATAGATCACATCCCGCGTCAACCCTGCCGCGCTCGATGGGCCACTCGGCGCACCGTCTGCACTTCCCGACGATGCTTTCAGTGCATGATTGATGGCCAGTTCCCGGGCACAGTCACCGAGCAATCCACTCATTGTCGTCTGCAGCGGCGGAAGTTGATACGGCGCGGTGTGGATCGCGCTTACGCAGGCGCGCTGCCAGTCCGAGGCGTTCGTATCATCCGGTGCCACAGTCAATTCCGCGTACGGGTTGGCGGTAGGCGCGGTCGAGGGCGCGGCGCCCGTCCCAGAACTGGACGCAGCGGTCGTGCGGGGTGGGGAGGTCTCGGTCTGCGACGGGTCCGGGCCCACCGCACTGTCGCACTGATAGTGCAGGTCGGCCGAGATGGCCGACGTCGTGCCGCCGACCACGAGCACCATGATGACGAGAAGCGTGCCGAGGCCGGACACCGCCGCCAGCAACAACCACGCCCAGGCGGGAACCATGGCGAGGAACATGAGCCGACCGATCATCGAATACCTCTCCGCACAGCACGAGCAGACTATCTTGGCGCCGAATAGTTATCTCAGCAAATTGCGTACACCCTGCAATCCTGTGATCCAGTTCGGGTTACTCGGATTAGTTCCGCGTGGCGTCACCATATTCTGCGAAAGACCAGCGCCACCCGATGAGTAGTTATCCGTATTGACAGCCCGATAGACGACGTCGCGGAGATCACGGATCGTCTCCGGGTTTGTCACATCGTCCAAGAGCCTTCCAGCGAGCGTCTGAGCATCCTTGGCATGCTCATTCATAATCCATTGCTTCATACGCTCCGCGTCATATACGCTAACGTTTGCGCCAGTCGCTCTGTTTTGTGCGTTCTGCAAGTTCTGCCATTGAGTGTGGGCCGCCGTGCCTGCAACTGGGGTCTCATCTTGTATTACCGCATTCAATGCCTGCATCTTTGCACGTGCAACCTCAGGAGCGTCCGTCACGTAATCCTGGACAAAATCCAGCTGGGGATGAATGCGCTCGTTTCCACCATCCAGAGTAACACCACCCGACCTGACTCGGCGGAATTCTCGGGCCGCCTGCTCCAGGGTCGCGAAATCAGCTGCGGCCTCCTCTGCACTACCTGTTCCGTTGATGACCATGCGTGCTGAATTCTGGGCATGCCGAACAGAAGCAGCCAAGAAAGCGAGGTCTTTATCCTCGAGCGGCGCGGTACCAGCAGTCCTGCCGATAATCACACGCGAGCGAGCCGCAAGTAACGCCCTATCCTCGTTCCTCGCGCCAGCACCGATCAAGCCACCGAATGCATCAGCCGCCGCCCCGCCCGCATCGATAACACCTTGTACGCCTGCTGCGTTGCCGCGGAACGAGTCCAAACCGCCATAGACACCGGCTTCCCGGCGGGCATTCGCGGAAAAGAGCTCTCGGTTCAGATAGGACTGGGTATACCAGCCGTTTGGCCCACCGAACCCGTCGGTGTTCCACACCCCGGCCTGAGCCTCCGCCATTCGCTTCTTCAATTTCGACTGGGGCCGCCAGGAACCCGGCAGTCCGCCCATCGCCCATTCGGTCAATGGCGAGTTGGCAATCGTGCTCGCGCCACCCATCAGCGCCATCATCCCTATGCCCGACATCTTGTGGCTCGCGCCGAATTGCCCCATACCCAAGGCCGTCCCGCCACCGCCACCGCCACCCGAGCCAGTTCTGGCGCCACCGTTCTGAATGGCCAGCGCAAAGCGGTTGGCAATCCAGTCGTTGCCCTTCTCCAGACCAGCATTGAGCCGCTTCAGCTGTAAGATCGCGACGATTTCCACGATCGCCACGATGACGAACACGGACATGACCTGGCCGCGCGCCTGCTGGAACAGATCGCCGAGAAAAAGCTCATAGACGCCGAGGAATATGACGAATACGGCCATACGCGCGGCAGAGACGAATCCGTGCACGACACACCGAATGGTGAACGTCTGCGTCGGCCCGTATACGAATCCGCCCGCGGCGAATCCGAATATCGTCATGAATCCGTAGTAGATCGAATCGAGCGCGGCCCAGATGACCTTGATGGCCAGGTATGCGCCGAAAAGCAATAGCACCGTGCCGGACAACAGCAGCAGAATTCCGGCGCCGATTTGACCGACGCTCGGATTATCGGCCGCCGAATAGGCGGCGCTGTCCCCGCACGACTTCATCCCGTTCTTGACCCGGTCCTCGTCACCGGCCATCACACCGGCCGACCACGCCGCCCGGCAGGACGCCCGGTCATCGACTACATGCCCGAAGTTCCACACCTGCAACGGACTTCGGGCGAAATTGTCCGCCATGTCCGCCTGCATCGTCTGGATCAACTGGTTCGGATTCGGATTGCTATTGCCGTTCAAACCGGCCGCCACCGAAATCCCCAGATTCCGACCCTGCGCCAGCAGTCCGTCCGGCGCCAGCACCTCAGCAAGTGGCTCGGCCAAGAAGAGCGGCCCGAGTATCGCCACCCCCACCATCATCACGACCTGCATCGAGGCCTTGGAGAAATAGCCGCGCACAATGAAAACGCCAACCGGGACCGCGCCGATCGCCACAAAAGTCAGCAGCATGATGGGTGTCGCGATCTGCCCCGACAGACTGTGCGCAACACCCTCCAGCGGCTTGCTGACGACAGTCAGCCACCCGAAGTCCAGGGTATCGGTGGGCAGCCAGATCGCGGTGACCGTAATGACAAGCCAGATGGCGAACAGCACGATGATCAGGAACGACATTACGAGGTTTCCCGGGTTCAACACACCGCCGCGATTGGTGGCGAACAGGTAACTCGAAAGTTCCACCCCCGAGGAATCTTTGACGCGCATCCAGCTCAGCGCACTATTAGGCGCGGACACTGTCCCCGTGCTGGTTTCCGCCGTGGCCAGCACCGCCATGATGCCCGGACAGAGAAACAGCACGACAAGAGCGATAATCGTCCACGTGGTCCAGCGCCGACGGCGCGTCGCGCCGATCCACTTGCGACATCGCCGAAATATCGCCGACGGTCGCCATCGAACCGGATCGAATAACTCCGATTCTTCCGTCATTCCGAAGTCGGATAATCCTCGTCGATCATCCGGACCGGTACCGAATCTCACCGGACTGCCTGTCTCTCCGCAGCAGCGATGCGCGCGGCTCCGCTGGAAGTCGGCGTGCTGGTAATTGCCGCGGCGCGATCGATCCGGGCCGGTCCGAGTACCTTGCCACGGCCGATTCGGTTCAGCGCGTCACGCATGAACATCTCACCTCGGCGTTCCTCGGGCACCTGACGGCCGGTGCCGACCGGCGGAGAGGTCTCCTCACGCAAAACCTGCAGCAGAAACGGCGCTTCCTCCAAATCGACGCCGAGCCATTCCAAACTGTTGCGCGCCAAGGTCTCATCGCGCTGACGGAAAACGAACCGATTCGGGATGAGATTGTGCGCCGCGCCCTGGAAGTCGGTTGCTGGATCGTGCGAGGCCAGCCCGATCGCAGCCAGATGCTTACGGCCGTCACGGCTGAAGTCCGAGGTGACGGCGGATCCGACTTGGGTCTGCGTGAAATGGTGCGCCTCATCGCCCACCAGCAGCCCGAATCTGCCGTTATCGGTGAGGAATGCCTCTCGGGCAGCGACGCCGACAAGTTCGTACAGTGCGGTTCCGAGTCGTTTCGTCAACGGCAAGCGGTTGTACAGGTGCGGGGTGGTCAGCTCTTCCGCTGTCGGCAGCGCCAGCTGGTGGCTGCGGATGACCGTGGCGGCGGCATTGAGCCGCAATGGTTTCAGCGACGGATCGAACAGCACCGGCACGCGCTCGACAATCGTGCCGAGGCGCGCGGCCAAGTCGGCGTATTCCTCCTGATTGCCCGGCTGATCACGCAGTCGCCGCACGACATGGAACAAATCCAGCAGACTGCGGATGCCGTGTTCGGCAATGCCGCGAGCGGTCAGCAGATTGCTCGCGGCGGCGCCCGCGCCCGATGTCGGCGACAAATCCAGCAGCGGGAGGATCGAATCGAGCGCACGCTCGCCGGCGATCCTGGGCTCGAACATGCGCAACGGGTCCAATGACACCGTCGGATTCGCCAGATCGATGACGACAGCATTGTCGATCGAGGCAGCGAAATGTGCCCATTCACCAACTTGACTGCGGTCGATGGCCAGGAACTGGCCGCCCATATCGTGCACGAGCACGGCCATGAGCTTGAGAAAATACGACTTACCCGAGCCGAGTTCTCCGGTGACCGCGAACGAAGCCGACAGATCGTGCAGTGCGGCTTCCATGATGCCGAAGTGGATCGGCTCGTACTGGCCGGACAGAAGATTGATCCCGATCACCGGGCCGCTGTCGTCGCCGATCTGGCTGGTGATGAACGGGACGAAACCGGCCCACATATCGGAGGGCACGATGTGCGCGAAATCGTCGAACGCCCGCCGCGGCGGACTGCCCGGCACGAGCATCGACCACAAATCGACCTGAGTACCGAGTGGGGCGGTCATATCGACCTGGAATCGTTTGTAGCGGCGCTTGAGGTTATTGACCGCGTCCATCGTGACATCACGCGAGGGACCACCGATGGCGATGACGGTTGTGAAGGACACCTCCGACTCACCGCCGTTGACCTCGAAATGCTGGTTGTATTCACCCAGCATCTGCGCCTTCGAGGTCAGCGTGTTCTGCGCGAACGACACCTCCTGGTCGCGCTGATCCATCTGCTCACCGAGTCGGCGCAGACTCAGCTCGTTGTTCTTGAGCACCTGGTCCGCGGGCTTGGTCGAAACCCGCATCCCCCAGTCGACCGTGACGTCACCGAGGCCCTCGAGCACATTCAGGAATTCGCTGCCCCCCGGGAATCGCATGCCCGAATACGGGAACGAATGCGGAGTGAGCATCGCCTGATAGGACGGGCGATACTCGTAATCCGGTTGAACGACCTTGATCACCGGAACGAACGATGGCCGAATTCGCCGGTTGCTGTCGGCTTGGGCCCCTTCGTCCAGCGCCGCCGAGGAGAACACCGCCGCCGTCGCGTCGTCCAGCGCCCCTACCCGGGTCGGTGCCACCGGATCGCCCGCGGCGCCGCGCGACAGATAGTGCTCCCACAGCCACTGGAAAAGCGCGGCGGGCACCGGGATCGGATCGAAATCGCCGCCGATCCGGGACAGGATCTCGTTCGCCTTATCGTCGTAGGCATCCAGGTCCGCGCGTGAGATGGCGGTCGCGTCGATCGTTGTGGTGCTGCCACGCCACATCCGCGACAGCGCCGAAATACCGGAGTTCGCCGTGCCAACCGGGATTGTCAGCAGGAAGATCCGGGTCTGCGGTGCGATGGCACGAACTCGCTCATACGAGGCGACCACCTCGTCTGCGTACTCCTCGCATTCGTCGAGATCGACGCCCTCCACCATTTTGGTCAACACATCGATCGTATTCAGCCGTGCCTGGATGCCGAGCAGCAGTGAACCACTCGGCAAGCTGTTGATCAGCGCATGGTGCGCCATCTTCACGTCATATTTGTCACTCGCCTTGCGCAATCCGTAGCCGAGCGGATTGATGAAGTAGGTCGCGGTGACCAGACCCGAGTGAGTGAATTGCAGATTTCCGCGAATCGCGGCGGTGGGCTGTAGATCTCGTCCGAACGCCATTCAGCGGCTCCCTTCCGATGCTGGGCCACCGTTGCCGTTGATCCAGTTGCGCAGATCCGCCCCACTGCCGCCGACACCGATCACATCGAGCAACCGGATATCGGATTTCGCGCTGTCCACTGCCTCTGTCGGACGATCCGGCAGGACCAGGACGACGGACTCTTCGATGAACATGGTGTGACGCGCCGAATCGGCGTTGACCGGCATACCCGATGCCGACACCGGCTTGCGCGAGACGATCAGCCGCCCGACCCACAGCGCCCGAGAAGTCATCCGCACGCCGGTATACGGCACCAGACCGATGGCGAAGACGACCCCGATCGTGAGTACCAGCCCCACCAGGAAGGTAACCGCCGGATTGACCGGGAATATCATCGCGCATATCGAGGTGATCACCATCAACACCACCGCTCCCGCGACCTGCGGCAGCGTATACGGCCCGAAGGGCAGCTTCTGCCCGTTCTGGGCCTTGCCGATCATGGTGGGAACCCGCTTGATCGGCGTGAAGACCTTGATCACCTGTTGACTCATCGATAGCCACCGATGGGGTGATCGGGGACCACGATGTTGGAGTCGGTGCGCGCGTAGTTGACCAGCGTCGGGAGTATCCAGAACAGGACCGCGGCCAGCAGCGCCGATCCGGCGACGGCGAGGATCTTCGCGGGCGAGAGCTTGGATTTGGCCGCCTCGGATATCAGCACACCCATGCTCAGGATGGTGATCAGGATCAGGCCCGCCCAGCGGACGAAGATCAAGATGTTGTACAGGATGGCGCTCAAATTACCCACGGCCGTGCCTCTTTCGTATCAGTTCTGGGTAGCCCGCGGAATCTGCACCGTCGTCGACGGCAGCGACGTCGTCGAGCTTGGCGGCGCACTTGCGCGCGAGTTCTGTTGGTCGGCGATAACGGCAGGCGGGTTGGTCATCGCCGGTACGGCATCGACCGACTGCACCTGCCATTGGCCACCATCGCGGACCATGGTCAGCGGATAGGCGAGCGTCGCGACCGCCCCGCCGTCGGCCTTGGGATTGACGGTGACGAGCACCTGCGCGCTCGAACGCGCTGTGCCACAACTGTTGTCGTCCGAGGTGACCGCTACGGTCTCCACGGCGCTGAACGGGGCGGGTTTCAGCGCGGCGATACCGGCGTCCAGGGTGATGTAGCGGCCTACATCGCCATTACCCGTCAGATAGGTGCTCAGAAAGCCCGAAGCCACTTGAGCGAGCGGCGTATCCGCCGTGCACGGCGAGGAGTACGCCTGCGCCAGATCAGCGCCACGGCTGGGCGGTTCGATCAGCGCGGGCAGCGCGAGCGCCCGCAGTCGACCGTTGAGCACTGATACGCCGACCCGATAGAACTGGCGGGTGTCTGCCCCGGTGCTGTTGCTGTTGCTGCTGTTGGTGGCGGAGGTACCGGTAGTGCTGCTGCTGGCGGTTGGGGCGGATTTACTACCCACCCGCACCGATACGGTCACCGACCAGACCTCGAGCGTGTCGAAGCTCCCGACGCGCGATACGTACACAACGGCGGGATCCGACACCTGCCTGGCCGTCGAGGGCAGCGTGATCTGCTGCGCACTGGCTCCGACATATTCGCCGAGCCGATCCTGTTGTCCGGCAACCGAACTCAGGTAAGTAACAATGAACTGTTCGGCGAAAGAGCCCGCCAATTGCGCACGGCCGATGGTCGCAGGCGTCGCACTGTCGGACGGCGGCGGCGGATCCGAGGCGAAGAAATCGAGGATCGCATGCCCGCCACCGAGTACGGCCAGCACTGCTAGCACGGCGACGATCACATTGTCGCGACGGCGGCGTGCGACCATTCGGCGAAGTAATTCATCGCCCGAATCCGTCGATCTGCCAACCATTGTCCGCACTCCCGAAATGGTAGAGAGCACCATCATTTCCAGCCCCCTCATGGTTCCCAGCAGTGGGGACAGCGAGTCAGTACACAGGGCTACGTTTCAAGCGATGTGCGAGCCGATACTGCAGCTGATCGTCGTACCCGATCGGCGCCTGCCCCTGTGGGGTTTCCAGCGCGTTGCGCCCGGATTCCAGCATCGGCATGTCATCGGCGACGCGCACGAGCTGGGCGATCGCGAGTTGCCGACTCGGATAACCCGGATACGGGTACAGCAGCAGCGATGTCGGGGTGTAGCCGCCACCGTAGTTGAGGGCTCGCACCGTGACACCCGCGGTATCACCGGACTGCAACCGGTCACTCAGGGCCATCAAACGCACGCGGTCATCCGGATGGAAGACGTCCACCGGCCGGAACAGATAGTCCCATCGAATCCAGGGAGCCGGATCGGTGAGCCAATGCGAGATGCTGGCGCGTTCGGTCTGGACGATCGCGAGGTGAGTTCCGGCCCGTCGGTGGGCTTCACGCAATCCGACCCGTTCCAGCGTGGGCCACTCGGACGGCTCATTGTCCGAGGTGACATCTTCGATCAACAACCACGCGCCCTGTGTACGAGCGTCGTCGCGGGCCCGGATACTGATCCGCCACCGGCCCGGCCGCTCCGGACCGTCGGTCACCGTGACCTCGAACTGAAGCTTGTCACCGGCCTTCGGGCTGTAGAGCAGATCCAGGACCTCGGCGTGTCGATTGAAGGCCGAGATCCGATGGAACAACTCCGCGATCGACATCACCGGCACATGCTGCTCGGCCGAATTGCCCGTCAGCCGGGTCGCACCGATGGGTTGCTGAATCGTCTGGGTATTGAGGTCCCAGATCGCACCCACCGCGGCCGGTAATTCCGGACAGGTCGCCGCGGCGGAGCCCATCCACAAACGGACCGCGTGCACATCGCCGCCCGGCCCGAACACCGGACGTATCCGCAGCGCGTGCGGACCCGAACCGGTTGCGAGCGTCAGATCCACGTCCTCGGCTTCGTCGCGCGCCGCCCGGATCGCATCGATCAGGCTCCGGGTCTTGAGACTGTCGTAGAGCGCCGGAGTCCGCGCCATTACCCGCTGGAGCACTCGCTGCCAGTCGGCGAATCCACGCGGTGCGTCTCCGACAGAAGCCACCGACATCGCCTCGGGCGTCAACGTCTCGATCGTTATCCAAGGATTTACTGCGCCACTTGTCATCGCACTGCCCGTACCAACCGTTCGTCGGAAACCGCCACCTGTGTGTGACACGGATAATGTACCGCTATCTAACGGCTCGTTCAACAGGTTTGCGGATGTCGACATCAGTTGCAGTCTGCATGACGTGACCACCCGATGTTCACCGAGCGGACCTTTCTTAACGTCCGCTTAAGAACGCATGTGCACGCGTCAGAATTCCCGCAGCTCAGGGCAGTTCGCCGAGATGCGGCGAATCACCGCACAAGGCCTGAGACCAGCGACGAACGCACTGGTCTCAGGCGCAATTCCAATGCCCGCAACCGCGACGGGGCTAACCCTCTCCGGCCGTCAATGCCAACACGCCCGCACCAGCCAGTACCCCCACCGCGCCGAGTTCCGATGGCACGACCCGTAATCCGGTCAGATAGCCGAGCCGGGCGTGCGTGGCGACCGCAGCGCCGAGCGCTTTCCACAGGGAAGTGCCCGGTGCCACCAGCGTGCCACCAAGGACGACCAGGTCCAGGTCGAGCAACGCGGCTACCGAGGCGATCGCGCGGCCGAGCGCCGTCCCGGCGCGGGTGAGCGCGGCATCGGCGAGTTCGTCACCCGCACGCGCCTGACCGACCAGGTCGTCGACCGAGGTGCCCTGCCAACCTTGCGCGCGTGCCCATTTCACCGCGGAGACTCCGCCGGCGACCGCCTCCAGACAGCCACGTCCCCCGCATTCGCAGAGCTCATCGAAGCCTGGCACCAGCACATGGCCGAGGTTTCCCGCGTTTCCGGTCCGACCGACCACCACGAAACCACCGACCATGACCCCGGCGCCGATCCGGTCCGAGACCATAACCGCAAGCGCGTCGAGCACGTCGTTCGTCGCACCGAAGTTGCGCTCGGCCAGGCCAAGGCACACGCCGTCGAGCGCCAACTGGACGATTGCGTTCGGAAACAGTCTTTGCACTGCCGCCACAATCCCGAAACCCGTCCCCCACTCGGCGATACCGGGCGGTGCGACCACACCAGCGGCCATATCGAGCGGGCCGACGGAACCGATTCCGACCCGGGTCACATCCTCGCCACCTGCGGCCTCGAGCAGCAGGTCACGGCAGCTGTCCCAGGCCGCGCGGGCCGGGATCGAGACCCGCCGGATCTCGTCCTCGCCGACATTGTCGGCCACCCGACTCGCCGCGAAACCGCCCGGCCCGATCTCCAGAGCCAACATCGTCATGAGTTACACACCGCCAGAATGAAGTCCGTCGCGAACAGGACGAAGCATAGGTCAGTGCGCGCCGGTTCCGGTCGGTTCCAGTCTGCGACCGAGCACAATGTGACGGCGCGGGGCCGAAGGAGCGGGTTCGGCGGGCGCCGGGCGCGAGCCGGTTCGAATGATCCGAAGCGGCCGCTTGTGGTCGATGGGGGTGATGCGATGACGGTCCAGGTCCGAAACGACCTTCCCCGCGCTGTCATAGGGCACCCCGGCCCAGATCATCGCGCGGGGGCCGGTGCCGCGCTCGATGAGCGTCTGCGCCAACTGTTCACATTTCGCGAAGACCGGGCAGCTCTCACAGATTCGCATCGCCGCACGCCAGGAGTCCGGAGTGCCGACGTCCAGGTCCCAGTCGTCGGGCCCGTCCGCGCAGGGCGGGCGATGGGCCGACCCGCTGGGAAGCGTCGAAACCTTTGCTGTCACAACGGTTTCCACGACGAGGGAAGATTGCATGATGCTCATAGCCGTCTCCGGGGTGCCGAGGGCGCGCCAACTCCGTTGTGCGGGCCCATTGGTCGGGCGGTCATCAGGGCTGCTCAACAGTCCCCGGGAGGGCCAGCATGTACTGGTCTACGCACGTTAACCCACGATCGGCCAACTCGGCAATCGGTTCTGCCGCTACTTAACGGCACGTTGACCAACATGTGATCCTGGCGTATCGTTAGTTAACGGTACATTTGTTCGCGGGCCATCCGCTAAGGGGCGAATTGTGGTTTCCTATGGATATGGCTGTTGAGTCCGAGTACACGATCGACGAGCTAGCGCGGGCGGCTGACACCACCGTGCGAAGCGTCCGCGTGTACCACGAACGAGGACTCCTCCCCTCCCCCGATGTCCGGGGGCGCATCGGCTATTACGGGTCGGATCACCTCAACAGACTGCAGACGATCAGTCGTCTGCTCAGTCGGGGCATGAAGTTGAACGGGATTCGGGAACTGCTCGAGGCCTGGGATCGTGGCGACGGATTGGCGGAGGTGCTCGGCGTCAACGATCAGCCGATCTCCGAGCCGACGACGGTCGCCGCGCCTGGCTCCCCTCGTGCGCAGCGCAAGCAAGCACCCCCGGAACTTCCGGAATACGTGCAGCAGGCGCTCGCCGCCAGTGGCGATCCGCACGAGGCCTACCGGGTAACCAATCCGCGCTGCGGTGACCTGACCACCCGACTCGTCGATGCGGGTATTCCCGCACGCGACGCCTTCGAACTGATCGAGCGACTCAGAGCGGACTGCAATCAGATCGCCGATCAGTATGCGACCCAACTGTTCTACTTCCTGGCGGGCCAGGTCTACGAACAGTCCGGGCGCACACCGAAGGACCGCGCAAAACTCGAATCTGAGTTGGCCATCGCCCGGCTGATCGCCACGCGCGCGACGTCGGAGTTGATCGATCAGGCCTTCGCCAGACATTCCGAACTGCCGCCGGCCTGATATCGAATCACACCCAAAACAATTCGATGTGCTGTCGGTAACAATCGCCCGGATCCATACGAATTAAATACGAATCACCCTGAGCCCAATGGGTTTTCGGTGTTCGACCAACGATTACGTTTGTATGCGTGATCGGGCGATCGGATAATCTCGTTGGTACGCGACTTGTATCGGGCAAGATCGACCGCCTGAATGCATTGTCGGACTTGGAGTTCTGGGATACCGCGCGATGGCGGCCGCGCGCGGTGCTGCGTCGATCCGGGTATTGGGTCGGCGCGACTCGGCTGCGCAGAATAACGGCCCGGCTGCTGCTCGGCGTATTCCTGCTATTCGTTGTGCCCATGACGATCGGCGCGGTGGCGACGGCACAGACGGGAACCGTGACCGCCGGCTCGTCGACGATTGATGGCGTCGGCTGGATGAATGTCCGGGATTCGCATGGAGTTCCGCTGGCGAATTATGTCTTCGCCACGGATCACGGCAGTATTCTCCATCCCGGAAATGCCGCGTTGTCCTCCGCGCTCGACCTGGAATTCGCGGGGTTCATGGCCACCGAGGTCACCGGAATCTGGGTGATCGAGTACGTGGTGAGCTTTCGCTGGCTCGACCTGATCGCAGACCCGTTGACCCGGGTCGCCGACACGCTCGCCGGACAAGTCGGCACGCCCGTCATCCTTCTGCTTGCGGTGACCATCGGCGCAGTACCCGTGGGCTGGTTCATCGTTCGCGGATACTTCTCCAAGGCCACGCTTCAGGTCGTGACGATGATCGGTGTCGCCTTGTTCAGCGTGCCCTACCTGGCACATCCGATGGCCGATGTGCTTTCCTCGGACGGATTGCTCGCACAGGGACGTGACGTCGGGGTGGCGGTAGCCGCGGGCCTCAACGGTCAATCGAACCCGAGCCCGAACGTGGTCGTCGATTCGATAGAGGGCACGCTCGCCGACAACTTCGTGCGTTACCCGTTGCAGGTGTGGAACTTCGGCCACGTCGTGGACGACTCACCGGCGTGCCGAGCGGCATGGTCGGACGGGGTGTTGGCCGGTAGTGACGACAAGGTCACCGCCGGCCTGAAACGTTGCGGCGATGTCGCGGCGTACACCAAGAGCCAGAATCCCAATGCGGGCCAGATCTGCACCGGCCTACTGTTGCTGGTTTTCGCCGCCGTCCTGCTGATGTTCGGCGTGTATCTGTCCGGAAAGATCGTGGTGGCCGCGGCGGAGGCGATCTATCACGCGTTCATGGCCATTTTCGGCTTCGCCGCAGGCGGATACGTCTACGGACCGAGCCAGACCTTCCTGCTACGTAATCTGGTGGATGCCTTCGTATCGGCGGGCAAGATGATCGCGTTCACCGTATATCTCGGCATCTACGCACTGGTCCTCGGCGATGTCTTCAAACAGGCGCAGGGCCACGGCATCGCGGTGATCTTCATCGGTGGATCGTTCATGATCATCGGAATTGTCCTGCTACGCCGGATCAGCCGCGGCCTTGCCGCCGCTCCCTCCCGGATAGCTGGTCGGATCAGTGGTGTGCTCGCGACCGGACATGTGGCCCAAGCCGGTGGTGGCAGTGGCGGAGGAGGCGCCATGATGGGAGCGGGCGGCAGTATGTCCGGAACCCAGCGCCTGGTCACCGGACTCGCGGCGCTCAACACAATGAACGCCTCGCCGGTGACCGAATACCTCATGGGCCGCAGACGAGCACCGTTGAGTTCACGCGCCGGGATGCGGCAACGAGCCGAGCTGGCGAATATGCGGATGGCGGTCGAAGCGGATCGTTTCGGCTGGATCCGCAACTACTACCGAACCCGCGAGCAGATTATCGACTCCGCCAGGTCCGCCGCGGCGACGTATGGGCACACACCGATGGGTGCCGCCGTCGCGATTGATCGAGTGGTCGACCGCGGCGCCAGCCTCGGTGACGCCGAAGCGGCTTTGTTCAGTGCAGGATTCACCGACAAGGAAATGCGCACCAACGCCATCAAGGCCTACAACTACCGCACCAGTTGGGGGCCGAATATGTGGGACGGGGACAAGCATGTCGGGCAAGCGATTGCCTCGCTCGGTGTGCTCAAGTTGGGCGAAACACCGGCCAATGTCGCGCTGTTCAAGCGGACCGCGCATCGGCTCGCGGAACGTCGCTTCGCCGATCCGAATCTGCAGTTCAGCAGCTTCACCGCGCCCGAGCAGCAGTTCCTCCGCGACTACTTCAACAACCCCACCGAGCCGGTCATCCATGCCATTCGGGATGTCGTGTCGGGCACCGGGAGTTCGTTGCCAGGCCTGACCGGCACCGTGACCAGGGAGCGTGCGGCATTGATGAACAGATTCATCAATGTGCACCTGAGCCGGGAGTACCTAGCGGCCGCCGAAGCCGAAAACTTCGCGGCGGCATCGGGAATCCTGCAGAAGATGGCACTGCCAGAGTACTGGACGGGTAGCAGTACCCTCACACCGTCGAAAGCCATTCCTACGTTCTAGCCGAGGTTAACGCTCGACCGACTACGACCGCAGTCCCAGTACTCCGACGGCGCCGACCGCCCTGCCGCGGGTCGGCGCCGATCCTGGTATGTCGCCCGCTCTCGAGGCTCCGATGGAGTCGCGGCGCGGGATCGCCGACCGCCGGTCGACAGAGCCTTCGGCGCTCGGCGGCAGACATTCGCCCGCACATCTTCCTCCCCCGACCGCCACAGCCACAGCGCCGCCGAATCGGATCGGGAACCGCGAACGACATCCGTGCTACCGATGTGACATCGGGTTCGCTACCACTGCCCGGCCGCTCTGGATGACATTGCGGCCGCCTCCACATCGACCGGCGCCACCGCATGGTCGCCGCGGTGCGCAATTTCGCTGAGCCATCCCATGATTCGCCGGCGGCCGTCCTTTTCCCGGCGCGCCACGTCGCGGGTAGTCCTCGTGCACCGTGGGCGCGGGCATCGTCGGCACCCACCGCCGCGGGGAGTGGGCGGGGTCGGTATCCAATCGAGTTGCGCCGGGGCTCGAAGGGGTTGCGCCACAATAGCGTCGGCGACTCGGTCGAAGCGAGGATCGGCGCGACAACCACCCGAGGCGCGGCCAGTGTAAAAGTCTGCTGTTTCTGCCGTGCGCTCAGTCGCGGATCCACGGGCGCGAATACCCCGCCGATATTCCAGACGGCCGACATTACGGCCACGAATGCAGGCGAATTCGGTAGCTCGGCGACCACCACGTCACCCGCGTCGACGCCATTCTTCTGCAAACACCGTGCGACGATCTCGGCCCACGCCTCGAGCTGACCGAATGATAAGAGCGGATCCGCATCGGCCGAAACAAGAAACGCCGATCGCGGGCATCCATCAATTGTCCTTCCGATGACGCAAGATGGTATCCCACTCCCGTTGCGGAATTCTGGATTCCGCAACCGGGAGTGGGGTCACGAACGGCACCCATCGCAGGTCGCGGCGGTTATCCCCGGCACCTCCCGGCAAGGGGGAACAAGAGGTGAGCAATGGAACCCGAAGGACCGCGCGACCAACGCCTTTCCGCATCGTGACGCCTCCAGCACCACATCGAGGTCCAATTCTCAGCGATGCCAGGTGCGCAACAGTACAGCCACAAAGTGGTCGCTTGCACAATCCCCGTTCCCAATTTTGGGAACGCGACTTACGCTGCACTGTCTGAGATCAACCGGAGGGCGAATGTCTGATCAGTACGAGCCGGTCGGCCGCAAAAGGGATGCGGCCGCAACGCGACTCGCTATATTGGCGGCGGCACAAGAACTGTTCGCCGAACGCGGCTACGAGCGCGCCACCGTGCGCGAGATAGCCGCACGGGCCGGGGTAAATCAGGCGCTCCTGTTCCGGTACTTCGGCAATAAGGACGAGCTGTTCCGCGCGTCGATAGCGGATCGCGGTCGGCGCGTACTCGAGGAGGGACCTGCCGAGGCATTGCTCGGCCGGTTACTCGCACGCACGCTCGAGCCGACCGGATCTGCGGCACAGGCACATTGGCTCCAGGCGGCGCTGCGCTCCAGCGGACACGACGAGGGTGCGGCCGCGGTGCGACGGGAACTGGGTGACGAGTATGTGAGCGCGCTTTCGGCACTCACCGATGGACCCGATGCCGAGTTGCGCGCCGATCTCCTACTCGCGTGGTTGCTGGGCATCGGACTGGTTCGCTCGGTGCATCGCCGAGATCCGTTGGCCAGCGCGGATCCGGCGGCGGTTGCCGAGCATGTGCTGCGCGCCGCGCACGTACTGCTGGAGCGGATGGATGTGAAATTTCCACCGTCATAACAGAATTCACCCGTTGACGGGCCGCCACACCCTCCCTAACATCAGTTGTAAGCACTCGCTTACATCGCTCGGGCACCTACCGTCCGCGTAGCGAAAGGGAGTTCAGATGAAGGCAGCATCGCGCGGCGATTCGATGTGGGGCGGCGTTCGGGCGACGGGTGGGCCCGTCGACCATGAGGTCCGCAGCTTTCCCTTCAGCACCCCGATGCGCCTGGATATGGACCCGCTCTTCGCGCGGCTGCGCCGAGAAGAGCCGATCAGCCGCATACGACTCCCCTATGGCGGTGAGGGCTGGCTGGTCACCCGCTACGAGGACGTCAAACAGGTGCTCGCCGACCCGAGATTCAGTCGCGCCGTGGCGGTCGAGCGCGAGGATATTCCGCGCACCACGCCGGAGCCCGCGCGCCGCGATTCGCTGCTGAGTATGGACCCGCCCGAGCACACGCGGCTGCGCAAACTGGTGGTCAAGGCGTTCACCGGCCGCCGGGTGCAGGCATTGCGCCCGCGCGCCCAGCAGATCGTGGACGAGCGGCTCGACGAAATCGAGCGATCGGGTTCACCCGCGGATCTGGTGCAGCTGCTCGCATTGCCGCTGCCGGTAACCGTGATCTGCGAAATGCTCGGCGTCCCACCGCAAGACCAGCACCGGTTTCGGGACTTCTCCGATACGGTGCTGTCCACCACCGCACACACCCGCGAACAGATCAGCGCCGCCCGCGCGGGCCTGGAGGAGTACCTCACCGAATTGGTGGCGCAGCGTCGCGAGCGGCCGACCGACGATCTGCTCGGCGCATTGGTCGCCGCACGCGATGACGAGGACCGGCTCAGCGAGCAGGAGTTGGTCAACCTGGGTATCGGCTTGCTCATCGCAGGCCACGAGACCACGGCCAACCAGATCGCGAACTTCACCTATGTGCTGCTCACCGAGCGAGAACACTGGGAATTGCTTTGTGGCAGGCCGGAACTCGTCCCGAGCGCGGTGGAGGAACTACTGCGCTACGTCCAATTGGGTTCGGGCGGTTCCTTTCCCAGAATCGCCACCGAGGATATCGAGCTGGGTGGTGTCGAGATCCGCTCCGGTGAGTCGGTGTTCGTCAATACCCAGGCCGCCAACCGGGACGAAACCGTCTTCGCGGATCCCGAAGAACTGGACCTGACCCGAGAACGCAATCCGCACATGGCCTTCGGACACGGCGCACACCACTGCCTCGGTGCGCAATTGGCCAGGGTGGAGCTGCAAGTAGCGCTCAGCTCACTGCTGCAACGGTTCCCTACCCTGCACCTCGCCGTACCGGCCGACGAGGTGCCGTGGAAGTCCGGCCTGCTGGTTCGCGGTCCGAAGGCCCTGCCGGTGGCATGGTAGGCACGTTCGTCTCCAACTGGGTCTTGCGCCGACGTGGTAGAGCCGAGTCGAATGGGGTACCGCACACGAGAGCTGCCCGGCCAGTTACTGCGACTGTCCGAGCGCGGCGGCGACTTCACGGCACGACTCCCGCAGGAGGTCGCAGTAATCGTCCAGGTCGGGGACGATCGCCGGATCGCATGCCACCGATAGGGTGAAGCTGTCGCCAGCGCCGACGAATGAATGTGCCAAACCGATTTCCGGATACACCGGCGGCAGCATGCCCGCGAAGCGAAATGGCTTGCCCGACAACGACCATTCGGCGGTCGGCTCGCACCTGATACTGGTCAGGATCGTGTGCGCGTGCGCAGGAGCGTCCGGATCGGCGGGCCCGAACGTACCGAATCGCGCCCGGTAGGTGCGGCTCGGCAGTAGGTCGATGAGTGCGAGCCGGTTGAGTTCCCTGCGGCTCGACGCCGAATGGCGGCGCGCCCGGAGCGTGGCGTCGATCGCCCGCGCACGAGCGGCGAGGTCGGGTTCCGCCGCTGCCAGGGCGACAGCATCGGCACCGACACGATTGACACCCATTACCGGCGCGTCGGGAACCGCGACGGTCACCAATACCGCGAGATCGTCGGGACAGCTACCATCGCGTTTTTCGAGATAGCGCTGCAATGCGTGCGATATCGCCGTCAGCCCGACCGACGTCACCGTAACCCCCTGCGCACGGACGAGGCTCAGCGCCAACGGAATCGTCCGCATGGCGCGTCCCGGCCCGATCCGGCGGTTGAGCCGGGTGGAGGAAACCGGTGGAACATTCGGCCCGCTGTCGTCGTTTTCGCGGGCGATCCGGCGCATCTCACGTCGGACGCGGACATTGAAACGCAGCGCCTGCAACGGCCAGCGCAGCGCACCCGCCACGGCGGCGAGCGCGGGGCGCGGGCGCTGCGTGGCCGGGCCTTGCCCCTCGATCCGCAACGGCACCGTGGCGAACAACGCCTCCGACAGCGATGTCATGGCCGGACCCGCCATCAGCGCATGACTGACATGCATCAGCACAACGGTGCCCACGCCACTCAGCGTCGGGATACCGGTGACGTTCGGAAATACGTGGAGCTGCCAGGCCATGACCCGAGCGTCCAGCGGCTGCTCGAGAATGCGCCCGATCTCGTCCTGGCACTGTGCCCAATTCAATTGTGCCGCAGCATGAGCGACGATGTGGGTGTCGATCGGACTGTCGTCGACCACCCAGAACGGGTGCCCGAGCCCGCCGGGCACCTCCTGGATCCGACGGCGCAGCGGTTCGAGCAGTTCGGCTCGTTCACCGATGTGGTCGGCGATATCGGCAGCGGTCAGCGGCGCGTCACCGTTGTCGAATACCCACCACATCGGCCAGTCGGTGACCCGGCCGGAGCGGGCCAAGTAGTAATAGGCGGCGTCATTGGCCACCAGTTGTGCTTCGTACATCATGCTGCTCTCGTCGATCCGATTGCTGCACTATGCCATCGGTCAGTGACCATCACGTCTGCCGGAATCGAAATCGGGTGTCGGCGCTCCCGATCCAAGTTCCGGGTCTCCGGCCGATTCCCCGTGTACCCGGCCATTCCCCGGGTCCCTCGTCGTCCTCCCCGGGGTCCCTGGCCGCCCTCCCCGGGCCTCCGGCCCATTCCCCGGGTTCCTGGCCGCGTCCCTGGGGTTCCGGCCGCCTCCCCGGGAGCCCCAGCGGCGTCCCCGGGAGCCCCAGCGGCGTCCCCGGGAGCCCCCAGCCGCGTCCCCGAGTCCCGGCCGCCTCCCCGAGTCTCTGGCCGCCTCTCCGGAGCCCCGGCCACGTCGCCCGCGCCTCCCGGGTCTCCGGCCACGTCCCCGGGGCTCTATAGCCGCCTGCCCGACTCCCGTCCGCCGCCCCGAGCCCGGCCGCATTCAGCAGCGAACCCGGCGCTTCTCAGCTACGCGACACTTTCGGCAGCAGGGAACGCCAACCCCGTGCGCCGCCCCCGGATGCCGGGGTGCTCACCGCGGACAGTGCGGCGAATTCATCGTCGGTGAGTGTGATGGTGGCGGCGGCCGTGTTCTCCTCGAGATGCGCCACGCTGGACGTGCCGGGAATGGGCAGGATGACCGGCGAGCGGCGAAGGAGCCAGGCGAGCGCGAGTTGGGACGGGCTGGCATCCTCGCGCGTGAGGGAATCCAGCGGACCGCCCGGACGGGCGAGATCGCCGGTGGCCATGGGGAACCACGGTATGAAGGCGATGTTGTTCGCCTCGGCATATTCGAGTACGTCCTCCGCACTGCGGTTGGCGAGGTTGTACTGGTTCTGCACCGAGACGATATCGGCGATCTTGCGCGCCTTGTCCAGCTGAACGACGGTGACCTCGGACAGGCCGATATGCCGGATCTTGCCCTCTTGTTGCAGCGACGCCAGCTCACCGAGCTGGTCGGCGAGCGGCACCTGCGGGTCGATCCGGTGCAGCTGGAATAAATCGATGCGGTCGACGCCGAGATGGCGCAGGCTCAATTCCAGCTGCTGGCGCAGATACTCGGGGCGCCCGATCGGCACCCATTCACCGGGACGGGGCCGGGCCAGCCCGGCTTTGGTCGCGATGACCAGGTCGTCCGGATACGGGTGCAGGGCCTGGCGGATGAGCGTTTCACTGACGAACGGACCGTAGGAATCCGCGGTATCGATGAGGGTGATGCCGAGCTCAACGGCACGACGCAGCACCCGCACGGCCTCGTCCGGGTCCTTCGGGTCGCCCCATACACCGTCACCGGTCAGCTGCATCGCGCCGTAGCCCAGGCGCGTGACCGGTAGGTCACCACCGAGGGCGAAGGTGCCCGAGGCGGCGGCGGGACGGGACTGGGTTTCGGCGGACATGAGTTCCTCTCTACAGCTGGACGTCGCTCGGGGCGGGGAAGAAACCCGCATCGATGAAGGCCCTGACATAGGCATCCAAGGCCTCGGCATCGATGGGCGGACAGTGGATACCGTACTGCGCCAACTCGAGTCGGGTATTGGTGTCCTCGACCGCGGCCGCGGCCCCGCCGTAGTTGCCGCTGACCAAGGCGGCACGCACCAGCGAATCGTCGCCGGTCGCATCGCGCGCCGCCGCTTCCTCGGCCAGTTTGGTCGCGATCTCCTCGATGGATGCGATCTCGATCGGAATCCCATTCCTGCGCAGGGATTCGAAGATATCGCCGATCGCCACCGGCCGGTTGTTCACCAGGTGATAGGCCGCGCCGACCGGCGGCTGATCCGCCAGCGCGACGATGGCGCCCACCACATAGTTCACCGGCACCAGCGACATGGTGGCATCGCCGATATCCGGGGCGAGTCCGAGAATGGCGGCCGCCCGGATCATGTTCCAGAACGAGTCGTCGATACTGTTCACGCCGAGTCGCGGATCACCGGACACGGTGCCGGGACGGTAGATGCTCACCGGCACACCGCGCTCGCCGGCCTGGCGGATCAGTTGTTCGGCCACCCATTTACTTGCTACATAACCGTTTCCGGAAACCTCGCCGACCGGCACTCGAGCATCCTCACGGGCGACGAAATCCGATGCGGGCGCATTCGGAATCACCGCGTTGACCGTGGAGACGAAGTGCACCGGTTTGATCCGCCCGGTGGTCGCCAGCCGCAGCACCTCACGGGTGCCCGACACATTGGCGGCACGCAACCGCGTGTACGGCTCGATATGATTGACGCGGGCTCCGTTGTGGTAGATCGTGTCGATCTGCTGCGCGAGCCGGGCCCAGTCGGACTGATCGAGTCCGAGTCCGGGCGCGGCCAGATCGCCAGCGACAGCGACGATTCGCCCCTGATAGGCATCGTCCCAGATCCGGTACAGCTGCATGGCGTCGCGAATCCGCTTGTAGGCCCGCTCGTTATCGTCGCCGCGCACCAGGCACCAGACCGTTGCCTCGGTGCTGGCCAACAATTCCCGGAGCAGGTGCACACCGACGAATCCGGTTGCGCCGGTGAGCAGTACGTCGCGCTGCGCCTCGGCACGAGCCGGTGCGAGACCCACACCATCGATCTCCGGTTCGAGCACTGCGTCGGTGGTGATCGTCGCGATGTCGGTGCCCGGGACCACGGCCGCGGGCTCCTCCGGATTGTCGAGGCGGGTGGCCAGACCGCGCACGGTGGGCGTGGTGAACAGCGCCGCCATCGGCACGTCGATGCCGAGGCGGGTGGTCAGCGCCCGCTGCAAGGTGAAGGCGAGCAGCGAAGTACCTCCGAGATCGAAGAAATCGTCCTCGGCGCCGGCCCGAGCAATGCCGAGTACTTCGGCGAAAACCTCGGCTACGGCGCGCTCGGTGTCGGTGGCCGGTGCCACGAATTCACGGGCGCGCAGCACCGGCCGCGGCAGCGCGGCCCGATCCAGTTTGCCGCTGCTGTTCACCGGGAAGGATTCGAGCACCATGATGGCCGAGGGCACCATATAGCCCGGAAGCACGTGTGCCAGCGATTCGCGCAGGACATCGGCATCGAGCTCGGTCACGGGCACCACGTAGGCGACCAACTGATCCCCGGTCTCCGACTTCGCCACCACCACCACGGCCTGGGCGACGGACGGATCCGCCAGCAGCGCGGCCTCGATCTCCCCCAGCTCGACCCGGTGGCCACGAATCTTCGCCTGGAAGTCCGTGCGTCCCAGATATTCCAGTACGCCGTCGGCACGGCGGCGCACGAGGTCACCGGTCCGGTACATCCGGGCACCGGCCGGGCCGTACGGGTCGGCGACGAACCGATCCGAGGTCAGGTCGGCACGGCCGAGGTAGCCGCGCGCCAATTGGCTTCCCGCCAAATACAATTCGCCGACGACACCGGCGGGTACGAGATGCAGTCGGGAATCCAGCACATAGGTGCGGGTATTCCACAGCGATACACCGATCGGCACCGTCAATCGGTCATCGATGGAGGCGGGGCGATACGTCACCGATACCGCCGCCTCGGTGGGACCGTACAGGTTGTGCAGTCCGGCATCCGACAGCGCGGCGAAATCGGCGACGGTGTTGGGCGGCAAGGCCTCACCGATGACGAACACCGCACGCAGCGAGGCCAATTGCTCCACCCGGGCAGCGGCCAGGAAGACCTGCAGTACCGACGGAACGAAATCGGTGACCGTCACCCGGTGGGTGGCGATCAGCTCGGCGATATAGCCCGGATCGCGCTGTCCGTGCGGTGCGGCGAGCACCAGTTGCGCGCCGACCCACAGCGGAGCGAAATAGCCCCACAGCGATACGTCGAAGGTCGTCGCCGTCTTCTGCAGATACACATCCTCGGGACCGAACCCGTACTGGTCCACCATCCATTCGATCTGGTTGGTGATCGCGCCGTGCGAGACCATGACACCCTTGGGGCGACCGGTCGAGCCGGAGGTGAACAGCACGTACGCGGGATGATCGGCGTGCAGCGGCGCACGCAACTCACCGAAGGTGATCGGCTCGCCGGAGTATTCGGACAGATCCAGCGCATCGATATCGATGACGGGAACTCCGGTGACGGGTACCGAATTGCCATCGGTCGTCAGTACACAGACCGGCTCGGCCGTCGCCACCATGTACCCGATCCGGTCGGCCGGATGGTCGAGGTCCAGCGGCAGATACGCGCCGCCCGCGGACAGCACCGCATACATCGCGGCGACCAGCTGCGGTGAACGCGGTATCGCCAGCGCCACAACGGATTCGGGGCCGACGCCCTGGGCGATCAGGTACCTGGCGATGCGGTTGACGCGCTCGTCGAATTCCCGATAGGTCCAGGCGGTCTCGTCGTGCACGACGGCCACCGCATCCGGTGTCGTCGCCGCGGCACGGCGGTAGCCGGTGAGCAGGTAATCCGCCGATACCGGGTGCGCCGTTTCGGCCGCATCCGAGAGCAGCGCGGCGCGTTCGGTCGCCTCGGTCAGATCGATTTCGCCCACCACCACACCGGGATCACCCGCGATGGCGGTGAGCAGGCGCGCGAACCGGTCCACGAAACCCTGCACGGTGGCGGGGTCGAACATATCGGCGGCGTAGGTGACCATGCCGCCGATACCCAGCGGCGTGCCCGCCTCATCGTAGGAGTCGCCGATGTACCAGTGCAGATCGAACTGCGATACCTCGACACCGATATCCAAACTCGCGACGGTCAGCCCCGGTAGTTCCAGTGCGACGCGGTCCAGGTTCTGGAACGACAGCCCCACCTGGTAGAGCGGATGCCGCGAGGGCGAGCGCACCGGGTTCAGCACAGTGACCAAGCGCTCGAACGGCACATCCGAGTTCGCGAACGCCTGCAGATCGGTCTCGCGCTGCCGGGCGAGCAGGTCCGCGAAAGGCGCGCCGCCGTCGTATCGGGTTCGGAATACCAGGGTATTGATGAACATACCGATGAGGTCGTCGAGCACGGCGTCACCGCGTCCGGCCATCGGCGTACCGATGGCGATATCGTTGGTCCCGGACAGCCGAGCCAGCAGCACAGCGAGTGCGGTGTGCACGACCATGAACACCGTGACACCCTGCGCACGCGCCAATTCGGCCAGCGCGCTGTGGATTTCGGCGTCGATCCGCACCGCCACCTGGCCACCGGCGTAGGAACGCACCAGCGGCCTTGGCCGATCCGAGGGCAGGTCGAGCTGCTCGGGCAACCCGGCCAATTCCTGCTGCCAATACCCGATCTGCTTGGCCGCCAACGATTCCGGATCGTCCTCGGCACCGAGCAGTTCGCGCTGCCAGATGCTGTAGTCGGCGTACTGCACCGGCAGCGGAGCCCAATTCGGCGACTGTCCGGCGCTGCGTGCCACATACGCGGTCATCAGATCCCGGGCCAGCGGGCCGATCGACGAACCGTCACCCGCGATGTGGTGCACGACCATCGCCAGCACGTATTCGCGACCGTTCGCGCCATCGCCGAGGTCGAACAGGCTGATCCGGACCGGCACCTCGACGGTCAGATCGAAGGCGGTCCTGGCCAACGCGGCCACCGCGTCCACGATTTCGGCCGGGTCGATGCGCTGCACCA
Organism: Nocardia sp. NPDC050630; assembly: GCF_044457245.1. Classification (NCBI taxonomy): domain Bacteria; kingdom Bacillati; phylum Actinomycetota; class Actinomycetes; order Mycobacteriales; family Nocardiaceae; genus Nocardia; species Nocardia sp. NPDC050630. The sequence continues at coordinate 24,938 of NZ_JBITGN010000004.1, forward strand.
GCATCGGCGGAATCGCCTGCGCCGCAGGCAGGATCACCTGCACCGGGCCCGCATCGATGGGCGGATATACCGTGCGCAGAATCTCGTGACGAGTCACCACATCGCCGATCGCCGCCCGCAGCGCCTGCGTATCGACAGCACCGGTCAGGCGCACCGCCATCGGCACGTTGTAAGCCAACGAGGACGTATCCAGGCGGTTGAGGAACCACATCGCCTGCTGCGCCGCCGAGAGCGGAATCCGCTCCGGCCGCGGACCCGCGACCAACTCGGGACGGTCGCTTCCGGCCTCGTTCTCGCTCAACCTGGCCGCGAGCGCGGACACCGTCGACGCCTCGAACAGCAGGCGCACCGGCACCCTGGTATCGGATGCCGCACCCAGCCGCGCCGCCAGCCGGGTGGCGATCAGCGAGTTGCCACCCAATTCGAAGAAGTCGTCGTCGGCACCGACCGGTGTCGACGGCGCGAGCAATTCGGTGAATACGCTCGCCACCAGCTCTTCCCAACGCCCGGACGGAGCACGGTAGGCCCTGGTGTGCAGCACCGGCGCGGGCAGGGCGGCACGGTCGAGTTTGCCGACCGGAGTCAGCGGAATCTCGTCGAGCACCATGACAGTGGTCGGCACCATATGCGCGGGCAGGCTGTTCGCAGCGAATGCGGTGAGCTCGTCGGCATCGGCCGTCGCACCGGCGGCGGCATGCACATAGGAAACGAGAATTGTTGCACCGCTGGCGATTTCGTGACCGATGGTGACCGCGAAGTCAACGGTTTCGTGCGCCGCGAGCACGGCGTCGATTTCGCCGAGTTCGATGCGGAAGCCGCGGACCTTGACCTGGAAGTCGTTGCGACCCAGATATTCCAGCGCACCGTCGACCGTCCGGCGGACCAGATCGCCGGTCCGGTACAGCCTGGCACCGTCCCGGTCGAATGGATTGGCCACGAACCGGGCGGCGGTCAGCGCGGGGCGCTCATGGTAGCCGCGGGCCACCTGCGCACCGGTGATGTAGAGCTCGCCGACGGCACGGTCCGGCACCGGCGAGAGCCGCTCGTCGAGTACGTACTCGGTAATGGCGCGGATCGGCCCGCCGATGGTGACGGTCTCGCCGGGCACCAGCGGCGCGCTGATATTGGTCATGATCGTGGTCTCGGTCGGCCCGTACCCGTTGTAGAACTCACGGGTACGCCGCCCGGCGATCGGAATCGTCCAACGCCGCACCAGCTCCGGCGGGCAGGCCTCGCCTCCGGCGATGACGACGCGGAGCTTGTCCAGGCCCGCCGGGTCGACGGACGCCAGCGCCGCGGGCGTGATGAACGCATGCGTCACCCGCTCCCGGCGCAGCAGCGCGGCCAGCTCGTCGCCGCCGTATACCGTCGGCGCGGCCACCACCATGGTCGCGGCGCCACCGACGGCCAACAGCAACTCGAGCACCGATGCGTCGAACGACGGCGATGCGAAATGCAGTGTGCGCGAACTGCTCGTCACCCGGTAGCGCTCGCGCTGTTCGGCGCAGAAACTCGACAAACCGGCCTGCGTGACGACCACGCCCTTGGGCTTACCGGTCGATCCGGAGGTGTAGATGACATAGGCCGGATGCGCGGCGCGCAACGGCCGCAACCGATCCGCATCCGTCACCGGATCAGCGCTGTAGTCATCGAGTCGCCGATCGATATCCTCGGCATCAATGGTCAGCCACTGCACCTCGTCGGGCAGGTCAGGGCCGACCTCGGTGACCGTAAGCCCCAGCACCGCATGCGAATCGGCGATCATGTGCCGGACCCGTTCGACGGGATAGTTGGGGTCCACCGGGACGAATCCGGCGCCGGTCTTGGCGATCGCCCACACCGCGAGCACGGACTCCGGCGAACGCGGAATGCCGATCGCGACCAGGTCCTCCGGACCAATGCCACGGTCGATCAGCAGTCGAGCCAACCTGCTCGAGCGCTCGTCGAGGTCGACGTACTCCCATTCGGCCAGCTGCTCGGCGGCATCGGCGAAGATCACCGCGACACCATCGGGATTGGTGTCAACGGCATCGGCCAACAGCTGCGGCAGCAGCGTGGTCTGTTCGGCCGGTGCTGGATCGGCGGTCCGTACGGGCGCGGCCAGCGCCCGGTCCCGTTCCGCCTCGTCGAGGATGTCGATGGCACCCACGATCACCTGCGCATCGGCGGCGACAGCGGCGAGGATCCGCTCGAATCGGCGGCCGAGGCCCGCAATGGTCGCTTCCTCGAAAAGGTCTGTCGCATAGGCGAAGCCGATGACCAGTTCGCCCGGCTTGCCATCGTCGTGCTGGCGCGCCTCGACGATCACCTGCAGGTCGAATTTCGCGACGATCTCACCGGTATCGACGGCCGAGACCGTTAGCCCGGGCAATTCCAGTGTCGGCTGCTCGATGTTCTGGAACGACAGCATCACCTGGAACAGCGGATTCGCCGAGACGGCCCGGGCGGGCAGTACCTCCTCGACCACCCGCTCGAACGGGATCTCCGCATTGGCGAAGGCGGACAGGTCGGTCTCGCGGACCTGCTCGACGAATGTCGCGAACGAAGCGTCGCGATCGACATCGGTGCGCAGAGTCAGCGTATTGACGAACATGCCGACCAGATCGTCCAGTTCGGCCGAACCACGACCCGCGATCGGGGTGCCGATCGCGATATCCGAGCCGCCGGACAGCCGCGCGAGCAATGCGGCCAGCGCGGCGTGTACGACCATGAACAACGACGAATTGTGCTGGCGCGCAAGGTCGGCCAGACCGGCGTGCACCTGCGCGGGCACGGCGATTTCGGTGGCCCCACCGCGCATCGACGCCTGCGCCGGACGCGGACGGTCCAGCGGCAGCCGCGCGGTTTCGCTCACACCGGCCAGCTGCCGCCGCCAGTACGCCAATTGCTGTGCGGCTATGGAGTTCTCGTCGTCCTCGGTGCCGATGACCGCGCGCTGCCAGAGCGCGAAATCGGCGTACTGCACTGGCAGCGGAGCCCAACCCGGGGCGATCCCCGCCGTGCGCGCGAGATAGGCGGTCGCCAGATCCCGAGCCAGCGGTGCCAGCGAGACACCATCCGCGGAAATGTGGTGCGTGACGAGGACGAGCAGATGCTCGTCGCTGGCCGGGTCGGAGAACAACCGGATGCGCACGGGCGGGTGCTCGGTGACATCGAATCCGGCGGACAACAGCGCCGCGACCCGATCCGGGTCCGCGGTCGCTTCGACCTCCAGCCCGTTCGGCAGCGTTTCGGCCACGGACATGATGTCCTGGCGGGGCGTCGCGTCCGGACCGTCGACCGGGAAGCGCGTGCGCAGCGCCTCGTGCCGCTCCAATACATCGGCGACGGCCGCGCGCAGTGCTGGCACGTCCAGAGTGCCGGTGAGCCGGATGGCGAAGGGCAGGTTGTAGGACGGGGATTCGGTATCGACCTGGTTGAGTACCCACATCCGATGCTGCGCCAATGACAGCGGGATGCGCTGCGGGCGCACGGCCCGCGTCAACGGCGGCCGATCCGCATGCTCGGAATCCGGCACGATACGCCCAGCCAGGTCGGCGACCACCGGTGCGTCGAACAGCATGCGCACCGGCACCCGCGCGCCCAACGCCGCACTCAGCCGGGCCACGACCTGGGTGGCGACCAGTGAGTTGCCGCCCAGGGTGAAGAAGTCGTCGTCGGCGCCGACCCGGTCCACCCCGAGCACCTCCGCGAACACGCCAGCGACGATTTCTTCGAGCGGAGTGGACGGCGCGCGGAATTCCCGGCCCGCCAGGGTCGGCCGCGGCAGCGCCTTGCGGTCCAGCTTGCCCGCGGTACTGAGCGGGAACTCGCCCAGCTCCACGATCGTGACCGGAACCATGTACGGGGGCAGTGTGCCCGCCAGCGCGGCGCGCAGCGGCTCCACCTCGAGGTGCGCCCCGGGCACCGGGACCGCGTAGGCCACCAGCTGGTCACCGAGTTCGGTGGGAACCACCAGGACGGCCGCCTGGTTCACCGACGGCTGCGCCAGCAGGGCCGCCTCGATATCGCCGAGTTCGATGCGCTGTCCACGCAGCTTCACCTGGAAGTCGGTGCGGCCCAGGTATTTCAGGACACTGGCTGCGCTCCAGGCCACCAGGTCGCCGGTCCGGTACATCCGCTCGCCGGTTCCGAAGGGGTTGGCCACGAACCGTTCGGCGGTCAGATCCGCGCGCCCGAGATAGCTGCGGGCCAGCTGATCACCGGCGAGGTAGAGCTCACCGGTGACCCCGGCGGGCACCGGCCGCAGGCGGGCATCCAGCACGTACAGGCGGCTGTTCCATACCGGCGATCCGATCGGCAGGCCGCCCTGATCGTCGGCGGTCGCGAGCCAGGTCGTGACGGCGACCGCGGTCTCGGTCGGGCCGTACACATTGAGCACCGACGCGTCACACACCGCGCGGACCGCGGCCACGGTCTCCGCGGGCAGCAGCTCGCCGCCGACGATGATGTGCCGCAGTGTCGGAATGGCACCGGCGGGCGTGTGGGCGGCGAACACCGCGAGCATCGACGGCACGAAGTCGGTGACGGTAACCTTCTGCGCCGCAATGGTTTCGGCGATATAGGTGGCATCGCGATGGCCGTCGGGGGTGGCCATCAGCAGTTTGGCGCCGAGTCGCAGCGGAATGAAGTAGCCCCACATCGAGGCGTCGAAGGTGAAGGCGGCCTTCTGTAGGTACACATCGTCGGCATGCAGCGGATACCGGGACTGCATCCAGGCCAGATGGTTACCGATGGCCCGGTGCGAAACCGCGACGCCCTTGGGCCGTCCGGTGGAGCCGGAGGTGAACAGCACATACGCCAGGCTCTCCGGGCGCACCGGGCGCAGCAGCTCCCCGGCCTCCAGCGGGGTACCGGCGACTCCGTCCAGATCCGCGGTATCGATGTGCAGCAATGGAATTCCGTCCGGCACCGGAACGGCGTCCGCGGTCGTGGTCAGCACGCACACCGGCCGCGCCGCGGTCAGCACGTGCTCGACGCGCTCGGCCGGATGATCCGGGTCCACGGGTACGTATGCACCACCCGCGGTGAGCACCGCGTACATGCCGACGACCAGATCCAGCGAGCGCCGGACCGCGAGACCGACCAGCGATTCCGCTCCCACTCCCTGCGAGATCAGCAGGCGGGCAAGGCGATTCACCCGGTCGTCGAGTTCCCCGTACGTGAGTTCGGCGCCCTCGTAGGCCACCGCGACCCGATCCGGATGCGCCAGCACCGCGCGTCGGTAGCCGTCCAGCAGCAGCTCGGGTTCGACCGTATGACCGGTATCGTTCCAGTCCAGCAGAATTCGATCCCGCTCGGCGTCGGACAGCATGATATCGATATCGCCGACCTGGGCCGCGGGATCGCCGACCAGCGCGTCGAGCACCCGGCCCAGCCGCGCGGCAAGGGTGTCCACCGCGTCAGCGGTGAAGCCGCCACCGGCATACCGCCACGTCAGCTCGATCGTCGACGTCGCTACCGCTACCAGCGTCAGCGGGTAGTGCGCACCGTCCTCCATACCGACGGCGGTCACCGACATGCCGTCGATGGAATCGGCGGCGGCGATCGCATCCCGGTCGATCGGGTAGGACTCGAAGACCAGCAAGGTATCGAATTGCGCTCCGGCACCGGCGATCCGCTGGATATCGGTGAGCCCCACATAGTGGTGGTCGAGCAGACCGGCCTGCTCGCGCTGCAGCGTCCGCAAGAACTCGGCGACCGCCAACCGGCCGTCGACCCGCACACGCACCGGAAGCGTATTGATGAACAAACCGACCATCGACTCCACGCCGGACAACTCGGCCGGACGTCCGGACACCGTGGTGCCGAACACCACGTCGTCGCGACCGGTGAAACGCCCGAGCAGAATGCCCAATGCCGCCTGCAGCACGGTGTTCACGGTGACGCCGAGTTCGGCCGCCAGCTCCGAAATCCGGCGGGTGCGCTCGGTGTCGATCTCGGTGACCACCTTGCCGCTGCCATGGCCGTCGACCCTCCGCGTTTGCGGGGCGAGCAGCGTCGGCTCCGTCACACCGGACAGCGCCTGTTCCCACACCCGCAGCGACGCCTCCCGATCCCGACCGGCCAGCCAGCTCAGGAAGGTGCGGTAGGACGGCACCCGCGGTAGCGCGGACCGATCGCCCCGGGTCGCGTAGAGCACCAGCACATCGCGCATCAGCAGCGGCATCGACCAGCCGTCGAGCAAGATGTGATGGGTGGTGATCACCAGATGCCACTGATCGGTGCGATACAGGGTGAATCGCATCAGCGGCGGGGCCGACATATCGAAGCCGGTCTCCCGCTCAACAGCCACCTGCCGCCGCAGTTCCGCCAGCCGCTGCGATTCGGGCAGATGCGTCAGATCCACTGTCCGCCATGGTGCTTCGACCCGATCCAGGACCACCTGTACGGCGTGTCCGTCGGCGCCGGTGACGAATGCGGTGCGCAGATTCGGATAGCGGTCCAAGATGGCCTGGGCCGCCGCCCGCAGTCGATCGGCATCCACGATGCCGCCCAAATCGACCGTCGCCTGGGAGGTGTAGACGTCGATACTCGACTCGGCGAGTTGTGCGTGGAACAGCAGACCGGACTGCAGCGGCGAGAGCGGCCACACATCCGACACTGCCGGGTAATTCCGTTCCCACACTTCGATATCCGACTGGCTGACCGTGACCAACGGCAGATCGGATGGCGTCATCCCACCGGCATCCGGATGCCGCGCGTGCTCGGCCAGTGCGTGCAGCGCCGCGACCCACAGATCGGCGAACTCCTGTGCCCTTTCCCGCGACAACAATCCACGCGGGAAGGCGAACGACGCACCGAGTTGTGGTCCGTCCGCGCCGTCGGTGACGATCGCGTTGATGTCGATCACGCCGTTGGCGGGCATATCCGGATCCATCTCGGCATCCAGCTGACCCAGATCCCCGACCGGCACCCAACCCACGGCACCGAGGCCCTCCGGAATCTTCCCCGTCGACACCCGACCCAAGTAGTTGAAGCTGACCTGGGGGGCACCGCTCAGTTCGGCGGCGGTCTCCGGGTTCAGGTAGCGCAGCAGGCCGTAGCCCAGGCCCTTGTCGGGGACCGCGAGCAACTGCTCCTTCACCGATTTCACGATGTCGCCCAAGGCTTTTCCACCCGCGAAGGCCTCGGCGACATCGGCGCCGGCGAGATCGAGCCGGACCGGGAAGGCGCTGGTGAACCAGCCGACCGTCCGCGACAGATCCGCACCGGGGACCAGCCCCTCTTCGCGGCCGTGGCCTTCCAGCTTGACCAGCGCGGTACCGCCCGCACTCTCGCCACGCCACTTGCTCACCGCCAGCGCCAGCGCCGAGAGCAGGCCGTCGTTGACACCACCGTGATACCGGCCCGGGATCGCGGTCAGCAGCGCATCGGTCACCTCGGCGGGCACCGTCACCTCGACGCGATCGACGGTGCCGAAGGTGTCCACCGCGGGATCGAACGCGCGGGCACCGAACAGCGGATCCTCGGTATCGGAAATCTGTTGCCAGAACGGCAGTTCCGCGACTCGGACCGGATCCTGCGCCGCATCGCGCAAGGCGTGCGCCCAGCGCCGCATCGAGGTTCCGTTGGCGGGCAGCGCCACCGGCTGTCCCGCCGCCAGCTGCGACCACGCCATCGCCAGATCCGGAATCAGAATCCGCCAGGACACTCCGTCGACCACGATGTGGTGCGCGACGACCAGCAAGACATCACGACGGCGGCCGCCCTGCGGGAAGGCGAACCAGACGAACTGCGCCATCACCGCATTCGCCGGATCGAGTCGGCCCAGCGCCGCGTCGTACTCGACACTCGCCCGCCGCGACAACTCCGCATCGTCGATATCGTCGGGCACCTCTACCCGATGCACCAGCGCGTCGACGTCGATAGTGCCCGGCTCCAAGACCTCGAAGGTCCGAGGGTTGTCCGAGGTGGCTTCGCGCAACCGAGCGCGCAGCATGTCGTGGTGGTCGAAGACGGCGCCGAGCGTCGCGACCAGGGTCTCCCGGTCGATATCGTCGGGCAGCCGCAGCGCCATCGTCTGCGAGAACCGCTGATACGACGAGTCGCTGGGCAGCATCGCCGCCATGATCGGCAGCAACGGCAGTTCGCCGACCCCGCCGCCGGGCAGTTCCGCCAGCAGCTGCTGCTCCACCGCGTCGGCCGAGGTGGCGATCTCGGCCAGGGCCGCGACCGTGCGATGTTCGAAAACCTCCGCGGCGGTGAAGACCACACCGCGTGCCTTGGCGCGCGAGACCAATTGGATCGACAGGATCGAATCGCCGCCCAATGCGAAGAACGAGTCGTCGCGACCGATGCGCTCGACCCCGAGCAGTTCGGCGAATACCTCGGCGATGATCTCCTCGACCGGCGTCTCCGCCGCGCGGAACTCGCGGGGAGCGAAGACCGGCTCGGGCAGTGCCGCCCGGTCCAGCTTGCCGACCGGGGTCAACGGGATCTCGTCCAGCACGACGAAGGCGGCCGGAATCATGTATGCGGGCAGTGACTCGCCGAGGAATTCGCCGAGCGCCTCGGTGTCCACCGCGGCCCCCGCCTTCGGCAGCACATAGGCCACCAGCGCGGTCGCACCCGATGGCAGCGTCTTGCCGAGGGTCGCCGCGAAGTCGATATCCGGATGACCGGTGAGCGCGTTGTCGATCTCGCCGAGTTCGATGCGGAAGCCGCGAATCTTCACCTGGAAGTCGGAGCGACCCAGGTACTCGATGACGCCGCCCTCTTCGGTGCGCCGCACCAGATCGCCGGTGCGATACAGCCGCGCGCCCGGCGTGCCGATATCGGCGCCGAATGGGCTGGCCACGAAGCGCTCGGCGGACAGGCCCGGCCGACCGAGATAGCCCTGCGCCAAGGCGGGACCCGACAGATACAGTTCGCCGATCACCCCTGCGGGCACCGGGCGCAACCGGGCATCCAGGACGAAGGCACCGATACCCGCGATGGCCGTACCGATCGTGATGGGCTCACCCGGTGCCATCGGCGGTGTGCTGGTGGCGAGAATCGTCGCTTCGGTGGGCCCGTAGCCGTTGTGGAACGCACGCTCGCCAGCCCAGCGGCCGACCAGCTCCGGTCCGAACTTGTCGCCGGCCACCACGACAACGCGCAGCTCGTCCAGGCCGTCCGGGTCCACCGATTCCAAGGCGGCCGGGGTGATGAGCATGTGGGTGACGCGCTCGCGTCGCAGCAGATCCGAGAGTTCGGCCCCACCGAAGACCGACGGCGGCGCGATCACCAATGTCGCACCGGAGGAAAAGGTCAGCAGGAGCTCGAGCACCGAAACGTCGAAGTTGGGCGAGCAGACATGCAGGACCCGCGACTCCCCGGTAACCGCATACTGTTCGCGCTGCGCGGCGACCAGTCCGGCCAAGCCGCCGTGCGTGACAACGACGCCCTTGGGCCGTCCGGTCGATCCCGAGGTGTAGATGACATAGGCGGGGTGGCGTTCGTCGAGTCGACGGACCCGGTCGGTGTAGGAGATCGGATGAGCCGGGCGTTCGGCGATGCGCCCAGCGTGTACCGGATCGTCGAGTTCGATCCAGTCCACAGTCGTGCCGAGCACCGGCCGGTGTGCCGCAGTGGTAAGCCCGAGGACGGCACCGGAATCGGAGAGGATGTGCGCGATCCGGTCGGCCGGATAGCCGGGGTCCACGGGCACGTACGCGGCGCCGGTTTTCGCGATCGCCCACACGGCCAGCACGGATTCGATGCTGCGCGCGATACCGATGGCCACCACATCGCCCGCGCCGACCCCATGTTCGATGAGTTCGCGCGCCACGCGCGAGGACAACTCGTCGAGTTCGCGATAGGTCAGTTGCTTGTCGTCGGACGGATCGCCCGAAGGGTTGAACCGGATGGCGACGGCGTCGGCGGCGGACTCCACAGCGGCCGCGAGCAAATTCCCGAACAGCAGACCGACTCGGCGACGACTACCGCGTGCGGAACGACGATCCCTTGCCATTTCCGGTATTACACCTCTCACCTATTGCGCGCCTAAAGACCACACCCGCATAATGGAACGCACGTACTTCACTAACGGACCGCTCTGCTGCCGCGAGTCAAGCGTTCGAGTTTACAAGAGCGAACTCGTCCCATATCCCCATGCGCGGGAATCTGTTACGACATTCGCCCGAGAAGCGCGATCGACTTCACAACACGGCCTCCAACAGCCTAGGTGACGGTCGGCCACCACGTTTCCGCACCAGATCGCGACCCCCGAATCAGTAGTCGCTCGCTATCACGGCAATAGCCCCGACCACCTGCGATCGATCCAGCCAGGACCAGTGGGCGTGATCTGCGCGACATTTTCACGGAAGCGGACTCGGCAACGACATTAGAGGTGACTTCGATCACAACGGTCAGCCGAAGTGGTAGAGCTCGAAGCCGACCGCGCGCGCGGCCGGAAATCCGGGCTTCGGGGCGGTCGCCATGTCGACGACCGCGCGCACCTGGTCCGCGACCGGCTCGGGGCTGAGCACCTCGAGGTAGCGGCGGTGCTCGGCCAATGACGCGGCGGCTTGTTCGATGGTGTCGGTGACGTCGACGGCGTGCGTGGCGCTCGGCCCGACCACCGCGGCCAGCCGGGGCGACCACGGAGTTTCGGTGAGCTCCGGAAAGATCCACTCGTTGCCCGCATCGGAGATGGCATCGAGGGCGGCGCGGCCGACCGCGCGATGGTCGGCGCTGTTGACGTAACCCGGAGCCCAGGTGTCGCCGAAATTGAACAGCACCACGAATTCCGGACGATGACGGCGAATCGCGGCGGCCAGGTCTCGGCGCAGCGCCAAGGTTTGCTCGACGCGGCCGTCCGGATAACCGAGGAATTCCACCTCGTGTACCCCGACCACCTTGGCGGCGGCGATCTCCTCGGACTCGCGCAGTGGTCCTGCCTCGGCGGGCGCCATGCCCGCGATCCCGGCCTCGCCGGAGGTCACCAGGACGTAGCGAATGTCCTTGCCCTGTCCCGTCCAGCGTGCCACCGCGGCGGCCGCACCGTATTCGATATCGTCCGGATGCGCCACGATGACGAGACCGCGCTGCCAATCCTCGGGAACCTGCTCCACACTGGTCATTCAAGCAGATGTTCGAACGCGGGTGGGCCGTGCGCTCCGCACGGCCCACCTCTGACGAAACCGCGACGCCCGAGTCCCGGCGGGCCCCGCAGTTGGCCGCTACAGCTTGCTCACGGAGGAGTTGTCCGACCCCGCGACCGCCTTGTACAGCAGGTACAGCCCGAAGACGACCGCGCTGATCACCAGAATCGGAAACAGCCCCTTGATCAACGCACCGATGATGGCGAGCGCGATCCACACGACCGCTACGACACCGATGATTTTCCACAACATGCCAGCCTCCAGAAGATCTCGGGCGAACCGTCATCCGACGATCCGACACCTCGATGCTGACAGCCGGGCGCTGATAAATCACCAGCTCAGCACCAATATCCGGGTGAAGATCAGGGTTCACCCCGATCTTTCGTCGGCAGTGGGAGCGACGCCCCGCAATGCGATCGATTTCCGCATTCGCCAAGGGCGACAACAGAAGACGTCGAAGTTGTCGCGCTGGCGCACCTGCGCCAGTATTGGCTGTCGCTCGCATATATCCGAACGTTAGGGGCCACCGATGACCACCACCAGGTACGCACACTATGTCGGCAGTCTTCCAGGGGACCTGATGACGGGCGATCAAGCTATCCTGCAATGGTTTGCCGACCGCACGGCGGGCTGGCCGGTCACCGCGCTGCCCTGTGATCTGGACCCCGACTGGATCATGGACTATCTGCGGACGCGCAAGCAGCACTCCGATGTCTTCGAGATCGTCCAGGCCGGAGGGTATGCCGACTACAGCGACTTCCCCAGCTACGGCCTGCGATCCGGCAGCAAGCTCGAAGTGCGACACGTCTCGATGGACCGCGTGCAACGCATCGGTGAAGTCGTGGCCGCGTTCGAGTCGTTGCAGCGCGAGCGGCCGCAATTGGCCGAGACGAAAGTACAGATCAGCCTGCCGAATCCACTGGATCTGGCAATGTTCGTATTCGCCGGCGCGGCGGTATCCGGCGGGTTGCCGATCGGAAAAGCATTGCGGCACTTCGATCTGGCCGTCGCCGCGCTGCGACAGCTGCCGGTGTTCACCGAAGCGGTGGTGCAGGAGGTATCGGAAGTAATCGCTCGGCACGGCGACCGTGTCGTCTGGCAGTTGGAGTCGCCGTTTGCTTTGTTGAGCATGGTCAAAGCGACACAACTGGGTTCGCGGTGGGCACTGGCGCCACTGGTGGCGCGCCAGCTCGCCGGTGTGCTCGGGCGGCTGCACGAGATCGGCGCCGAAACCGTTGTGCACCTGTGCTATGGCGACTATCAGCACGAGAGCCTGCTGGCCCCGCGCAGTCTGGCTCCCGCGGTCGGTTTGCTCAATCGCACTGCGCGACTGCTGGATCGGCAGGGCGCGCCACTGCCCCCGGTCCATATTCCGTGTGCGTACGGCGCCGAGCCCGCACCACTCGAGCCGCGCTTCTACGCTCCCTTGCGATCACTGGCCACCGACTGGCCAGTGATCGCGGGCGTGGTTTCGGCGGATTCTGTCGAGAACAGCGACCGAGCGCGTGCGCTTTTCGAGCAGGCGTTGGGTCGTCATGCCTTCGGCGTGGCCACCGCATGCGGTCTCGGACGATGCACCCCCGAGGTCGCCCGAATCGCCGCCGAGGCCACGGTCGCGGTGGCACGTGACGACGAGCAGACACCCGACTGAGGCACCTCGATCAGCTGACGCGGGTGCCCGCCTGACAGTTCGCACCCGCGTTGCTGGCGCCTGCGTCGGCAAATGGCTTCCACCGCAGCGCAATCCGGATATTGCTCGCCGAGCGGAGCTCGCCAACCGCAGAAGTCAACTTTGCGAACGCCTCGCGCGGACCTGATTTGGGCTTTACTCTGAATTTGCCGACCGAGCGGGGTGATGCCAAACGACACCGAACAGTCTCGCCTGTCACGCCCAGGCGATTCCCTCCGATCGCGGCGCACGGTCTCGATGAAAAGCGCTGCGCTGATATGCATTCGCGGACACCGCGCCGCCGCATCCGATACCCGCCCAGGCGTGCTTTGTAAGGGCGAGCCGGCACGAAGGTCCGATTCGGGGTTTCGGCTACCCTTCAGACACCGGTTACCACCGATTGTCTGGGAACTCCAAATCGACTCCGGCGGTTGATGATTCGATTGTTGCCGCTACAATCTGACGAGGGCGTCGCCACGGATGGCTAACGGACGGCGACGCCTCGGTCCGGGTTGATCCACCACCGTGGGACCGGAGTTGGTTCGGTTGCCGACATGGACGCACAGTGCGTGTCGGTGTCCGCTGTTCCAAGGAGTGTGCAATGGCGAACGATCCGCATGTCCTCGTTGTCGGTGGCGGCCCAGCGGGGTCGACAACCGCAGCTCTGCTGGCTCGAGCAGGAATCCGCGTGACGCTTCTGGAACGAGATACGTTCCCGCGGTATCACATTGGCGAGTCGATGCTCGCATCGTGCCTGTCGACCCTGCGCCTTTCCGGCGCGTTCGACAAGGTCGCGGCGCACGGCTTCCAGATCAAACGAGGCGGCTATTTCCAGTGGCAGAACGATAACTGGCTGTTGGACTGGTCCCAGCTCGTCGATGCCGAAGCCTGGTCCTACCAGGTCGAGCGAGACGCATTCGACGACATTCTGCTGCGCAACGCCGCCGACCAAGGCGCGTTGGTGATCGAGAACGCCAATGTCGAGAATGTGATTTTCGATGGTGACCGCCCGATAGCCGTGGAATGGACCGGCCCCGGCGACAACGGCACTCAGACCACCGAGTTCGATTTTCTCGTCGACGCATCGGGACGATACGGCCTGCTGGCCAAGCGACGCTTCAACATGCGTCGGCAGCATCCTGCTTTCCGCAATGTCGCGGTCTGGTCGTATTGGGAAGGCGCGCACCTGCACCCGGACAGCCCGGAAGGCGCGATCAACGTCGTGTCCACACCCGAGGGCGGCTGGTTCTGGCACATCCCGCTGTCCAATGACCGATTCAGCGTCGGCTACGTCGTTTCGGCCCGCAAGGCGGGCGAGCGACTACGCGAGCAGGGTCGAGACGAGTACTACCTCAATACGATTCGTGACAGCAAGGCCATGAGCGCATTGCTCGAAGGCGCGAAGCAAGTCGCCGAAGTCAAAGCCGAGCAGGACTATTCCTATGTGTCGGACCGGTTCTGCGGTCCGGGCTACGCCCTCGTCGGTGACTCCGCGGCCTTCCTCGATCCGCTGCTGTCCACCGGCGTGCATCTGGCGACCTACGGCGGGCTCGTCGCCGCGGCCGCGATCGCGACCACCCTGCGTGGCGAAATGAGCGAGACCGACGCGATGGCCTTCTACGAGCACACTGCCCGACGGGCCTACTCACGGTTCCTCGTACTGGTCTCGCGCATGTACGAGCAGTACATCGGTTCCGACGAATACTTCTCGCACGCGGACAAACTCACCGAGACGCACGAGGGTGACACTCCAGAGGTGTCCTTCACCCGGATCATGGCCGGGCTCACCGATGTGGACGAATCCTCGGGACAGCAAGGGCGCACTCCAACCGACACAATCGCCTCCGAACTCAGCGAGACCGAAAAACTGCACGCGGAATCGGCCAACCTCGAGTACATGGGTCACTTGGATATGTCGGTCGTTTGGGACCACTGGCGTGACCCGCTGGCGGATACGGTGCTCGACGATGTGCGAATTACCACCGAACCGGTACTCGGCCTGACCACGCGGCCCCGCGATGCTGCGGAGGTCGCGGCCATCGCGCGTCCGGTGCTGCCACCGAAGGTGGCGGACGTCCCCGTGCTCTAGTTCCGGCCTTCGTGAAAACCACAGCGCGAAGTCGGACACTATGACTATCACGCGCTCCGACCCCGAGCCGCCGGGCGATTTCCCGGTCGGCGGTTCGGGTTCCCGGACAGCCACACAGCAGATCGCGCAATTCGGCCATCCAGTCACCCGGATGCTGCTGGCCAGCGACGGCTTCACCCAGCCCAGACTCGAGGCCATACTCGGCACGGATCTCCAGATACGGGTGCTGCGTCAGGATGAACTCGCGGCCGAGCAGTTGCCCCCTGCCGTCGCCGAGGCACTGCGGTTGGCCGGCCCCGACCGTGTCATCGTCCGGCGCTCATGTCTGATCAATGCCGATATGGTGACCGCATCGGTCAACTATGTCGTCGCGGTGAGCGGCCCCGCGGCCGCGGCCGGCGCCGACGATGTGCACGTGCCGATCGGGCGCGGCTTGATCTCGCGGGGTGTGTCCCAGCGACGGCATGTGCTTCGGGCGGGCGTCACGCGATGGCCCGATGGTCGCCTCTGCGCGGCGAAGGCGTATGTCATCATGCTCGGAGATCAACGACCGCTGTGCTATATCCGCGAGGTATTCAATCCCAGCGTCGTGCCACCGGAACATGCTCCCATCTCGGATGAGGAGCTGAGTTGGGCCGATGAGCCGGAATACCCCCGATCACGAGCGACCGAGCCCTCGACGGCACGCCCGAGTGGCTGCGATACCGAATCGCCGCACACCGGCGGGCAGTGTTCACGAGCGCTGCCGGAACTGATCCACCCACGCGAATGCGACTCGCTCACTGCTGATTTGGCCGCTGCGGCGCGCGGGCGCGCCTTCGCTGTACATCTCGGCGCCCGAGCCCAAGCCGCCCTCGATATCACGGCATTGCCCGCCCGCCGTGCGCTGGCGATCAGTGCTGCCGCCGTGCTGAACCACGGACTCGATTTGCCGATCGTGACCATCGGCCAATTGCGATATGACAGCGAAACATGTCGAATACCAGCCGATTTCGACACCGTGGCCGCTGACCGGAAATACCGTCGGGCCGCGGCACAGCTCGAATATTGGCGCCTCGCGAACCCGCCTATCGCACTCTGCGCGCAGCTGCTGCGCGGCGCCGCGGACCGCTACCCGCCGTCGGTGGTACGCGATCTGCTGGTCGAGGTCGCCTCGATGCTCCCGATCGCGGCAAGCGCGCCCTCAGGCTCCCGCGAACTGTACAGTTCTATTGCGCCCCTGCATATCTCGCGCACGATCCGGTCATGCGAGGCGGATGCGACTCGACCTCAGCAGCCCCGGCAAGAGTGGGACCGTTCGACCCAGCTGCTGTGGATCGGCGACCGAAGCCACGAATTCACCTCCCAGCACTTGTCTTTCGCCGCTCAGGTCCGCAACCCGCTGGCGGTAACCCTCGCACCTACCGCGACGCCGGACGATGTCGAATTCCTGTGCCGGTATCTGAATCCCACGCGTCGGCCGGGTCGGCTCACGCTTATCCCGGCGCTATCCGGCACCCGGACCGCCGCCGCACTTCCCGCGTTGTTCGAGGCGGCCACCCGGTGCGCTACCCCGGTGGGCTGGATGTGCGATCCGATGCATGCCGACGATCCGGCCGCTGCGATCCACGCCTACGTCAACGCCTGCCGGACCACGGGCACCGCACCGGCTGGGCTGCACGTCGACACCGAACCCCGAAGTCACCTCGACACCGGACTCGATACCGGACGGGCATTGAACTGTGTCATCACCACACTGAGCGCGATGTGGGCAAGCTGAACGCGGGCAGCCCGTCGAATCGCGAGGGAGAAGTAAGTGCAAAGTAGTCAAATCGTCGTGGTCCTCATGGATCTCGCCCTCATCATGGCGGCGGCTCGGATCTTGGGATGGTTGGCCGAACGCGTCGGCCAGCCCGCGGTCATCGGGGAGATCACCGCCGGAATACTCGCGGGCCCGACGGTGTTGGGGCCGCATTTGTCGGACATGCTGTTCCCGCACGAGGTCCGCTCGTATCTGACCCTGCTCGCCAATGTCGGCGTCGCCGTATTCATGTTCGTCGCCGGGCTCGAACTCGACCGCGGCGTATTCGCGGGCAGCCGACGGTCTATCCCGGCGGTATCGGTGGCCGCCTACGCCGTGCCATTCATCTTGGGCTGCGGCATCGCCGCGACCACGCTCGCGCGCCACCGCAGCGGCGACCTACCCAGCTTCACGCTGTTCATCGGCTGTGCGCTGGCTGTGACCGCATTCCCGGTACTGGCCCGGATCCTGCAGGACCGTGGGCTGACACGCACCGGAATCGGTCAGCTCAGCCTCGCCTGTGCGGCGCTGGTCGACATCTTCGCCTGGACGGCACTGGCCGTCGTGCTGGCCGTCGCGCACCCTGGCATGGGCAGTCAGTGGCGACTGGCGCTGCTGGTGCCGGTCGTGGTGGTGACGTGGTGGATCGTGCGCCCGGCATTGGCGCGAATCGCCGCGGCGGGCGCTGAGCAGACAATGATCGTGATCAGTGTCGGCGGCGCGCTGTTGCTCGGCGCGATAACGGAATGGATCGGACTGCATTTGATATTCGGCGCCTTCGCCTTCGGCGTGGTGTTCCCGCGCGCTCGACGCGAAGCAGTCGAATCCGGTGCCCGGATTCTGAGCTTGGTGCTGCTGCCCGGATTCTTCGTCGTGGCCGGACTCGCGGTCGACCTCGGGGCGATCGATCGGGCCGCCATCGGCGAGTTGGTCGTGATCATGGTGGTGGCCGTCGCGGGGAAGCTCGGCAGTGTTTACTTGGCCGGGCGACTGACCGGTCTGACATCGCGATCGGCAGCGGCATTGGCAGCGTTGCTCAACACTCGCGGCTTGACCGAACTCGTCATACTCAATGTCGGGCTCAGCACCGGACTCATTGGCCCACAATTGTATTCGATACTGGTGGTAATGGCGTTGGTGACAACGGCGATGACGGCGCCACTACTGCGGCTGATCGGTGTCGACGAAACGTCACGGGGCGATTCAGCCGCGTCGGTCAACCGGTTGCCCGTCGGTGGTGCGGTCGAATAGTCGTCGACGACACGCTCGAACCAACCGGGTCGCAACCAGGTTCCCCGGGCGTCGCGGCCTGCGCGTTGCTATGTTGCTAGCGTGGGCGAGTCGCCAGGTTCCGGAAAGGTCCTAGGAAGGGTGTGTCGTTTCGAACGCTCGACGACGCACCGCTGACCCTTACTCGAGGAACCTGCCCGCGCTCATTGATTCAGTCTTTGTCGAATTCTGTTCCACCGTTTGGAGTAACGTCTTTGACCACACCGCACACCCCCACGTCCGATCCGCACACCGGCACGACCGGAGTTTGCCCAGTTCAGCACGGATCATCGACCATTACCGGCGAGCGGATTCCGCTGTACACCCCGGAGTTCGTCGCCGATCCGCACCACGCCTACGAGGAGATGCGGCGCAAGTACGGCACGCTGGTTCCGATCGAGTTGGCCCCCGGAGTGCCGGCCACCCTCGTGATCGGCTACGCGACCGCGGTGCGAATCCTCAACGACCCCACCCACTTTCCCGCCGACCCGCGCACCTGGCAGAAGACCGTCCCCGAGGACTGCCCGGTACGGCCGATGATGGCCTGGCTCCCGGCCGCACGGAACAACGACGGGCCTACCCACATCCGCTATCGGGAGCCATCCATCGCGAGCATCGACGGAATCGATGTGCACGGACTGCCCGCGATCATCGAGCAGATCGCGATCCCGCTGATCAATACCTTCTGCAAGGCTGGGAACGCCAATCTGGTGACCCAGTACGCTTTTCCGCTCGTTCTCGGTGTCCTGAACCAAATAGTCGGCTGCCCACCCGATATCGGGCAGCGTGTCGCGAACGGCATGGCAGCGCGCTTCGACACGGTCCGCAGCGCTCAGGGCATGGTCATGCTCAAAGAGGCACTACTGGAGCTGATCCAGCTCAAACGCGAACACCCCGGCGACGACGTCACCTCACGGCTGGCACACCACCCTGTCGCCCTGGATGACATGGAAATCTTCGCGCAGCTGATGAGCTTCTACGGCGCGGGATTCGAAGCACAGCGCAACCTGATCACCAACGCACTGCTGCTGATGATCACCGACGACCGATTCAAGTGCGCGGATGTCCTCGGACGGAACCTGTCCACGATCACCGCGATCGACGAAGTTCTGTTCAACGACCCGCCCATGGCGAACTTCTGCACGACCTATCCGCGCCAGCCGATCATGGTCGACGATATCTGGTTACCCGCGGACCAACCGGTCGTCATCAGCCTCACCGGCTGCAATAACGACCCGGCGATCCGCGGCAACGACGACGCCGACGGACGACGCCTCGGCAACCGCTCACACCTGGCGTGGAGCGCCGGGCCCCACGCCTGTCCGGCCAAAGGCGTTGCGTACCTGACGGTTCAGTACGCCATCGATCAGCTCTTCGACGCACTGCCCGATATCCAGCTCGGGGTGCCCGCGGATCAGCTGATCTGGCGGCCCGGCCCCTTCCATCGTGCGATGGCGGCATTCCCCGTCGTTTTCACACCGTCCGCGCCGATGAAACTCATGTAGATGTCGGCCGACAGCGGGCCGAGATCGTCGATGGTCGGCGATCTCGGCCCCTGGGTCTGGATCTCAGGCAGGCGGAAACTCCGGGAACGGAGCGGACTTCGGGAAGACGACCGGCAGCGCGGTCAACGCGCGGTGGAACGGCCCGGTGCGCCAGCCGAGTTCGGCGGCCGGACCGGCCAACTCGATTTCGGGCAGGGCATCGAGCAGTTGGTCGATCGCGTCCTGGGCGATCAAATAGGCGGCATCCTGTGCCGGGCACATGTGTGGTCCGGCGCTGAAGGCCAGATGTGAGCGATTGCCGTCACGTTCGACCCCGTCGACCGCACTGATGGTGGGATCGCTGTTGCAGGCGGCCATGCTGATGACGACCGGCTGGTGAGCGGGCAACCACACGCCATTGAGCAGAATCGGTTGACGGGGATAGGAAATGCAGTAGTTCGCCAACGGCGGGTCGGTGAACAGCACTTCGTCCAGCGCATCGCGGGTCGACAGACTACCGCTGTGCATGCCCGCGGCGAATCGATCGTCGGTCAACATCAGTCGCAACGCATTGCCGATGAGATGGACCAGCGGTTCGACCCCGATCGCGTAATGCGTCACCAACTGCTGGACTACCTCCTCATCGGTCAAACCGCTCGGGTGAAGCATCAACCGGGTCGTGATGTCGTCACCGGGCTCCTCCCGCTTGCGATCGACGTGCAGCCGTAGCGCCTCGTGCAGCATGCGCTCGCCCGCACCGACCTCGACCCCGGCATCGAACATGGCATCCATTGCCGACGCAATCCGCGCGCCGATATCGGAGTCGACTCCCAGCATGGTGTTCACCGCGGTGAATACCAGCGGAAGAACGTAGCGTTGCAACACATCAGCGTGTCCGTCGGCACAGAATTTGTTGATCAGCGGGATCGCGATCTGCTCGATCACAGCGTGCATGCCGAGCAGATCGACGTCATTGATCGCCGCGCTGGTGGACTCGCGATAGCGCTTGTGTTCCTGCCCGTCGGTGCGCAGGGCGTTCTCCCGCCGCTTCATCATGCCCAGTACCGGGCAGTCGGCCGGGATGTTTCGCTCCCAAGTCCGCGGATCCGCCGGGAAGTGGTCAGGATCGGTCAGAATGCGGACCGCTGTGTAGTAGCCGATCACCAGGGTGGCCGGTACGCCCGGGGCGAGATCCACGGGCACGAGCGAACCGAACTTCTTGCGCATCTGTCCGTAGGCCCGGTGCGGGTCGGCGGCGAATTCAGGGGTGTACATCACGATGCGCGGCCCGGCCCCGAATCCCGGTGAGCCACCGACCGAGGAGCGTGATTCCGGTGGGTTATGCGTGTGCGTTGCCACAGATGAACTCCGAACTTTTGAAAACTAAAGAACCTTGACAATCGAGCAGACCCAGCACTGGCCTCAGTTATGTCAGAGCAGCGAGCTTCGGCAGGTTGATGACAACGGATGACGAACAAACTGCTCGCACGACTTCAGTCGTGCCGATCTGCCCCACGTGGGCAGCACGTGTGGTGCGGGTCATGAGTTACCTGCCGGTTCCCATGATCCAAATCCGTTGCCCCAGACCAGTTCTTGAGTGTCCGCCGTCATGATAGCCACCGCTCATGAGACGCGCAGCCCCAACGTCGGTTCGAGCAATCATTCGCCCGGGCTCAGCAGATCGGGGCCACGCCCGCGCGCGTCATTCGGCTCGCCGGTTGCGACGTACAGCAACCTTGCGGACCACGGTCAGGACGGTGACCACCATGACCGTCACCAGCTCCAGCAGGTTCCAGGCAATCGGATTCTCCGGAGCGGATTCGGCCGCCGCGGGCAGTGGTCGATGCGGGGTGGTGCGGATCGGCGTTTCCGGAGCGATCGCGAGTGCCGGTGCGGCGGCGGTGAATTCCGGTGGGGGCGCTGGTGCGGGCGAAGCGGGCACCGGTGGTGCGGGCGGCGGGCCGAGCTGGAGGGGGATGCCGGGTGCGTCCGGTTCGGGGGCCGGGAGTAGGAGCAGACAGGTCAGCAGTGCGCTGCCGGTCGTCGCGCTGCCGACCACGACACTACCGAGCCCGGATCCGCTCGAACCGACCGAACCAGTGCCGATCAAACCGGAGCCGGTTATGCCGCTGCCCGACATCAGACCGAGCAGTATTGTCGCGCTGCCGATTACGGCACTGCCCGTGCAGGCGGATTGGACGCTGCCGGGGTCGAGGCCGAGCGTCTCGCCCGCTCCGGCCGTCGCATCCGCGCGCCCGCCAGCGGGTAAGGCATCGGCGCCGATATCGACGGCTGCTGTGCCGGTCGTCGTGCTGCCCTGCTTCACATTGCTCGACATCGCTGTCCCCGGAGCCGCACTGCCGGTGGCGACACCCCTGGGTTCGAGAGCCAAGACTCCGCCGTAGGAGCTACTCCCGGAATCCGCTGCGGCACTTCCGGTACCGGTCGCGTCGACGGCAGCACTCCCGGTGGCGACATCACCGATGACCGACCACTCGGGCCCAGTGGGATCGGCGGTCGCGGGCCCTCCCACGAATAACGGCACCGCTGCCGCCACCGCCACCGCGGCCCTTCGTCTTTGCACAACAAACGCCATGTCGCCGGTATCCCATCCGTCGCAGCTCCGCAGGTCTCGCGCCGACCCGTCAGGTGATGTGCTCGTAGCGCGACATGGCGTATTCGAATGCGTCCTTCGAGACACTGTTTCCACCGGAGAACGGTCGGTCGAGGTTGTAGATCGCCAGCACCGTCGTGCCGACGACGATGCCGAGCAGCGCGGTCATCAGCAGACTGCGCCTGGTGACCTCCACCCCCGACAGCACTGCGGAACACAACAGCAGTACAGTGCCGAACCACAAAGCCGCGTATAGGAATACGGGCATCTGGTAACTCGCGTCCATGGCCCGGTCCTGGCGTGCCTCGGCAGCCGCGTCGAGGCTGGCCATCGCACTCGTGCGCAGATCCATGACGTCCGGATCGGTGCTATTGATCGACTCCACGGCATCGCGCAGACTGTCGAAGGTGTCCTGCGTTGGCGGACTCAGCCGCCGGTCCGCCTGCATAACCGGCCACTCCCGGGTGAGGACCTGATCGGTGTAATCCCGCACCAAGCCCTGGATCTGGCGATGTTCCCGATCCGGCATCGAATGTGCGGTCCAATACGTGTCCACCAGTGCCTTGGCCTCGGCAACGGTGTGATTGTGCGCGTTGTCGTACTCCTGCCAGCAGATCACCACCACAAAGGCGACCACCGCCAGAAAAAGCGTGTTGATCAATTCCAGTACGAGGGACCCGGAGGCTTCCTCCTCGGTCGACACCCACGAATCCGGCCGCAGCCGATCTCCGATCACGAAGATGGCCACCGCGATGATCGCCGCAAGGACGGGCACGATGAATATCAACAGCATATGGCGACGCACCTCCCGAAACACACCGACCAGATCTGCGCCGCTGGTGCTCGCCGAGGGCGACCAGCAGCGGCGTCGATCAACTGTTATTCGGTGCCGAGACCCGGATGGATGGTGTCCCAATGCATTCCGCGTGTCGCGGACGAGGGTGTCGCGGGAAGGTGCTGCTACTCAGGGCATATCGATGATCTCGACCCAGTTGGGATCACGACCTATGCCGAAGTGGTCGCCAGCGACCAGCACGCCGGTACTCGCGTCGATCGTGTAGCGGGTAATCGCATTGGACTTCTCGCCCGCCGCTATCAGGTAGCGGCCTCGGGGATCGATGGCGAACCCGCGGGGTTGGGTCTCGGTCGGCGTGGACCCGATCGGCGTCAATGCGCCGGTGGTGTCGGCCACCCGGAACCCCTTGATCGTGCTGGAGGTTCGCTCGGCGACATAGAGATAGCGCCCGTCGGGCGTGATGTGCAGATCCGAGGTGGCGGGTGCGCCGCCCGCGAAATCGGGTGGCAGTACCGAATCGGAGTGTTGCAGGGTCAGTGTGCCGTGGTCGGGGTCGAAACGGTAGGTGTTGACCGTCCCGTCCAGTTCGTTGGTGGCGTAGACATAGCGGCCGTTCGGATGGAAGAGCAAGTGCCGTGGGCCCGCGCCCGGTTCGGTTGCGACGGAAGCCGGTTCGTTCGGCGTCAATCGTCCGGTGCTCTCATCGAAGCGGTACTGCAGAATGACATCACCGCCGAGTGCGGCCGCGAGCACATACCGATTGGACGGATCGGCGACGATCGAATGGGCATGCGGCGGTGTCGCGATCACCTGCAGCGGCTCCGCCGAAATCCGACCCGATGGATCTATCGCGTTCACGGAGATCTTGTCCCCGGTATAGGAGGCAGCGAGCAAGTAGCGTCCGGTTCGGTCCGTCGAGAGATAGGCCATATTGTCCGGGAGAGCAACCGTCGGTGTTGGTCGCAATTTCCCTGTCGCGGAGTCGATTCCGAATGTGGCAACCGAATACGGGGCCGATCGCAGCGATGCGTACAGAATGCGGTGGTCGCGGCTTGTTGTCAGCGGCATTACCTTACCCGACACCGAAACCGTATCCACCGGAGTAATCGCACCGGTGGCACTGTCGAGACGGAGCACGGAAATCTCGGCACTGTCGGCATTCGATACGTACACGATCGTCGTTGGAGCGGCGGGACGGTCCGCGGTGCATCCGGCAAGCGCCGCCGCGAGCAGGATTCCGGCGCTACCGAATGCGCTGCCATATCTGATGGTCATGGGACACTTCCGGTTTCGGATCAGGCGTCGAATTCGATACGCCGGATGGTGCCCATACCGATCAGGGCGACGACGGCGAGCAAACCGTGTGCCGATACGAACCACAGCGCGGTATTGAACGAACCGGTCGAAGAAACCAGATAGCCGATGACGATCGGGGTGACAATGCCCGCGATATTGCCGAAGGCATTCATGGTGGAACTCACGAAGCTGACCGCCTGCGTCGGCGCGATATCGGTGGTTATCGCCCAGCCGAGGGAACCGATGCCCTTGCCGAAGAATGCCACGGTCAAGATCGCCACGATCACGGTGGTGCTGTCGCTGAAGTTGGACAGCGCGATGAGTGTGGCGAGCAACATGCCCGCGGCCGCCGGGATTTTGCGCGCCGCCGTCAGCGATCGTCCGCGACGCAACAGGGCATCGGACAGAATCCCGCCCACCAGGCCGCCGATGAAGGCCGCCAATGCCGGCAGTGCGGCGACGAATCCAACGTGCACCAGCGACAGCCCGCGGCCCTTGTTCAGATAGATCGGGAACCAGGTGATGAAGAAATAGGTCAGCGCGTTGACCGCATACTGGAAGACATAGACGCCCCACAGCGGCCGGGTGGAGAAGACGCGCACGAGCATGCGCCGATCGAGTCGCTTGCGCTGGGTCGCGTTCTCGCCCTTGGTCGTATCGAGGTCGACCAGCGCGCCACCGGCGACGATCGCATCGAGTTCGGCCGGGGTGACGCGGCGGTGTGCGCGCGGCGGATACAGCCAGCGCCACCAGAACACCGCCAAACCGAAGCCGAGCACGCCGAGCAGTACGAATACCCAGCGCCAGCCGAATTGATTGGTGACCCAGGCCATTACCGGGGCGAACATCACAGTCGCGAAATACTGCGCCGAATTGAAAACCGCTGTCGCCCGGCCACGTTCAGCGGTCGGGAACCACATGGTCGACACCCGCGCATTACCCGGAAATGCCGGGGATTCGAATACGCCGAGCAGCAATCGCAACCCGAATACGATCGACAATGCGACCAGCACCGGGGTGGTGATCAGACCGACCAGGCTGGTGGCCGCGGTGACCAGTGTCCACAATGCCAGGCTCGCCGCGTAGACCCGCCGTGCACCGAACTTGTCCAGCAGCATCCCGCCGGGCAATTGCGCGACGACATAGGCCCAGCTGAATGCCGAGAAGATGTAGCCGAGCTGGACGGTGGAAAATCCGAGATCCGACCGGACCGCGCTGCCGGTGATCGACAGGCTGCTGCGATCGGCGTAATTGACAGCGGTGATGATGAACAACAGCCCGAGCACCAGATAGCGCGTGGGAATGCGACGACCCGGCCGCTGTTCGGTGGGTGCCGCCATGGCGCGGGCGCCGCCGTCGGCGGGCACTGTCTCACGTTTCAACATCACTGTCCTCCTGTGACCGGCCGGTGTGCGCCGGATCACCCTGCAATGGGTGTGAAAGGAGGCTAAAGGGCCGAAGCGATACCCGTCGAACACCAATTCGGTATTGAGCGATACCCAAACGAGCGGTGTGGGTCGGACCCCACCCGGCCTGATCTGATGCCATTCGAGTATCGGTCGATTTCGAAACAGTGTTGGACCGGCATCGGGCGCCGGACCTAATCTCCAAGAAATCAGCAATTTCCGTTGCCAGGAGGATATCCGTGTCGCAGCTCTCCGCCGAGGAATTGGGACCCGCGCTAGGGCGCGGATTGCTCTCGTTCCCGGTCACCCATTTCGACGCCGAACTGAACTTCGACGAGCGGGCCTATCGGGATCACATCGGCTGGCTGTCCCGATACGAGGTCGCTGGCCTGTTCGCGGCCGGTGGCACTGGGGAAGGTTTCGCCCTGACCAGTGCGGAGATCGATCGCGTGGTGCGCGCCGCCGTGGCCGAGACCGGTGGCCGGGTCCCGGTCATCGCGCCCGCGACAGCGGGCACCAGGATGGCGGTGGAACAGGCCCGCGCGGCCGAGGCGGCCGGCGCGGACGGAATCCTGCTGCTGCCTCCTTACCTTGTGGAGGCCTCGCCGGACGGCTTGGTGGAACATGTGGCCCAGGTGTGTGCCGCGACCTCGCTCGGGGTGATCTTCTACAGCCGCGCCAATGCCGCCTGCGATGACGTCACGGTCGCCCGGATGGCCGAGCGCAGTCCGAACCTCATCGGTTTCAAGGACGGAGTCGGCAATATCGAGTCGATGACGCGGATCTACGCCAGGATGGGCGACCGGCTGACCTACATCGGCGGCCTGCCCACCGCGGAAACCTTCGCACTCCCCTACACCGAAATGGGTGTGACCACCTATTCCTCGGCCATCTTCAATTTCGCCCCCGAGTTCGCGCTCGATTTCTATCGCGCGGTCCGCGCCCGCGATCGCGCGACCGTCTACACACACCTGCGCGATTTCGTCATCCCGTACCTCGACATCCGCGACCGCCGACCCGGCTACGCGGTATCGATCATCAAGGCCGGTCTCACCGCGGTCGGCAGACCATCCAGTCGGGTCCGCCCGCCGCTCACCGACCTGACCGAGGCCGAACTCGCGGAGCTGACCACCCTCGTGAAGACGATCGCCTGACCCCGAAGGAACACACCATGGATTCACCCATCCTCGACAGAATCACCAACGTCAAGATCTCCTCGGTCACCGTGCCCCTGCCCACCGGGATCAGCGATGCGAAGGTGCTGACCGGTCGGCAGAAACCCATGACCGAAGTCGCCGTGCTCTTCGCCGAGATCACCACTGAGGCCGGACTCGAAGGCATCGGCATCAGTTACTCCAAACGCGCGGGCGGGCCGGGACAGTTCGCACACGCCCGCGAGATCGCGCCCGTGCTACTCGGTGAGGACCCCAGCGATATCGCCAAGATCTGGGACAAGCTCATGTGGGCAGGTGCATCGGTCGGTCGCAGCGGGCTGTCAGTGCAGGCGATCGCCGCTTTCGACGTCGCCCTGTGGGATCTGAAGGCCAAGCGCGCCGGGTTGCCGCTGGCCAAACTACTAGGTGCCCACCGTGATTCGGTGCGCTGCTACAACACCTCGGGCGGGTTCCTGCACGCACCGATCGAAGAAGTCCTCGACCGCGCAACCGAATCACTGGAACACGGCATCGGCGGTATCAAGATCAAGGTCGGACACCCCGACCACGCGGTGGATCTTGCTCGCCTCACGGCGGTGCACGAGAAGCTCGGCGACCGTGTGCCATTGATGGTCGATGCCAACCAGCAGTGGGACCGCCCCACCGCCCGCCGCATGTGCCGAGCCTTCGAACCATTCGGGTTGGTATGGATCGAAGAACCCCTCGATGCCTATGACTTCGACGGGCACGCCCAACTCAGCGCCACCTTCGACACCGCCATCGCCACCGGCGAAATGCTCACCAGCGTCGCCGAACACACCCAACTCATCGCCGCGCACGGCGCGGACATCGTGCAACCGGATGCACCGCGCGTCGGCGGCATCACCCAATTCCTGAAGATAATGGCGCTCGCCGACAGTCAAAACCTGCAACTGGCACCACATTTCGCGATGGAAATCCACATCCACCTCGCCGCCGCCTACCCCCGCGAGCCCTGGGTCGAACACTTCGAATGGTTCGACCCACTCTTCAACGAACGCCTCGCCATCACCGACGGCCGCATGCACCTGTCATCGCGCCCCGGCCTCGGCATCACCATCAGCGACCAAGCCCGCGCCTGGACCGTCGCCGAACACACCACCTCCCTCTGATTGCCGTGCCGGTCAGATGATCTCCGACAATCAGACACTCCCGACAATCCGTACGCTTGCCGTAGACCATTGGCCGGGTTCGGAGGGATAAATAGCAGCCATCCTCGGTCCGGCCGACCAATGGCCGCACGATCGTCACGCCGTCAGTCCTCACCTCGGCCAGCATCAGCGGCCCAGCATCATCTGAATATTCGGTCAAAATACTCCTTCAAATGATTGGTTATCTGTTCGTCACCGAGTGCGAACTTGCGCAGCTGCTGGGAGCCCGACACCCATGACGCAAACGTTTCAGCGAACGCCTCTTGCGGGTTGTTGTTGTATCTATTCCACTTAGGGTTGATTCTGAGGGTCTCCACCATCACCCTATGGAGGTCGAGCCAGGACTCGTCATCGCTGAGGCAGTCGCCATGGGCTCCGTACACCTCGTCAACAACATGCCCGACCTCATGCCAGACGAGCATCCCTGATCCGTTCCTACTGGTGGAATTGATGTAGACCCGCCGGTCATTCTGTAGATATAGGCCATCTACGTGTTCCCACTTGGCATAGTGATTGGGTCCGTCACTGTTCCGCACCGTTTCCTCGATCCCGGGCAACTGGCTAATGGGCCTGTTGCCGATGACGATTCCACCGTTGGGCGTGCCGTTCATGTAATCGCTCACCCGCTGGAAAATGTGCTCGGGTATCCGGGCCAGATCCTTCATGGCCTGCTTGCTTTTCCGCGTCTGGTCGACGATGTTGACAAAGGGGCCGCCCTCGGCCGGTGGGTAGGCGACGGTGAACTTGTTTGCGTTGCCGAGCTGCACATGATCGCCTGGATTCAGGATGACCTTCGAGCCGGGCTTGATTCGGGTCCCGTTGACGTATGTATGACTCGTCGATCCTTCGTCGCGGATCCAGACCCGACCGGACGGATGGACGCCGATACTGGCATGCCGAGCGGATATATCGTCGATGCCGGGAAAGTCGGTGGGCAACACCAGGGTTTCCCGCCCGAGCACCTCCGGATCGCCGTCGCACACCAGATCGAGCGAGAACTCGCCGTGTGGACTTTCGAGGTGGACCTGCATCGCTCGCGGGGCTCGTTCGTCGTAACCCGCCCACTTCCGGCCGAGTTCGCCGAGGCTCGTCTCCTCACTCAACGATGCAGAGTGCTGATCGGTTTCTTCGTTGGTATCGGTCTGCTCTCGGGCCTGCTCCGTGGTGGTCTCGGCACCGGCATCGTTCTCAGGCGAGAACGCGGGTGTCGGCGGCGACGCGGGGGCGTCATCCTCCACGGGTGCGCGGTTCGGTTGACCGGCGTCCACGCCGCTCACATGCGCACCCGGTGCTAGTTCTTTGTTCTTGGGCTGGCCCCTGCCGCGGATCCATTGTAGAAATCCGGATTTCGAGGGCTCGGTCGGGCCTGAGGTGTCGGGCGCGGCCGAGCCTGGCGGCTGCGCCGGGTTCGCGGATTGCTCACCGTCGCTCGGCTCATCCGTCTGGGGCACCAACTGACCGTTTTCACTCTCGTTTTCGGTCGGGCTCCAGGGCTCATCGCCTTCGCCCGTCGGCTGGTGTTGTCCGCCGGTCGGGCCCACGGGGCCTGCGACGGCGTAGAGGCGGAGTGGTTGCTCGTCGACCGTCTGGACCACCCGGGTGATGTGCGCGTCGATCGTGGTGCGCAGCTCGCCGGTCTGGGGATGCCAGACTACTGGTGTGCCGACGGGAAGTCGCACGAAAGCGATGGTCCTTTCGCCTGCGGCCATGTCGGCCGGGGTATCGGCCCGCACGGCCAACTGCAGCGTCCGATGTTCGCCTGGCAGGTACATCGCCTGCGAAATATGCGCTGCTACCAGCACATCGTGCGGGAGGATTCCCTCCTGCTCCGTGGTGGCCAGATGATCGGCGACGTATGCTGCAAGGTCGGTGGCCGGGGCGGTCAGGTCCGCGTTGACCGGCAGCAGTTCGCGAAGTGCCTCGTCGGCTTGTCGAGTCACGGGGAGGTTGCCGAAGTCGGTGTCCGACAGGCGCGGCACGTACTGGTAGCGGTCTTGCTCGAAAAACACGGATCGGCGAGTGCCGTTCACAGTCAATTCGACGGCGCGGTGGCCTCGTGGGCGAGTGACGCCGATGGTCAGTACGCCTGGGCCGAGTTCGGACACCGCCGACATCAGGCGGTCGACGAATTGCGGTGCATCAGGCAAGCACGCAGTCAGTACCGCGTGAATGTTCTCGTGGATATCCTCAGCGGGCGCAATCGGCAGGTGCACCCCCGTCGTTCCCGGATGTATGCCGCGCGGTGTCGTTTCGGTGGAGTCGCCGAGTGCCCGGACATTGCCTGCTGGGAAGTCCGCCCCCATCCTCGCAACCATCTCGTCGAAGTGGGGCTCACCGAAAATGGCGAAGACCTCTTTCCCGTCGGCGATAGCATTTAGTACCACCTGTACCGCGTATGCCTTTCTACGTTCGTGGCAATCGGCCGCGACCCGTTGCACCGGCGTCTCCACCGGCCTGCCCGCGAGCATGTCCACCGTTTCCCGCAACAACCAGTCCTCGTCGGCTGCACTGAATTCGAAGGGAGACTTTCGCTCCGGATAAAGACGCGCCATCACTCGCCCGAACGCTTTTCGACCATCGACGTTGCCCGGCAGAATGAACGAACGCATTGCTATGGTCTCGAGTAGGTGTTCTGTTGTATCCGGTCGATATCCCTCCTGTGCGCGTAACGCCTGTGGTATCCGGCGCAAGACGTAGTACGCGAAGACTGTTTCCGGGTCATGCCCTTTTTCCTCGATCAACCAAGCCACCTGATCACGAGGGTTTTCTTCCAGTGACCCGATCTCGACACCATGCACGGCGGCGAGATACGCCAGCCGACCGGTGTCACTGTCCGCGGCCAGCGAATCCCGTTCTGTCGGACCCGGCGTCGGAACTCCGCCTTCGACAAGAAGGATTCGGGCGTGCCCGCTCGTACGGTCGAGCCAGCCGTGAGCGAGACCGCCGAACGCCTTCGATTGGGGATGGTCGGGGTCCGTGCGATGGACAATCCCCACGAGGACACTGTCACCGGATTCGGATTTCGCCACCTTGTGCGGAGTGGGATCCTCAGTGCCGACCAGTCTCTGGACGCGGCCGGATGCGCCTGTTCGATCGCCTGCCGAGTCACGCTTGTTGGTTTCGAAAGCAGGGTGTTCGGCGGTCTCATGCTCGGCGGTGGCGGGCGTGATCGGCAGCTGCACTGTCGTCTCGGTCGGGAGTGGGGCGTCCTCGTTTGTGTCCACCGCCAGTTGCACTCTCCAGTCGCCCGCGCGCATGTCGAGAACAGCGACGGTCTCGTCGTGCTCGTCTCGGTCGAGTTGCAGCACCGTCGCATCGCTGCGGACGAGCAGTTCCGCGACGACAGGGGCGAGCTGATCGGTGTATTCGCTGGTCTTCAACACGCCATTGACGAGGAACCGTGCCCGACGCTCAACTGCGGCCCGGTCCGCAAACGGTCCGACGGGCATGGCCTGCGGGCCGGACCGGCCGGTGACCAGGTGGCTTCGGTCCTGCCCGTCATCGGGTACGGGGTGGTCGAAGTCGAGCTTGATCCGATGCCAAACCCGTCCGCGGGTATCGGCGTCGGATTCCTCCACGCGAGGCTGGCAGTCGATACCGGACAAGGCTGCGCGCACATACTCTTCGTCGATTCCTGGCTCGCCCCGGGTGTAGTAGTCCAGTTCGGCGCGCAACCGCGGTTGTCCGTCTGCCTTCTCCGACATGGTCAACACGATCGCCGCTCCCGGTCCGGTCCGGCGCTGATCGACGGCATCTCGACCGTCGTCGGCCACCGATGCGCCCAGTTCGCTCACCCGCAGCATCGCCTCGATAGCGTCGCGGGATGTACTCGGCCGGTCGGCTTCGGGCAACCATCCGGCGAGCGTCGACGCGACCGCTACCAGATCCCATGGTTGCTCTTCCGGGCGCATGACCCGCTGCCAGCGGAAACTACCGTACTTCTCGGCCATTGCCACCGCATGCTGCTTCGCCTCGCGGTAGGCGTCCATGGGGGTGTAGTCCGGCTCGTCGGCAGGCTTGCCCGCGAGTCGCCGCTCCATCCGCAAAAGTGTCGCCTCGAGCTTGTCGGCGATCTCCCGAATCTTTGCCGCGTGCTCGCGGCGCATGTCGCGGTTGCCGAGAATCCATCCGTCGGGGTCGCGGTGCCCGGTGTCGGGATCGATGAAGCCAGCGTTGCGGCGCAGCCGATCGACGAATGCGAGCCCGACAGTCATGTCCGGGTCCCACAACTCCGGCGCCGCGTTTCGGTAGTCCCAAATCAGCCGCAGCGCCTTATCAATGAAGTTGACCCTAACGCCCATCTTGGCCATGGCACGGCCGAGCACCCGGAACGGGCTGTAGCGGCGCGACATCAAATCCTCAACCGCCAACTCGATGCTCTCGACCAGCGCATCGGGCTCCGACAGCGTCTGCAAATCCACACCGGCCACCCAGTTGGCCAGCCGCAGCGCCACGAAAGGCCAGTCGC
Source organism: Nocardia sp. NPDC050630 (assembly GCF_044457245.1). Lineage (NCBI taxonomy): Bacteria > Bacillati > Actinomycetota > Actinomycetes > Mycobacteriales > Nocardiaceae > Nocardia > Nocardia sp. NPDC050630. Next base: position 57,240 of record NZ_JBITGN010000004.1, read on the forward strand.
GAGGCATCTGGGCGACCACAGTGGGTCCCGCCAGCGCAAGCCACCGGTCCGGCAGCGATGTCATCAGCTCGACCGATTGAGCTCCGGTGGCCTCGTCGAATGCGGTGGCCTCCACCGTCATCCCCAACAGCACAGCCGTAGGCAGGCCGTAGCCGTGCCGCATGGCACGGTGGAAAAGCAGTTCCGCCGAGGCCTTTTCGTCGAAGGCGTCCGGATTGTCTGTACGCCTGCCGCCCCCGTAGAGGATATCGCTCCACGCATCGGCGACCATCGCCAACACGATCTCCCCGATGTCGCCGCCCTGACGGACACCGTTCTCGAGTACGGCGTGCAGGTCCCCGATAAGACCGAAACCGTTGTGGTAGAACGCTCCAACCCGGTATTCGCGCAGCTCGAAGCGGCCGTGAATCTGATTGGCCCGCCCGATATCGGGATGACCGTAGAGTGTCCGATTGACGTACATACCTTCGGCCGCAAGCCGTATCGCCCGCTGGATTTGTGGGTCGGCGAGCTGGTCGTCGGACAGATGCGTGTGAAGGACCTTGGTCACCTCCTCCAGCTCGGTGGCGATCACGGTCAGGGGCAGCGGCGCACACCTCGGGCTAAGCAGGAAATCCTTGATCCAGGCCGCCGCCCCGACATCCACCGGCAGATCCCGCTCCTGTTTCCATGCGTACACATCCGGCAGACCCGCAACCCGCAACCCCCGCAGATCCGGCAGACCTGCCCCCTGCACGTTCATCCATGACCGCCGACGCAGAGCCTCATGCATCACCAATCCCTGCCACCCCTGCGATATACGCAGCCGACCGTGGGCGAGCACCGTGGGCCCGCGCGCGGCGACCCGCATGCCTGCGGCCTCCAATCGCTGCAACAGAGCCTCGGGAACCGACAACTCGATGACCGGCGCCACGCCCGGCGCAGCGGTACCCAACGCCGCTGCCACAGCCGCGTCACCCATCACAACGCATTGCTCCGCCAACTCCCGACCGAGTTCGCCGATACTCTCCCACTCATCGAACAAGTATGGATTCGAAACCTTTTCGGTCTCGATACCAGCCCGTTCCGTGCCGCCGGGCGGACGTCTGTCTTTCCGCGTCCACGGCGTCGGCTGTGGAGCCGACTTCTGATCAGTCCGCAATGATCCGGTTACCGTCCCCGCGATTGAAGGCACATCGTGGGCCTCTCGTCCGGGTGAGCTGTTCGACGTGGCTGTCCACGGCGTGCGGTGCGATGCGCTCTCACCACTAGTGGACGCGCTCTGTCGCTGTGTCCCCCCGCTACCCGCCGATGGCGCAGTCCGGGGCGTGGGGGGCGGCGCAAGCATCTTGCGGACCTGTGCCGCGTCGCGGCTCTCCCCTCGTTCGGTTGTATCGGTAGTACGGTCGGACTCGGCTGCTGCCGAGGTTAGCGACGCATCGAGAATTGACCTGGATGATTCCGCCCGCGCGACCGGGTGGTAGCTGCCATCGTCATATCGTCCGTGCTCGGGATCAACGGGCATCGAGCCGAGCCGGCGAGCCGGTTGACGGCGGTCCACCGCAATTAGGGTGTCTCCGCGGCCCGCGGTGATATGCGCAGCATTGGCGAGCGTTTCGGTGGGCAGTCCGGTCACCGGGTCGTGGCGCAGATAACCCTGATGCACGGCCTCGGCGCCGATGAAGTCCGGCGAGTCCAAGAACTCGGCACGGACCCGTCTGGCGCCGAACGCCTCGGCAGCAGGATCCATGCCGAGACCTAGCCGACGGTAGTAGCGGCTCCACGCACCGGGCCGGTCCGCACCGAACAAGGTCACCGGATCGCGCCATGACGCGAAGACGAAGATGTTGTCCGCGCCGATACCGAACTCCGCGGCATTGTGCACCGGACCCGCACCGGGCGACCCCGACAGGGTGATCGATGCGACCAGCCCCGCCAGCCTTCCGTACCTGCCCGCGTAGCACGTGGTCACCGAGCCGTAGCTGTGCCCGTAGAGCCGGATGCTCAGACGATCCGGGGTGGCGGTTCCGGCAAACTGCCTGGTGGCGTGGAACGCCGCGAGATCGCCCAGCAACAGGTTGCCGCCGGTTCTCGCACGGCCGCGGAAGGCGGCTTTCACGTAGCCCGTGCTAATGGGGCCGGTCGGTGCGTCGTATCCGATCCAGATGATCGAGGCCAGCTCCAGCGACGGATCCACCCGAAGCGTCTCTTCATACAGGTTGCGCAGCGGCTTGAACTGGTAGGTCAGCGAGCGCGACGTCGTATTCGTACCCGGCACATGGAGGTTCACCGTCTGCGCGGTGTCCACGTTCCCGAGCGCAACCACGACCTTCCCCTTGCCATTGAAGGCAGTCGAGTCGTAGGACAGGACGTGCACGGGCGGGCTGCCAGGTATCTCCGTGGCTTGGCGGTCCAACTGTGCCAGGTGATTCCGGGTATGGATCAGATTGCCGAACTGCTTCCTCTCCGCCTCGGTGAGTTCGGTTCGGAACCAGTTGAGGATTTTCCGCTCAGGCGGCTTGCGCGCTATGAACTGGGCCAGGTCGCGGCTGATCGACAGCCGGTTCGCGTAGTCGCGGATCGCGGCGGGAATGCCGTCGGCATTGCCGATCTGGTGCGGATAGAGCTGGATCAGCGCCTGCTGAGTGATGCTCACTGCACCTGGCCGGGCGAGGTCGGTCAGCGAGTGCCACCACTCGGCGTTCTCGGTCGCGCATCGGCGTGCGGAATCCGCAAAATGACGGTTCCGGGGACGCTGCAGCATGTCCGCGTCGGCGAACCCACCCGCACGCAGGGCTTCATCGCCGAAGTCCTGCTGTTCATCGGTGAACCCCGTGTCCACAGGCAGCGCGGTCCCGAGATACACCGGGCGCCCATCCGCCGCGCCCGGATCAGGTGATTGCTCGTCACTGTGGCGGTCGACAAGTGACACCACGTTCTTGCTGGGTGACGCGCGCCTGCCCCACGCTCTCTGGAGTGGCCCCAGGACTTTGCCGTCCGAGCGCGGGGTTTCCTGGTCGGGATCGTGCGGGTGGAGGTTGGTGAGGTTGTCGTCCTCGTCGGCGGTGAGGAAGGCGACGAAGGCGTCTTTGATGTCGGGATAGGTCTCGTTCCATTTTTCGGGGGTGCGGACGCGGGGGACGCGGTCGGGGTCGTTGGCATCGGTGTGGGGATCGTCGGTGTTGGTGATGTTGGTGTCGAAGATGACGATGTTGCCGCCGGGTTTGTTGTCGGTGTTGGTGATGGTGATGGCGTGCATCTTCTTGCCGTCGTCGAGGAGCAGGACGGCGGTGTCGGCTCCGTCTTTGAGGTTTTGGACCTCGTCGATGGTCTTGGCGACGGGGTCCTTGGTGCCTGGGATCTTGACGAGTTGGGTTGCGATGGCTCTGCGGAGGTGTTCTGGGCTCCTTTGCCACCGTTTGGGTTTGATTCCGGTATTGAGGCCGAGTGCCCACGTTGCTTGGGATGTTTGGTTGATGCAGTCCAGCAGTTTGCGGGCTTTGAACAGCCGGTGGTAGAGGGACCAGCCCGCGATGGTGCCGAATGTCGCGGCGATGGACATGCCGGTCGTGTGGTGACCCAATAGCGCAATTGCGCCGCCGGCGAACAGTGAACTCGCCGCGAACGTGCCTCGGGCCGTCGCGGAGCCGATGGATCTCACTCGTCCGCGCACCTCGGACGGTGTGGTGTTGTTCATGTAGGTGGTAACGGGTACCCCGACAACAGCTTGGACTGCCCATGTGCTGGCGAATCCTGCCGACGCTACCCAGGGATTGGTGGTGAGTGCCTCGACTATCGCGGACCCGGCCACGCCCGCCAATCTGGCCGTGAGCAGCGTGTCGATGCTGGTTTTCTCCAACCACCTCTTAGGGATCAGACTCCCGACGACACCCCCGAACGGGGTGATCAACAGCACGGGACCCTGCTGCCATGCTGGAAGGCCGGAGTGGGTGATCAGCCACGTAAACTGCAGTCCCTGCATTCCCAGATAAAAATTGGTAAGACCGAGGTTGGCGTAAGAGCGTCGTATCAGAGGGAGATTCTGGACGGCACGCAGGCCCTCGGCGATCGACTTCCGAATCCCGTCCGATTCACCGGTTTTCGGTGCGGCCGAAGACGCGGGCAACCGCCACAATGTTCCCAGATTCACAATGCTCGTACTGACATCGATGAGGGGAGCTGTCCACGTCCCGGCTTTCAGCGCGATAGGCCCGAGCCCCTGTCCCAGAACGCGGCTGAGGTTCATTTTGAGGTTGGAGAAGCGGGACAGCCCGCCTTGCGTCGCCTTGCCAACCATTTCGATGAGCGTCTTGTCGATGGCGCTGTTGTAGACGACGGAGGCGCCCGCTCCGACGAGTGTTGTTCCGACGAGGATGGGGACGGAGTACGACGATCCAGAGGCAAGTGCGGCGGTTGCTGTCAACCCTCCTGCTGCTGACACGATTTGGCTGCCGATCAGCAATTTCTTCGGTGGAGTGTGGTCGGTCAGATGTCCCGCGATCAGCGCACCAACGGTATGGGGCATTTGGGAGAGCCATCCGATTGCGCCTGCTGGTCCTGGTCCGAGCACCTGCATGAAATACAAGGACAACATCGCTTGCATGACCTCGGAGCCGAGGTCGTTGAACAACTCGGCGCCCAGACGTACGCCCACATAGGGGTCAGCGTGAGCCAAGCGCAGCAAGGAGTCGCTCTTATCGAGGCCATTGGTGTTTTCTGGCGCTTCTGTGTCGCTGGATTCCTCGGGTTCGGTCGGCTCGTTACCGGAATCGTTCGTCGCCCGGCTATCCGGCGGATCGTGGCTTGTGTTTTTCTGCCCCTCGGAATCCGGTGCGGCTGGTCGTCGTTGCCCAGACGGCGAGGGTTCGCCGGTTTCGTCCTCGGTGCCGGGCTGTTCTGTGCCGCCTTGCGGTTCTTCATTGTTCGGGCTGCCCGCGATGGGGTGTTGTGGTCGTGTGCCGTCGTCTTCGCTGGGAACGATTGGAGTGGATGCGCTGTCAAAGAACAGGGCGTAGATGGTGCGCTGGTCGGGTTCGGGGTAGAGACCTCGGTCGGCCGCAGCGGTCTTCCATTTTTCCCATTCCATCGGGTAGGCACGACCGTTGTCATCGGTTATCCGGGGGTCGCGGATCAGGATGACGTTGCCGACAGCAGTGAAGGTGAGCGCATGCGCATAACGGCCGTCGTCGCGTGGTGCGAAGGTCCCTTTCGGGGTGGGATCGATGACGACGTAGGCGCTGTCGGCGTAGCCGCTGTCGAGTAGGTTTTTGACCTCGGCGAGATCGCCTGCGACGGCGGCCAGTTGGCCGCTGAGATCGGCTTCAGCGGAGTCCCACTCGACCGGGCCCTCCCGATCGTGCCTCAAAGGTCGATGCGGATCGAGGCTGTATGCGCTCAGCGAGTCCATCGCGCGGGCATGACAGTCTCGCCGGACCTCCGTGACGAACGCCGCCTTCTCGGGGCGAGTGTGCAGTTGCGCGAAGCGGCGCCAGACCGGCCAAGCCACGGCACCGGTGATACCCGCCTCAGCCAACACCGCACCCAACTCAGCCGCGGGCCGGCTGCCGATGAATCCGTCAGGCCCCGGTCGGTCGTCCTCGACTGTCGTCGTCCGGGCGTCCGTGCGTGCCGCCGCATCCGATTCGCCAGCCCGACGCAGACTCTGATGCTCCGAGCCGGACGGGCCAGGGTGGGCGACAGGATCGTCGTGTGGTGTGCTGCCGCGCTGCGAATCACCGGGATCGTCCGATGGGCGACTGCCGACGCGGCCATCCGGATCGGTACTATCGGCCCGGCGGTTGTCGACGGGTGGGGCGCTGCCGACGTTGACGGGTTCGGCCGGCCGCAAGACGTTCGGTTCCTCCACATGTACCGATTCGCCGGCTTCATTGATTTCCCGGACCAATTCCACAGGCACCTGTGTCTTGGTGGGGAGAGTGTCGTGGTCGGCCGAGTCCGGAACGAGATCGCCGTGCTGGTCGAAATCGATGGTCCAAAAGGCGCATTCGGCCTCGGGCACTGTGTCGATGAACTTCTGCTGTTCGCGCTGCCAAGTTTCGAACCTGACGGCCTTGTTCAGCAGTGCACGGCGGTCTCTGAGGTCTTTCGGTCCGAAATCATCGTCGGTCCTGCCGTCGCGAGCGGCCGCGAGGTCTACCACCACCAGGTTCGGCGGTTCACCGGGTTCGCTGTCGTTGACCAACAGCACCAGGTGGTTGTCGGCCTCGTCACTGCCGTGTGCCTCGGTGTTCTTCAATTTGTAGACCAGGACTTGAACGCCTCCCGGCCGCCGTTTCAGCGATTCGACGGCCTGATCCAGCGATTTGGATGCCTTGGGCGGGCCGTGGCGGAACGACGATGTGACGGTGTCCCAGTTGTGGCCGCGCAGCGCTATTCCGTTGGGCGGCATCGTGAAGTGGTCCGCGTTCTTTTCGCACAGCAATCGAATGGCGGTCACACCGTTGTAGACGCCGCTGTTCGGGCTGCGTCGGTGTATCTCGACTACCAGATCGAGCAGGGCGGTGGTGGCCAGGTAGAGCGACGCTGCGGCGACAACGTTCTCGACGACAGAGTTCTCGGCAACGGTGGTGCGGGCCGCGAAGTCGTCGGCCATCGAGTCATCGGCGGCACGACGGTCTGCGGGGTCGGGATCGGTGCTGGGGGCGGGCCGATGGGTGCCGTCGTCGGACAGCTGCCGAATGAGGGCTTCGCCCAGCAGATCCCGGGCCGTTGCGGTGGTGACGTCGGAGTCGGAAAGATCCAGAGCTCGAGCCAGCTCGAGTTGGGCGGTGGTCATGGCGGCGCCGACGTGGCGTAGTCCTTCCGCGCCTTCGATCTTCGCTGGGGCCCAGCCGATTATCTCGGCCAGCTTGTTGCGTCGCGGTATGAGCTCATCGAGCGCCTGCCCGTCGGTGAGTAACGCGTATTGCACCGCCTTGCCGGGCGCGGTCGCGTCGAGGTGTTGACGCAACGCCTCCACGGCGGAGGGTGGGAGGTTCGCCCGGTCGAGCAGGCTTACCAGCGGATCGCCGTCGTTGTGGTCGAGCGCGTCGTTCTGGTCGAGCGTCGAGGCGAGAGCGGTCACGGTCGAGGTGGGGATCCCCAGCAGCCCGGCCAGCCGCGTGGACCGGTCGACCAGTTGGTCCGGTCCGACGAGGTCGCCTGGGTCCCAGGGTGTCATGGCCGTAATGAGGGCGGACGGATCGGTGATGGGTGCGTAGTGGAGGATGAAATCGGCGGTGGCGTGGTGGTGGGCGCGCTGTTGCAGTCCGGGCACGAGCGAGACGAGCTTGTCGCCGGCCGCGACGAGATTGTCGTGTGTTGCGGGAGTGGGGTCGGTTCGGTGCTCGGCGACGGCTTGCTCGTATTGGACCACCACCTCCCGGACCCCGCGCAGATGCATGGCGTTGCGGATCAGTGCGTCCTGCGGCGACATCAGTGCTTGCGCCGTGCCGGGTTTGCCATTGCGGGCAGTGCGGTTCTTGGCCTGCTCGTAGATGTAGGCATGTTCGGGGACCTCGGTCATCCACACATGCATGCCACCCTTGGCCAGCACCGCATCCGATACCGCGATGTCCACACCACGCTGGCCCTGCCGATTGATCACCAGGATCTTGCCCTGCTCACCAGCAGCGCCGAATACCTTCGCCAGCTCAGTTTCCCAGTCCGCGCCCCACTTGGCGATCCGGTCGGCGTCGACCGCCTCGATCGCTTCGCGCGGCACCCCCGCCCGCAGCAACGCCCGAACCTGCTTTTCCACCAAATCATTGCGGTGGCACAGGATTTCCTGGAAGCGGCCCTGCCCGCCGTCCCACATCTGCTGGGCATAGCCAGCCAGCGCGTTCAGCTTGGCCCTAGTGTTCTCGTGCACATCGGGCTGTCCCTGCACCAACCGCGACGGGTTGAACGGATCCACCGCGTGCGGTGCTTCCAACCCGTACACGGTCTTCAGCACCTCACCCAGGTCGGTCAGCGTGCCCGAAGCGCCGGTGATGTGGTCGAAGAAGCGATCGGTGCCATAGATCTCGGCCGCGGTAATCCTCTTGGCGGAGTCGGCATCGGCGCGCACCACGATTCGGTGTTCCTCGGCGCTCATCCCGATGGACTCGGCGGCCCGGATCTCCTTGGCCTCGACGGCTTGGGCCAGGCTCGCCTTGCCCGGCTCGGCGCTCCACCGCGATTCACTCGAGGTCTTCGGATTGCGTTGCAGGCCGTGTTCGCCCTGATCGATGATGACGATCTTGCCCGCATCCATCACGTAGTGAATGTTCTTGCGGCAGGTGAACTCAGCGGCCGCGGCCATCTCGAGCCGCGAGGACCCCACCTGCCGCAGCCACCGCTCACCGCCCGGCAGCGCCTCGACCTTCGCCCGTCCCGCCGGTGTCAACCCCGCCTGGCCGTCATACCAGTACTGCGTCCCCACCCCGAAAGTTCCGTCGGGCAGTTCCACGTCGACTTCTTCGGCGATCCGTTTCAGGCCGAAATCCTCATGCGACAGCTGCCCTTTCGCCAGCGCCTCCACAAGGAAGTCGTGGGCCGCGAACACCTCCCGCACCGTCGCCTCGCCCGCGGCGCCGGCAGCGATCTCGGAGCGGATGAACGTCTTCTCCCCGCGGTCGACGATCGCATCCATCTCATCGATCACCACCCGCCGCGGAGGCATGTGACCGGCGTTACACAGGTGTCCGACCGTCTCACCGGTGGCCACCACGATCGCGGGCCGACCCGACGTCACCGAACCGAACCCGGACTCATGATCGGCCCGCAACACGTCGAACCCGAAACCGCCCAACACCTTCTGGTATTTGATGAACTCCCGATGCGCCAACCCGTCCGCGGTCGTCACCAGCAGCACCGAACCGTGGCGCACCGCCTGGGTCATCGAGTACGACATGAACATCAACGTCTTGCCCTGGCCAGGCAGCATCTGCACCGGCCGCCGCGCCATCTCGAACCCACCCTCCAGCTGTGGCCCCCGCAACACCATCCCCCCCGGCACCTCGTCGGTCGTGCCCCGCCGGATGATCTCCATCCCCGCGATCAACGATTCCCGCTCATCGGGATGGAACAACCCCGCCTTCAACACCTCCTCCGACAGGTTGCACAGCCGCAACTCCTCCGGGAGGTGCTCACCGGAACGCGCGTGGAACTCGACCGACACCTCATCGGCACGATCGCGATGACTCGGTGTCGACGAACCGGCATCGTCGTGCGAACCCGCGGCCAGACCGGGAGGAGACGGCGTTTCGGGACCGGTCGCAGCCTCCGACGTGCCGTGCTCCCTGGCGAGGCCGTCCTCTCCCACGAGGCCGTGCTCCCCGCCGCTCGGATGCTTACCAGCGGTATTTTCTGCGGCGTCCGCGAGAACCCGTGGTGGCGGCGCTGTTTCCGCGCTGGCCACGACACGCGGCGGCGCTGTCAGGCTGGTGCGATCAGCAGGCCTGTCCGACCGCCCTGCCTCGGTCGGCCGGTCGGTTGTGCCGCAGGCACGGCCCGTCGCCTGGTCATGTGGCATCGAGCCCGGCATCGCGGACGGCCGCGATTGCCCCGACCCAACGGTTTCGGTGTTGCCGGTCGCGGCGGTCCGCAGCGCCGCGCCTCGGGCGGCCACCGTGTCCGGACCGGCGGCCCAGGTGCTCCTCGCGGTCTCCCACGCGTGCTCCGCTTCCTCCGAAATCTTGATCGGCGGCACGTCGGCACGCAGGTCGGCCCGGGTGAACAGTCCGCTGCCGTCGACCTCCACCGCGGCGGACCGAGAGCGGGCGGCGTGGGCATGCACGGTCCCGGCGAATGCGCCGTTGAGCATCGGCGCGAGAATGTGGTCGAAATCCTCCGGCCAACCGGTGATCAACGCCGCCGCTCCCAAGCCGGCCACCGCGCCCGCGGCCCCGTGCACCAGCCCGAGCAGCAACCGGCTGTTCTCCACCCCAGGAAAAATCCGCGGCGCGAACCTGCCTGCGACCATGCCGCCAGCCGCACCGCCAGCGCCCGACACACCCGCGGCAAGAATCGACATCAGGTCGATGCCTTTCTGGTTCTCACCGTTGTCCCCGATCGGGGACAAATTCCGGTATCCGGCCGCGGCCTGCAGCAGTTGGACACCGCCGTCGACGCCCGCGGGTCGTGCGGCGGCTTTGCCCACGACGACAGCGAGCTTGACCGGCCCCGACCCCGACAGCTTCGCCGCCGTGTTCGCCGCGCCCCGCTCATATGCCCGCTCCAGACCCGCGCGCATCAGCTCGACCTCGGCTCGGCCCTCCGCCAACATCGACTCCACCACCGGCGCCGCAGCCGCCTCCCCACCAGGACCAGCAGCGGCCGCAGCCGCCAGAACCCTGACGATTCTGTAACCCAACTCGATGCCGAACGCGAACATCACACACAGCGTCTTCTCCGCATCGTTGGCCGCACCCTCCGATTGATCGGCCAGGATCACCGCTTCGTCGTGCAGCCTGACCGTGCTGTCCCGGTGCAGGCGCAATGTTTCGCGCAGCCGATCGCCGAGCGCACCGACGGAATCCTGCTGCGCCAGAAGGCTTCCCGCGTCCTCTGAGTGACCCTTCATTGCTTCGGCCTTGTCCCGCAACTCCGCCGCCATCCAGCGCATCCTGGACACGTCGGCCCGGGGTAAGTCGCCACCGAACACAACCATTTCGATCGGGCGCCGCACAATGTTGGGCAAGCCTTCGAATAACTCCCGCAGCTGCACTACCGGGTTCAACAACCCTTCCACCGGCACCACCTAGCCCGGCCGCGAGGCCGCATCGAGCAGCACCGTGTAGAGCGTTCTCGCCGGAGCGCTCGCCTTGTCACCGTGCAGCACGACATCGGCGAATGCATCGCCCAGCGCCCGACTCACATCGAAGCCACCCCCGCCGATGGCCCCGGTCAAACCGGCACGCCAGCGCCGGAAACCACGCAATACCTCTGCGAGCGTGGTGTACCGCCCCGCCTCCAGGCGCATATATTCCGCGATCAGAACACGCTGCGCTTTCCTCCGCGCGAAACCACCACCGGCGAAATCGAGTGCTAGGCCGAGTTCGCGGACCGTGGCCGAGTAGATCACCAAATCTTCCAGACCGGCCCCGGATTCCGGCGTGCCGGCAACTCGGCTCGGTGCACGTGCCGTCCGCTGGTCGAGAGTGATCGACGACGCACCGCCGGCCGCCGCGTCGTCGCGCGATTCGCTGCTCCACTGGACACTGTCTGCGCCGTCGTCGAGGTCTGCCACCGCGACCACGTCGAGTTCGATCACCGGGTACTCGGTGAGGACACGATCAACAGCCGCCGCGAACTGGCGTACAGCCGCCTCCTCCAGGTCGGGCAGGTCGAAACCGACGACCTCGACGCCGTGCCGCTCGGCCAGCATCCGCGCCAGCCAACCCAGCACGGCGTTGCCAACCGGTCGCTCAGGGGGGTGACGGCGATCGTCTCGGCCCGGTTCGTCAGTGGGCTTCTTAGTGCGCGGCGGGGAACCGAACCGGGGGCTCGACGGACCCGCCTCAGCAGCCGCCGGCCCGCCGGGTGCCATGAGCGGCCGCCGGGTCCACGGGGTATCTCTTATTCCCGCACTGACCGAAGGAGTCGTCCCCTGTTTGGCCGCCCCCGGCGCGCCGGCGGCATTCCGCGACGGTGGAGGCGATACCGGGGAGGACGAGGGCCGCCGGCCGGAGTCCTCCACAGGTCTTTCAGCGCCATGTCGGCCCCCTGTCCGCGCCCAGGGGTCCGAGCGCTGCGGACCATCCTGAGGTGCGGACGGTTCTCCAGTCGCACCCTTCGGCGCGCCAGGCGAGGATTGTTCGATGGAGTCGGCGGCCCTGGCATGCGGCGTAGGACTCGCTTGCCCCGTCCTGGTGCTCAGGTCCGTTCCACGGGGGTCGGCAGCCGTGGCATACGGCGCATGAGCCGGCACTCCCGGCTCGGGCGGTAGAGGAGACGTAACGCCTGCGGGCGGATGCGGGCCCACTCCGATGCCCGGATCTGGATCAGTCTGCTCGTTGGCTGCTCGGCCTACCAGACCGGCAGTGTTCTGATCGTGTAACTCGAAGTCGTGCGCGGCGTCCACGATCCCCTTGGCCGTGCTGTGCAGGCTCTGCTCCACCGCCCGCAGGTTGGCCAGCAACTGATCGGCATGCGGCTTGAAATCCTTGGCGAACGCCTTGCCCAGATCGTCGTCGCCCCAACACCCCTCAGCACGTGCAAGGCAATCACGCAGTCCAACGTAGGTCTGACCCACCCGGTCACCGAGGTTTTCGAGCCGCGCACTCTGCTCGCCCAGACCGTCCAAATCCAATCGAAGTTCACTGTGCACGCCGCCACCCCCCTTCGGTCAGGCTCGGCGCACTCGGCGAAGCCGAAACCGTCGCTCGAAACCGGATACGAACACCGATCGCGGCACAGATGAGGTCGAGCGCTCCACCACACCGTCGTCGGCGACATAGAAAATCGCACGGTCCAAAGCGATTTCGCCGGCGGGCATCGGCGAACGCACCACCCAGCCCACGCTGATGCGATCGGCCTGAAGAATCGACAGCGGGTATCCGGTCGTGTCATAACGCTGCTGGCGGATGTGGCTTCGTACGAGGTCGAGCGCATCCGCCTCGGGGACCCGGCCTGCATGATCTGCGATCAAGCCAGCGACCATGAACTGGAACGCGGCGCCATCGACGTCGACCCGATCGCCATCACCGAAGACGTTCACTATCGTCTCGCGGGTCACCACACCCGCCTGCGCGGCGGCTACCAACTGCACGGTGACCTCCAAGGCAGAACGACTTCCCAGTTCCCCGGATGATCAGCCGGACGCAGGGATTGGCGCCGCCTCTTGACGCAGCTCTCGAACCGCTGTCCGGTCACCATGTCGCCACTGCCGACCTCGGCCGGAACAGCTTGTCCCGTTCGGCAACAACTCACGCACCTATAGATACAAGCAACTCAGTTTGCAAGTCAACCTATTGATGCAACTTTTATTTCGTCGGATGCGTAATTTGGCCGCCGACGAGATAACCGATGTCGGCGAGCTCGGTCAGCGGGTATTACCCCTTGGCTACCAGCTACGGTTCGAAAGAGTCGTTGCGGCCGCCGCTCCTCTATCAGCACCCGACCGACTTGGGCGTCGGGGCGTTTGCCGTTGGGGACGTTGCCATCCGAGCCGCCGACACGCTCGCGACCGGTCGCAACCGAGGTGGACGTCAAGCTCCCCTCCAACGCGAATTCGATCCGACCGCCCTTACGGTCAGCTACAGCCGCCCGTCCGCGCCACCAGCTGCGCGAAGTATGTGCAACTCAAATTTCGCCGGTCGACACGCTGGCCACTGGTCCGCCCCTCTCGACTTGCACAGCGGCGCTGCCGGTGCGGAAGTGGCGCCCGAGGCGCGCGGGATCGGGCGGAGATCAACACCACTGCGCGACAACGCCGTCAGCACATTATGCAACTCAATGTGCAACATCGCATTGAAAGGCAAGTTCTATTGCATTAGCCTGAGTGCACCCGACACCGGTCTGCGTGTGGCGCAAGTCGACCGCCCGCACCCATAGCAAGGGGTGATGAGCAGGACAACGGCGTCGGCTAGCAACGAGAGAGGCAGTCGAACCCGTGACCAGGCTGAGGAAGTACCCGTCCTCCGCTGCCAATGCGCGCACCCGAGGCACCGCGCCGCGTAAACACGCGGCCACGGCGTCGGGTTCGGAGGACGAGCAATGGCGCGCCCAGCTGAGCGGCTACGGATTCCACAACGGCCGTTTCGACCCCGGGATGGCGGTCGCGGACGCGTTCACCGAGGTGCAGACCAACGGTTTCGAGGCAGCGGCACCAGCAAAAGTGTTGCACCGCTTACTGATCGAGACCGCACGGAAAACGGCGACACCGTGAACTTCGGCGGTGGACACACCGCCCAAGCGCGGCACAACACCTTCGAGCCCGACCTACCCGCAGCCCTCGACGGTCGGCCGATGCGGATACACCTGCGGTTGGGACCCGACACCGACTCTGTACTGATCACCATCGCCCTGACCCACCCCTCACCGACGACATGATCGCGACAGCGCGTCGAGCATTCGTCACCGAGTCAGCTCTCACCGACTTCGCCGCCGTTATGACCGAAGTCCCGGGACCGCCGCCGGTACAAACCGCAATACCAGGTGCGGCGCAATGACTTTGACACTGCCGGCGGCATTTCCCAAGTGGCTGGTCGAGGCCGTGGCAGGGTACTGGCCCGAGTGCGACGAGGACGCGGTACGCCGCGAAGGCGACCACTGGAAATTGACCGGCGACAGCTGCCGCCAGCTCAGCAAACGTCACGATGCGGTCTGCGCAACGGAAAAGACCGCCCTCCACGGCTACAGCGCCGACACCAAAGCCACCAGAAACATGCAGCTCGGCGACGACCTACGCAACCAAGCCACCTACTGCGATTCCATGGCCGAGCAGTGCTACCAGAAGGCCAACGACTGCGAATTCACCAAACTGCAGGTCATCGGAACCGGCTTCGCACTACTGGCGCAACTCGCGGTGGACGCGCTGATGTCCGCACCTGGCGTGGTGAAGGCAGCCGAAGACCGGGCCGCCGCCGAAGCATCCTGGACCGCGACCGCACGCCGCTACTTCGGCAACATCAAAAAGGTCGGACTGGAATGCGCCACCAAACGCAAGGGCCTGCCGCTGGCCAAAGCCACCGCCATCGGCTTCGCACTCGGTGGCGGTACCGCCGCCGCCGTCAACGCTGGCGCCCAGTACTACCAGATGCAGGTCTTGCATCACCGCGACAAGATGGACTGGGGCATGGTCGAAGACGCCGCGATCATCGGCGGCGTCGGCGGCGGCATCGGAGCACGATTCGCCTCACGCTTCGCACCCGGCATCAACAAATTCCTCGGCAAACTCGCCGCGAAATCCGAATCCAACCTCGCCCGCTACAGCGCACACGTCACCGCCGGAGTGCTCATCGGCGGTGCCGGCGGCGCTGCCGGAGCACTGGGCGGCGCCGGCGCCGGCGTCATCGTCACTGGCCATCTCCCAGACGCTAAAGAACTACGAACCTCCGTGCTCCAAGGCTTCGTCGGCGGCTCCGTCGGCTCAGCCACCATCTTCACCCACCCCCTACCACCCGGACTGCGAGCCAGGACCACGACGGACCCCTCAGCCAAACCATCGCTCCCCACCGACAAACA
>NZ_JBITGN010000004.1:72485-301688 GCF_044457245.1 Nocardia sp. NPDC050630
AAGTCTGGCCCAAACCCGAACCCACCCCGCCAAGCACACCAGAACCAGCCAAACCATCACTCCCCACCGACAAACAAGTCTGGCCCAAACCCGAACCCACCCCGCCAAGCACACCAGAACCAGCCAAACCATCACTCCCCACCGACAAACAAGTCTGGCCCAAACCCGAAAATACAACTCCACCACCCGAGGACCGACCAATTCCGGTCAACCCCCACCATCCTCCGCCACACACCGAAGAGGTCCCGCCTGCTGTTGGCAATCCGCAGGGCGAATCACCGTTCGCCGGGCATCCGGATGCGGATATACTCGATCGTGCTGTGGAGAGGTTCCCGGAAGTATTCGACCGCCCGCGTACGCTCGAGGAATTGAATCAGGGCTTGCAAACGTTCGAGGAATCGTTTCACGCCATACGTCCGGCAATGTCGTTCGAGGAGCTCCACCAGGCATTGGCTCCCGATCTACCGCTCGAACAGTTCAGAAAACTGTCACCGTTCGAAATATCACTCGGAAGAGTGCATCGGGTTATGCGTCCCGACATGCCGTTCGACGAATTCTTCGAAGCGCTACAGCCGAACATGTCGTTCGACGAACTGATGGCGGTACGCGACTTCTCGTTTCAGCGGTACGGATTGGAAGCACCGCCGTTGTCCAGCGAGATCCTCGCAGCGCTTGACCGCGGATCCACGCCTGCAGCCGACGAGACACCGGTCAAGCCGCAACTACCGCCCGGCGAGAAGACCGCGCACCACCCCGACGAACAGGTCTCGCCGCCGCATGGACTCGACGGAGAAGCAGGTCCGTCGCCCGAACGATCGCCGGCGGATGAACATGACATGCTGCCGCAGTTGCCAACCGTAAATGTCGCATTAGGCCGTAATCTGCACGATGATCTGGACTTCGGATTCATTCGCAGTAAGATGCGTACTTCCATCCGCGACATCAGCGATCCGGCGCTGGGCGAGATCTACCGCCTTCAGGGTTTCGATGGACTTCCAGCGCTCACCGATTCCAGGGGCGTGGACGAGGTCATTGCCGCAGGCGGCCGTGAGTTCTTTCGTGGCGTCACAGACCCTAGATACGCATCGGAATTCAGGACGGGACCCTACTTTCCGGGTTTATCAGCCCCAGGAGTGATCACAGGAAACGGAACTTATGTGACAACCGTGCGAGAATCGGCGCTGGACTACGCTGAAGGAAATCCTGAAGGCGTCGTTCGAATGGCGCTGCTACCTGATGCACGAGTCTCTGACATCACACCCTTGTACCACGAGCAAGAAGCTGCAATCCGATCCATCACCAACGAGCGGCGGCGGCTGGAAGAGATGGAGCAGACACCAGAGATCGCTGCACGCATTCAAGAGCTAGTCGACGCATGGTATGTCTACTCGGACTTAGGTAGGTTCGCTGCCATCAGAGGCTACGATGCGTACTCCACGCATGGCGGCAACTGGGGTATGAACGACAGGTATTGGGTGATTCTAAACCGCACAGCATTAGTAGTTGAACGATAATTTTTCCTAGTGAGTATGGGTGGGGTGCGTATGCCTCGACTGCTCGGTCGGACGGTCGTGGCCGTAACCGCTGACTGCGGTCTCGTCCTATATGCATGACCCAACGCAGGTTTCGTACCACGCGTGGCGCGAAACATCTCGCCACCGGGCGCCGCACCCGAGCCGAGGCAACCGACACCGTTCAGCGCCCACTGGCACCTGACACTTCAATCCGCTCGATCCGGCCACCTTCTCGAACAGGACAACACACACTCGAACTACCACTGCCGGTGCCCATGACGGGACCCGTCGACTGGAGCGTCTGGGTCCACCATCGTTCACCCACCGCACGACGAGACCACGAGCATCTGCACGACCCTGCACGACAGCAGCACAATCCGGGACGTGATGCAACCCAACATGCAATTGACAATTGAAGGGCAAATTTTATTGCACTAGTCTGGGTGCACCCGACACCGGCCTGCGCGCGACATCGCCCGCCACAACCCCACAGCAAAGGGGTGATGACCAGGACAGCGGCGTCGGCCACCGCGAGAAAGAGGCAGTCGAAACCGTGACCAGCGCCGAGGAAGTACCGTTCTCCGCTGCCGATGTACCCGATGAGACAGACGGCGCCGAGACGACGACAGAGACGACCACACCCCCAGACCAACGCACGCCATCACGCAATGGCCGCCCACTGCTGACGGTCCCATGGCAACCTGGCCAACCGAGCCGCCCAGAACCCGGACTACCGACCTCACCAGCGGGTCCCGCCCCCGCATCCGCCGGTCCATCACCCGCATCCCCCACACCGGGCATGCCCCCGTCGCCACCGAGCACACCAGCGCCGCCTACCATCGGTCACCCCGCCAGGACACCCGGCTCACCCCAAGCCACCGCCTCACCCTCTCGCCCCGCCCCACGAAACAGATCCGAGCAACATCACGAGGCGACAACAGACCCTTCGCTTCCCACCAAAATGGTCGAAGCGATCCTCCCGGCCGTCGCATCCGCACTGGCCGCGCTGGCCAGCCCCAAAACGACAGCGCCACAGGCCACACCCTCCGGCAGCGCACCCACGACAGCTCCGAACACCCAGGAAGCGTTACAAACCCTGCGGCAACTGGCGGCGATGTACGGGCCCGGAGACGACGGCGCTCCTCACAGCCAACTCGGCGCCGATTCCAGCGGCCGAGTCGGAGCCGGAGAAACTGCGAAAGCATACCGACTCCGCCAGCTATACCACCGGCATCTCGCACAGGCATTCAACACAATCGACAACGAACTCGCCGCATGCATCCGCCAACTCGCAGGCCCGAACAACGTAGACCGTAAAACCCTCCTCCGGATACTCCGGGAAGTCGATGTCGCACTGGCCGAACTGGGCCCGGCCGCATTCACGCGCGACGGCTATCACCAAGTCGAGAAGATCTTGGACACCGCCCTGCGACGTTCCCGCACCATCGTCCACGCAAGTGGAGCGCACTCCACCGTGACCACCCAAACCATCCAACAACTCACCAACCAATACCTGAGTGCCCTGGCCGGTATGCCAACACGACAAAACGGCACGCACGGCCAATCCTCGCGTCTCGACAACATTCTCAGCATTGCCCAGCGAGAACTCAGACTCGGCGTCCACGAAAACAGCGGCAACAACCACGTGAACCGGCCCTACAACATCGACGGACCGTGGTGCGCAGCGTTCGCCACCTGGGTGTGGCAACAAGCCGGCATCCACGTCAATTGGACCGGCAAAAACTACGTCCCCACCGTCTGGTCCGATGCCCAACGCATGGGCCTCGCCGCGAACGCAACCACCGCCCGCCCCGGCGACCTCATCGTCTTCCCCGGCCAGAAACACATCGGACTCGTCGTAGCCCGCAACGGCAACACCATCACCACTATCGAAGGCAACTCCGGCGATGCGGTCCGCCAGCACACCTACAGCAGCCCCGCCGGCTTCGTCGGCGTCGTCCATCCGCCCCGATAGTGCACCGAGTCAGCCAAGGACTGACGCACTGTCGCTGGACCAGACAAACAGCTGGATCACTTGCTCGACCAGCCCCGACGCAGTCCGAGGGCGCTTGTCGCGACCGGGGCTGCTGCGGAGATACGGGGACCAGATCGCTAGTTGGGCTCTACTGGGTCAGTTCCAATTGTCGATCTTCACATCATGCGGATCAGGCGCACCTTTTCCGGTCTCCAGCAACGACTTCAGGCTCAACAGGAAAACCGCCCACTTGGTGCTGCAGTGGTGCATGAATTCCACCGGCTCCTGCCAGCCTTCGTGCTTGAAGAGCACGACGGCGTAGTCGTCGACCTGGTCGAGGTTCCAGTCGACGTGGGTGCCGACCCATTCTTCCGGGCCCTCGACGACCTCCCAGCGCACGCGCTTGCCCGGGTCGAGCTCGAGGACCTTCATATCGAATCCGCCGGCGTCGAAACGGAATTGGAGAACGCCGCCGATGTCATTGGCTTTGCCCTGGGTTTTGGTCGCCCACCAACCGGCGAGCCCCTCGACAGTTGTCAGGGCCGTATAAACCTCGGCCGTCGACGCTTTGATTGCGACTCGATGCAGGATATCCACCATTTTCGAATCCTCTTTCCAGTGTTGGATTTTCACTTCTGCTGATCTTGTGTGCGCTGAATCGCCTCGGCGATCCGCTTGATGCGCCGCAGCCGGGCATCCCATGCCGCCCCGACGGAGGACAACTGCGCGACCGCGCGGGCAAGTTGCGCCTCATCCACCCGATACCTCCGTTCCCGCCCCGCGGGGGTGGCGTGTACTAGACCGACTCGGTCGAGCACGCCCAGATGTTTCGCGATGGCCTGCCGTGTCACGGGCAGCTGCTCACTGAGGCTGGTGGCCGTGCCATCCCCGGCCGCCAGAAGCAGGTCGAGCATCCGCCGACGGGTCGGATCCCCGACCGCGGACCACAGGTCGTCGTCGACGGTGGTGGTCACGGGGTCGACACCAGTCGCGCGATGTACTCGCCGAGCTGCGGAACGAACCTGTCCCAACCGGAGGCGTGGTCTTGATAGGTCTCTTCCAATTTCGCAGCCTCCCAGCCCATCTCGCGGAACCCGGTCTCGGTGAGCCGAATCCTGGTGCCCGCGCCCGACGGGGTGAGCTCGAAGGTGACCAACAGCGAGTCGGCGAGGTCGGTGGACCCCTCCGGATAGCACCAGCGGAACGAGAACAGCCGGGGCCGCTCGACGGTCAGCACGGTTATCGGGGCGACATGTTCCCGGTCGCCGAAGACGAGCTCACCGACCGCGCCGGGAGTTACCTGGAAATCGGCCGCGTCGGACCACCATTCGGAGATGTGTTCCGGGCTGCTGACCACCTCGAAGACCACCTCTGGTGAGGCGTCGACGTGAATCTCGCGTTCGATGCTGCCGTACTCCATACTCTTCCCTCCATACGCAATGATTGGTTGCACATCACGCTAGCCCACCATCCACAATCACGCAACCATCGGTTGCATGTCGGTCTATCGGGGCTCGGACAGCAGAACACCTCGACACTCCCATCGCACGTGGTCAGCCGAGGCTTCGGCGGTGCCTCGCACCACCACCCGCGTTTAGTGTCCCGGCGGCTCTGCCCATACAGGGATGCGCGGCGAGCAGGGTGACGAGCATCCGATGATGGACAGCGCCCGCAGCGGTCGCGGATATTCGGCGAGTAGCGCCAGGTTGGCGGCGAAGTGCAGCCGCAGCCGGGCCATGCAGTCTGACTCTCCGTCGATAATGATCATCTGACCAGCTGCGCTGCGGCAGAAGTACCATCACCCGCCCTCGCCTCGGCAACTGTCGCAGGAGACAATCTCACCCAGCCCAGGTAACTACCGCAGAAGCACTACCTCCCCGCCAGGTAGCTACCGCAGAAGCACTTATCGCCCCGCCCAGGTAAATACGGCAGAAGCACTACCTCCCCGCCCCGGCGAATACGGCAGAGGCAGTATCGTCCCGCCCCTCGCTCGCTAGATCGCCTGCGGAGGAAGGGAAGTGGGGGCGTGCTGATCCGCGATCTCGGTAAGTGCCTGTGCCCACCCGTCGAGCCGATCGGCCGCATCGCGCAGGTCGGCGACGATGGTGTCGAAGTTGTGCTGCAGCACGGCACTTTCGGGAACCGCGAGAATCCGCCCCGCCGCGGCGACCACCTGTTCGTATTCGGCGACCCCGCTATCGAGGCGGCCGAGGGCGAATTGCATATTCTCGGTGAGGCCAACGGCGGCGACGGATTTCGAACGCCCCATGGCGCCGAGTGCTTGTTCCATCGCGGTGATATTGGCGGCCAGCGCATGCAGCGCGGCCGCGCCCGAGCCCGCGGTTTCGATCATGTCGGCGAGTTCATCCTCGGGCAATCGGTTCGAGCGGGCGATCTGCGTACCGAGGCCGTGTAGCGCCTTTTCTGCCCGAACCAAGCGAGAAATCGGTCCGCGCGCAGAGGACCACGGGGGTGGCTGCTTGCGCGGTATGAAGGCAGCCTGCGGCAGCGGGGCGCTGCGTAATCGAAGGTAGCGGCGGGCGCTCAGCGCGGTTCCGGTGACCAGCGCCACCGCTCCCCCGCCAACCACCACCACAGCCCATACCGGTGCCGAAATCACCACCAGCCCAACGGTTCCCGCAGTAGTGAGACCGCCGACCGTGCCGAGTTGGAAACTGCGGCGGCGGATCCGGCGGCGCTTACGCAATTCCCGCTCGCGCGGATCCGCCCAGCGCCGCACCGCCACCAGTGCATGTTCGCCGACCTCGCGCAGGCTGTCGGGCAGACTCCCCGGCTGAGGTGCGAGCACCGCCTGTGCGCGCACGAGCGCGGCACCGCGACGACGACGTTCGCGAGATCCCTGCGGGCTCATCGGTCTCCTTCAGGGCAAGCACTCGGCGCGACCCGCGGTGGCCGGACAGGCAGGGCCTGAGCATGACCGACGGCCGACCCGCCAGGTACCCGTGCCTTGTCTTCCACCGAACCAGTCCTCGCCGAACTGTATTTATTTCGAACTACGCGCCTACTGCTGCGCGGTCTGCCCCTTGTTCATCTGCGGTTGCGCCGGATTCGCCTGCGCCGCGGCCGGATTGATAGCGGTCGCGCCACCGGCGGGCAGCGCGTCGCCGCGCATCGAGGCACGGATCTGCTCCAGCTTGCTGTGTCCGGCCATCTGGACGCTGGCCTGCTGCACCTCGAGCATCCGGCCCTGCACCGAATTGCCGGCGAGTTCGGCGGCACCCAGCGCATTGGCATAGCGGCGCTCGATCTTCTCGCGCACGGCATCCAGGCTCGGCGTGGTACCTGGCGCGGACAGCGTCGAATCCATCCGCTGCAGCGATGCCGAGACCTGCTCCTGCATCTTGGCCTGCTCCAGCTGGCTGAGCAGCTTGGTGCGCTCGGCGACCTTCTGCTGCAACAGCATCGCGTTCTGCTCGACCGCCTTCTTGGCCTGCGCGGCCGCCTGCAGCGACTGGTCGTGCAATACCTTGAGATCCTCGACGGCCTGCTCGGCGGTGACCAACTGCGCGGCGAATGCCTCGGCGGCGTTGGTGTACTGGATCGCCTTCTCGGTATCGCCCGCCGCGGCGGCCTGATCGGCCAGCATGACGGCCTGGCGCGTATTGGCATTGAGCTTCTCGACATCGTCGAGCTGACGGTTCAGCTTCATCTCCAGCTGACGCTGGTTGCCGATAACCGATGCGGCCTGCTGCGAGAGGGCCTGATGCTGGCGCTGAGCTTCCTCGATAGCCTGCTGAATCTGGACCTTCGGATCCGCATGCTCTTCGATCTTCGAATCGAAGAGGGCCATCAGGTATTTCCAGGCCTTGACGAACGGATTAGCCATCGATTGATCCCGCCTCCATAAGATGCGCCGCGCTTTACCGCGACTCTAGTGCGCGACCGTCACGCACCCGATATGTGCCTATCCTCCACCATGTGGCACCAGGGCCGGGCGAACCCGGCCCTATCGACGCCTAGTACAGAATCTATCCGCTTTCGGCACAGGTTCGCAGCGTCGGCCGCGGACGCCATCTCTCGTCCAGCGATCAGTTGCTTTTCACCAAGACCAGCATGTCCGCCTTGGGCGCCGGAATGACGATCCGGGTCTCCTCGGCGATCTGTGGCCGGGGTCCGGCCACCGACATCGTGGCGGTCGCGGGCTCCGGCGCGGCCTCGGCGGGTTCGGCCGCGGCGGTCCGCTCCGTCTCCGGTGCGTCGGCGGTCTGGGCGGGCGCGTCAGCAGGCAGGCCGTCGGCACCGGCCATGATCGTGCTCACATCCCAGAGCACCCGCGACAGCGGGACATCCAGGGCCGCGCAGATGGCGGCGAGCAGTTCGCTGGAGGCCTCTTTGCGGCCCCGCTCGACCTCGGACAGATATCCCAGGCTCACGCGCGCCGAGGTGGAGACCTCACGCAGGGTCCGGCTCTGGGCGAGACGAGCACGCCGCAAACTGTCCCCGATCGCCTCTCGCAGCAGCGTCATGTCGTTCTCCTTAGCTTCCAGTAACCGGGTCCGCGGGCGCCTACCAGCGCTGCGCACGCCGTCCTTTCTGGCACAACGTCGAGCAGGGGCCGGTTGGTTCCCACAGTGCCAAACCAGATGCCGAGGCACCTGGCCAGCTGACCCTTTCGAGCGACCCGCAAGCAGTCGCTAGCGGCCGCCTCCCACGATACGACGCAACTCCCGCACCGCGCTGTGCGTAGCGCCGATTCGGATCGCCCACCGGTCACCGTCCAGTTTCAGCCGCATGACCTCGGTATGGCCGGGCCCGGCCAAGCCGAGGAAGACCGTGCCGACGGCATGCCCACCCTGGGATTCGGGTCCGGCGACGCCGGTCAATCCGATTCCCCAGTCCGCACCGCAGCGAAGCCGAGCACCAACTGCCAATTCTTCTGCGGTGCTCGCGGCCACCGGCCCTTCGGTCGCGAGCACTTCGGCACTGACACCGGCGAGGCTGTGTTTGAGTTCCGTCGCGTAGACGACCAGCCCGCCGCGCAGCACCGCACTCGCACCGGGCACCCCGGCGATAGTCGCCGCGAGCAGGCCCGCGGTCAACGATTCCGCGGTCGCGACGGTCTGCCGGACGGCACCGAGTTCGCGCACCAATTCGATGACAGGCGCTCCGGTTGTCAGCGGATCGGTCATGCGCCGCGTGCCCGGCCCGGACCTCCCGCGAGCCACACTCGAGCCGCCTGCCCCACGTAGTCGAGGCCGGTGATGACCGTCAGCGCGACGGCCACATACATCAGTGCCATACCGGCGGTGGCGAATCCGCCGTGCAGCGGCAACAGCAGAACCGCGATCGCGACGGACTGTACAAGCGTCTTCAACTTGCCGCCGCGTCCGGCCGGAATCACCCCGCGCCGCACCACCACCAACCGCAGCAGCGTGATCCCGATCTCACGACCGCAGATGACCAGGGTGATCCACCAGGCCAGATCGCCGAGCATGGAAAGTCCGATCACGGCCGAACCGATCAGCGCCTTATCCGCGATCGGATCGGCGAGTTTGCCGAAATCGGTGACCAGACCGTATTTGCGCGCCAATTGCCCGTCGAAGCGATCGGTGATGGCGGCGATGCCGAACAAAGCGGCGGCGGCGATCCGCCAGCCGGTCTGATGACCGCCGCTCACGAACAGCGCGAGCACGAACAGCGGAACCAGCGCGATGCGCAGCATGGTCAACACATTCGCGATATTCATCAGCGGGACGACCGGATCGGCCTGGGCGGGCGCGAATCCGGCACGGACCGCAGGTTCGACCCAGCGTCGATCGATCTCTTCGGGCTGCACGCTCACGCCTCCGCCTCGCTGACGCTCGGCTCCGGCGCGTGCGTGCACGGCTGTGACATGGCTCGCTCGCTACGCTCCCTCACGGCCTCCGCCACGCTGACGCTCGGCTCCGGCGCGTGCGTGCACGGCTGTGACATGGCTCGCTCGCTACGCTCCCTCACGGCCTCCGCCACGCTGACGCTCGGCTCCGGCGCGTGCGTGCACGGCTGTGACATGGCTCGCTCGCTACGCTCCCTCACGGCCTCCGCCACGCTGACGCTCGGACCGGCCGCGCAGCCGACAACACCCGCCGCTACGAGGCTCGGACGCATGCCGAGGCGATGCGGTGAGCGGAGCGGGTGGATGTGCGGCACACGTTCAGAGTATCGGTAACCGGGCCGACTACTGTGCACCCCATGACCTCTCGGGGACCATTAGGTGGTTCGACTAGCGACGCGTATCCGGGCGCGGCACCTGCCGCGAATAAATCCGTTCCTGTCGTGCGACGCGCCCGAACCTCCGATGTGCCCCAGATCAAGGCCCTCGTCGACGAATACGCCGGTCGGATTCTGCTGGAGAAGAACCTGGTCACGCTCTATGAGGCGGTGCAGGAATTCTGGGTGGCCGAACTCGACGGCCGGGTGGTGGGCTGCGGCGCGCTGCATGTGCTGTGGGCCGATCTCGGCGAGGTGCGCACCGTCGCGGTGCATCCCGATGTCAAGGGGCATGGTGTCGGACGGCTCATCGTGGAGCGGCTGGTCGCGGTGGCCAGGGAACTCGAACTGGGACGGCTGTTCGTACTCACCTTCGAAGTGGACTTCTTCGGCAGGCACGGGTTCGTGGAAATCGACGGCACACCGGTGACCGCGGAGGTGTACGCGGAGATGTGCCGGACCTTCGATCCCGGCGTCGCCGAATTCCTCGACCTCAGCTATGTGAAACCGAACACGCTCGGCAATACTCGAATGCTGCTGAACCTCTGACAAGAACGGATCGATCGTGCCCATCTTCGCCGTGCACTACACCTATTCCGACGCGACCGTCGAGGCGCGCGACACCGTCCGCCCGGAACATCGGGCCTGGCTCAACGGTCTGGTCGATGCGGGTTCACTGCTGACCAGCGGCCCCTACCCGGACGGATCCGGCGCCCTGCTGCTGTTCCAGGTCGCGGACGAGGCGACGCTCGAGGAACTGCTGCCGCAGGATCCGTTTGCCCGCGAGAATCTCATCGATGACGTGCGCGCAGTCGAGTGGCTGCCGGTGATGGGCACATTCGCTGCCTGATCGATCCGGCCGCCGCGTGTCAGCGCTCGACACTCGGCGGTCAGCAAACTTGCGGCGACACGCCGCGCCAGGTGCGGGCGAATCCGTGCCCGCCGACGCAGACTCCCCCGTATGCGCATATCCGTCGCGATCTTCGCGTCGATGTCGGTCGCAGGCCTCGCACTCACCACCTGCTCGACGGCCACCGATTTCGACAACACGGCAAACTTGGCTGCCGGGGATCGCCCCCTGCTACGACCGGGTCTGGTCGACGAGTCGAACTATCGCGCCACCGACGGCTACTACTTCCGGACAGCCGACGGCGGCATCGCCTGCGGCTTCCTCGATGAGCCGTTCGGACAGCCGAAACGACCGGTCGGCTGCCAGGGCACCACTCAACCAACCCCGCCGACGATGCAGGCCTGCTGGAGCAGCGACCCGAGTGCGGCCGCCCTCGCCGTCGGAGAGAGCGCCGGATATCTCTGTGTGAACCGGGGCTTCTTCGTCGCAACCACCTCCAGTACCACCTCCAGCGCGGACGCCGATGGGCCGGTGCTGCCGGTCGGGTCGAGCCTGAGCGTGTACGGCTTCACCTGCCGGGCCCAACGCGTCGGGGTGACCTGCCGCAATGACGCGACCGGACGCGGCTTCGAGATCGCGCCCGACTACAACCGGGTCTTCTAATCGCCGATCCGGCCCTCGGCGGACCGGGTCGCACCACGGGTTTTGATCAGGCTCGCCACGGTCGCGATGAGCAGAATCCCGATGATCACGCTCAGCGAGAGCGGCGTGGAAATGTCCGGTACCTGGACGTGCCGACCACCATTGACGAAAGGCAGGGTGTTCTCGTGCAATGCGTGCAGCACCAGTTTGACGCCGATGAACGCGAGGATCGCCGAAAGGCCATAGGACAGGTAGACCAAGCGGTCCAGCAGGCCGCCGATGAGGAAATACAACTGCCGTAAACCCATGAGCGCGAAGGCATTCGCCGTGAACACGATGTAGGGCTGCTCGGTCAGACCGTAGATCGCGGGGATGGAGTCCAGCGCGAACAGCAGATCCGCGAAGCCGATTGCCAACAGCGCCAATAACAATGGCGTGACCACGCGCTGACCGTCGATCCGGGTGAGCAGTTTATCGCCGTCGTATTCATCGGTGGTCGGGAGCACTCGCTTGGCCAGCGCCACGATGCGACTGTCGCGCTTCTCCTCCTGCTCGATCTCGTGCCCGCTCTCGCGCAACAGTTTCACGGCCGTGTAGACCAGGAACAGGCCGAACAGATAGAACACCCAACTGAACGCACTGATCGCGGCCGCACCGACGGCAATGAACACCCCGCGCATGACAAGCGCCAGCACAATGCCGATCAGCAGCACCTTCTGCTGGTAGATCCGTGGCACGGCGAAGCTCGACATGATGATGACGAAGATGAACAGGTTGTCGACCGAGAGGGCTTTCTCGGTGACGAAGCCCGCGTAGTACTCACCCGCGAAGGTCGAGCCCCACTTCACGGCGACGAAACCACCGAATACCAGGGCCAATCCGATGTAGATCGCCGACCAGATGCCGGATTCGGTGAAGCTCGGATCATGTGGTGTGCGGACGTGGGCGAAGAAATCGAAGACGAACAGACCCAGGATCACCGCGATCGTCAGGGTCCACTCGAGTGCGGTTACGTGCATGCGGGCTCCGGGGCGGCAGGGCGTCTCATAACAGCAATCATGCCCGATTTGTCCGATCTGTCGAGCTAGCGGAGGAATTGCTGACCATAATCACATGTGGGTCCGGCGACCGCGGTGTCACCCTCACGAACACGTCTTCACCGGAATCGGCGCGCTGTGCTGGATTCCGAGCATGGACCGTTGGGCGCGAACGGTCGCTGGCCTACTTCGGCCGGGCAGACGGGTTATTTCTGCGCGAAAGACATCTGATGCTGTGGGCCATGGACGAAACCCGCACCGACCGACCGACTGTCGGCTACCCCTACTTCGAAACGCCCGAGCCCACGGTCTTTTCGTCTGGAACGACTTATGTCGAGACCGATACGGAATTCACGCAGATCGTGACGCACCAGTGGAACCACGGACTCGGTAATGTGGTGACCGCACTTCTCGATCACAGCATGACGATCACCTGACTGGTGGAGCACCGCAGCGTTCCGTGGGAGGCATTGCCCGGACAGATGGCACGGCAGTCGAATGGTGAGTGGCGGCTCAGGGCGCATCCGGAACGCCTTCCGCGGACTTACACACTGCAGGCTCGCCGACAACTCGCCGGCGCGGAATAAATGGGTTCCTCATCGCGTCTTTCGGTGTTAGCGTTATCGGCACCGCTAGCGACTGCTTGCAGGTCGCTCGAAAGAATCAGTAATCGATCGGTTATCGGAACCACGAAAGGCAAAGGCAATGGCCAGCATCCAGGACCAGGGACTACGCTCCCTCGCCGGTGCCTGGCAATTGCGTTCCGGCACCCGGCGGCCGATGTCGCAGCTGCGCAGGACCTGGCTGTTGATGTCGCAGCTGCGACAGGCGAGTATCCGGAGCCGCCCCTGAGGTCTCGATTCGAGAAGGCCTGAACAGGGGCCGCTCCAGGCGGAATACTCGCCACGGAGCGGCCCTTTTTCTTGTCCAGCGGATGTAGCTCAACTGGAAGAGCAACGATCTCCAACGTCGTGGGCTGGGGGTTCGAGTCCCTCCATCCGTGCTGACAACTTCATAGTGAAGATACGGCAGTAGACATTTCGTATTACGTGTTTGAACAGCCCTGCTGCATAGCGGTTTCGAGCGCCTGTAGCTCAGTGGCGAGAGCTGACTTTTCGAGCGGCCTGCAAACAGTCGCTAGCAATGTCCTCCGACGGCGCAGGTGGGTTATTCGATCTTCCCATGGGCACCAAAACCATTCCCTCGTAGCCCAATTGGCAGAGGCACCGGACTTAGAATCCGGTTGATGCGAGTTCGAATCTCGCCGAGGGAACCAATCCGCGCGGTTTGCGTGGATCGGCGCTCGTAGCTCAACGGATGGAGCACCTGTTTACGAATCCTGGCACTCCAGCGCAGACCGACCAAGGCCCATGCAGGTCGCCCCGGGGCTCTCATAAGGCCCTGCCGCGTGGTTCGACTCCACGATGAGCTACCACGTCACACTTGTCCGGCTCCAGTCGCGCGGCAACCAGCCATGTTCGCGGGTAGTTTGTCGAGTCTGTGTCTGATCGGTATACAGATACCCTTCCGACCAGATATAGCGGGTGCCACCCCAGCGCGCCGCGGCGGCCACATCCGGAAAGAATCCGCACCCTTGGGAATTCGCGCTCGTATTGCACAACACCGGTATGCCGCTGATGGCATCGTACGCCGCAAGTATCCGGGCGGTCGGGCTCTTTGTCGCGGCATCGATCGTCTGCACCCGCGCGGTACCGTCCACCAGCACGGCTGGAACGCGGTCGGCCCACTCTGGGTGGATGCGATGCTCGAAGGTCAAGTACGGATCGCTGCCGCCGGGCCCGAACACCTCCGCCGCCCGTTCCGCCAGGCACACTGCCGCCACCGACCGGTCGGCGGCTCGGCGCTTGATGCCGTTGAGGCGGTCCCGCATTGCCGAATCCGTTGCGGGCGCGAGGATGCTGCGGTTGCCGAGGGCGCGCGGTCCGAGCTCCGCGCGACCCGAGAGCACCACTACCGGCTCACCCTTCCGGTGCAGTAACTCCGCCACTGCCCGCTCGTCACAGAGCTGTCTGCGCCAGTTGTCCGGCACCCCGCATACCCTGACTCGTGGACCGGAGTACACACCCCACCGCAGCGCGGGACTGCGCCCCTTCCGGAACATCTCGCAGCACGCGGCACCGATAGCCGCGCCGGAGTCGTCGGGAAACGGCGGAATCCAGACCTCCTCGAAAATCCCGCGCAGCTGCGAGTTCCACTTGATATCAAGGGCGCTTTCCCCGGTCACCACGACCTTGGATGGCAATGAAGAATCCTCGCGCACAAGCGAACTCAACGACAAGTGCTCCGCTCGATCCCGGAAAGCGGCGACCGGACGGACCCTTCGTGCCGCCACGACCACATGGTAGAGCCGCACAACAGCTCCACCGTCCCCAACCAGGACGAGCGCATCCTCCCCGCGTGTCGCGAACGGACTCGTGCAATATCCGCCCAAGATGTGCTGGTCCACATGGTGATAGCTGACGTACTCCTGCGCAGCGGAACCGAATCCGTGACTGCGAAAGCGGTGCCGCGCCAGCGGTATGGTGCGCCCGGGTCGATCCTGATACGGCGCGATCGTGAGTTCGACGGGCCGGCCACCGACCAATGTCGCAACGCGCGTGGGCTCGGTCGAATCCGTTTCCAGCGCAGAACCGTCCACCACGAACCGGTCGATATCAGCTGGCGTCAATCCCTCCGACCGCAATATCTCAGCGACCTGATCGAGATCGCCCAGCGTCCGGTGCCGCCTGCTGTTGTCCAGCTTCTCCAACTCGACGCCGAACACCAGCCGGTCGTCCTCGATAACCGCGACCCCACCATCGTGCGACACTCTGATTCCGCAGATCATCACGCGGCACAACTGTACCGACACAACGCCCACCCACCGGCGGTGAGAATATTTGCCGCCGAGGCGGTTTCAGTCCTCCGGGCTGTCGGGCTCCGCGTCCCCACCGCCGCGGATCGTCCACAGCAGCCCCTCGAGTTCATCGGGCTTGATGAGCACATCGCGTGCCTTCGACCCCTCGCTGGGGCCGACGACTCCGCGTGTTTCCATCAGATCCATCAGGCGACCGGCCTTGGCGAACCCGACGCGCAGCTTGCGCTGCAGCATGGAGGTCGAGCCGAATTGTGAAGTGACGACCAGTTCCACGGCCTGGAGGAACACATCCAGATCGTCGCCGATATCGGGGTCGACATCCTTCTTCTCACCAGCCTTGGCGGCGGTGACGCCCTCCTGATATTCGGGTTCGGCCTGGTTCTTGGTGAAGTCGACGACCGCGTGGATCTCCTCATCGGAGATGAACGCCCCCTGCAGTCGGGTGGGCTTGTTCGCGCCCATCGGCAGGAACAGTCCATCACCCATACCAATCAGCTTCTCCGCGCCCGGCTGATCCAGAATGACTCGCGAATCCGTCAATGACGAAGTGGCGAAGGCCAACCGGGACGGCACATTGGTCTTGATCAGACCGGTGACCACGTCCACCGACGGGCGCTGTGTCGCGAGCACCAAGTGAATGCCGGCGGCGCGGGCCTTTTGGGTGATGCGCACAATCGCGTCCTCGACATCTCGCGGCGCGGTCATCATGAGGTCGGCGAGCTCGTCGACAATGGCGAGAATGTACGGATATGGCCGGTAGACCCGTTCGCTGCCCAGCGGCGCGGTAATGGCACCCGACTTGACCTTCTTGTTGAAGTCGTCGATATGGCGCACCTTATTGGCCTGCATGTCCTGGTAGCGCTGTTCCATCTCCTCGACCAGCCAGGCGAGCGCGGCGGCGGCCTTCTTCGGCTGGGTGATGATGGGGGTGATGAGATGCGGAATGCCCTCGTACGGGGTGAGTTCCACCATCTTGGGGTCGATGAGGATCATCCGGATCTCGTCCGGAGTCGAGCGTGCTAGCAGCGATACCAGCATCGAGTTCACGAAGCTCGACTTACCGGAACCGGTCGAGCCCGCGACCAGCAGATGCGGCATTTTCGCGAGATTCGCCGAGACGAAATCGCCCTCGATATTCTTGCCGAGGCCGATCACCAACGGGTGGTGGTCATTTCGGGTCGAGGGCGCCTTGAGCACATCGGCCAAGCGCACCAGTTCGCGATCGGAGTTGGGCACCTCGATACCGACGGCGGACTTACCCGGAATCGGGGCAAGCAGCCGAACATTCTCGGTGGCGACGGCATAGGCGATATTGCGGGCGAGCGCGGTGATTTTCTCGACCTTTACACCCGGACCGAGTTCCACCTCGTAGCGCGTGACCGTCGGGCCGCGCACGAAACCGGTAACCGCCGCGTCGATTTTGAACTGCACCAGCACCTCGGTGATCGCTTCGATCATCGATTCATTGGCGGCACTTCGCTTCTTGGGCGGTTCGCCGTCGGTGAGCAGCGTCAGCGGCGGGAGGGTGTAATCACCCTCGACCTCACGATCGGCGATGAACTCCAGCTGCTTGGGCGGCGGTGGGGTCTGGTCCTCGACCTTCGGGGCGCGCTTCCTCGGCTTCGGCTTCTCTTCGGGCGCCGCCTCTGTCGCAATCGGTTTCGCATCGCGCAGGGGTGGTTCGCCGATGATCTCGGTGACCGCATCGGAACCGCCGAATTCGTCGGGCGGGTAGTTCTCTTCGGGGGTGCGACCACGTCGCTTCGACCTGGTACCGCGGTGCAGCGGGAACCCGTCGGCATCGTAATTGGCCGGATCGAATTCGGATTCGCCATCGTAGTCACCGTATTCGTCGCCGCCGCTGCCGGTGCCGAAATACTCGCGCAACCGCTGCGGTACCTCACGCACGGTGGTTCCGGTTACCAGGAGCACACCGAAAACGATGGCCAGCAACAGAATCGGCACCGAAAGCCAGGCCGTGAGGCCGTTGGTGAGCGGTCCGCCGACCACGAATCCGACGAAACCCGCTGCGCGCGATCGCCCGTGCGCATCGGTCGGTGCTCCCGCCGCGATATGCCACAGACCCAGGATCGGCAACCCGATCAGCAATCCGCCGAGTACCAGTCGCGGCCGGATCTCCGGACGTGCCTCGGTTCGCATCAGGACAATGGCGATTCCGGTGGCCACGAATGGCAGTCCGGCCGAAGCTGATCCGGCGATAGCGCGAATCGCCTCCTCGACCCAGTGCCCGATCGGCCCGCCCGCCGAGAGCCATACCGCGGCCGCGATCACCGCGCTGAGGGCGATGAGGGCCAGTGCGACGCCATCGCGACGATGGCCGTGTTCGATTTCACCCGCCCGACTCACGGCCCTGGTGGTGGCACCGAGACCGCGCGCGAGCATATTCCAGCCGCTGCTGATGCCACGACTGATGACCGCGAGCGGTGCGGTATTCGACTTGCGACGGACCGGGCGGCGCACCGGTGTGGTGCGGCCGCGCGGTGCGGGCGAGCGGCGTTGAGCGGTGCTGCGAGCCTGACCCGAACGAGATGCCGCCGTGGTCCTCCCCCGGGCCGATCCCGCCCGCGCACGAGTGGTCGTGGAGCTGCGGGACTTACCTGCCATGGACTCAGGCTAGTCGCAAACGCCCCATCCAGACCATCAACCACACAGGTAACCGTCCCGCCTCCCCGAACCTTCCGCCGACCGCAAGTGCCTCGACAAGCTCGTACCGGACCGCATGTGAAGTGCTAGAGGGCTTTTGGGCGTACCCGACGAGTTACCCATGTGCACACGAAATCAGTCGTCGCGAATCAGTCATCGTGTATGGCGTGTCGACTGAGCAATCCCGGCCACGAACAGGATTACAATGACCGATCCAACTGCAGCACCGCCTGCACATCGGCCGGATCACCCGCGGTTTCGATCCGGACCTCATCGCGGCCGAAGGCGTGCAGCAGCAGTTCCGAGGGCTTGCCGGTCAGCGTCACCTGTGCCGTTCCCGGTTTCGTATGCACCACGGCCCGCCTGCCGTCGGGAGTGGCCAATTCGACGGTGACCGGCGCTTTGCGATAGGCCATCCGCCCCATGCGACGCAGGCCCGACCACAGCTTGTCCTCATCGGCGGCGGGCAGGTCACGCGGCTCCCAGCCGGGTGCCCCGCGACGCACGTCCTCGTGATGGACGAACATTTCGGTCAGATTGACGACGGCATCGAGCGGTTTGAGCGGCGACCACCACGGCGGACCGGAGCGCACATCCGCCAGCAGTTCCGGAAAGGGCCGCCGCGCCGCCTTGGTCTGCACCGACTCCAGATATCCGGCGAACGGTTTCAGCATGATGCCGGGGGAAGCGTCCGGGCGGCGTTCCCGAACTACCAAGTGCGCGGCCAGATCTCGCACCGTCCAGCCGCCGCATAGTGTGGGCGCGTCCGGCCCCACCGCGGACATCGTATCCACCAGTGCCCGACGTTCCCGTTGCGCCATGCTCATCTGCCGAACATATCGGATGCTGAGTCAGCGCGGCAGTCCCGCATCCGACAGGTGCACCGAGGTACCTCCGAAGATCGGGGCGGTATTTCCAGAAAATACAGTTGGCACGCACCCCGGTAATGCGGAAAAACCGCCGGATAGCAATGGCACCCGGCGGTTCGGGTAGGTGTCAGACGCCGATGACCGTCGGCACGATCATCGGGCGGCGGCGATAGGTCTCGGCCACCCAGCGACCAACCACCCGCCGCACACTCTGCGCGATGCGATGGGTCTCGGTCACACCCTCACCTGCCAGTCGCAGCAGCTCGATCTCGACGAGTTCCGCGGCATCGACGAGTGCGCTCGGATCGTCGGAGAACCCGCGCCCACTCACCTCGGGCGTGCTGACCGCCTTACCCGTGGTCGAATCGACCGCGAGGGTGATCGAGATGAACCCGCCCTCACCGAGGACGAGCCGATCCGAGAGCGTCGATTCACCGACATCGCCGACCGAGAGTCCGTCGACATAGACATGTCCGACCGGCACGCGCCCAACGATCGAGGCGATCCCGTCGACCAGGTCCACCACGACGCCGTCCTCGGCGAGCACCACTCGATCCTCGGCCACACCGGTCGCCACGGCCAGCGCCGCATTGGCGCGCAGATGCCGCCACTCGCCGTGCACCGGCATCGCATTGGTGGGTCGCACCGCGTTGTACAGGTAGAGCAATTCACCCGCGGACGCGTGCCCGGAGACGTGCACTTTCGCATTCTGCTGGGTGATCACCGTGGCGCCGAGTCGCGATAGACCGTTGACCACCGCGAATACCGAATTCTCATTGCCCGGAATCAGCGAGGAGGCCAGCACCACGAGGTCGTCGGCGCGGATATTGATCTGGCGGTGTTCACCGCGCGCCATCCGTGACAGCGCCGATAGTGGTTCGCCCTGCGAGCCGGTCGAGATGAGCACCAGCCGATCACCCGGCAGGGTCGCGGCGACATCGAGATCGACGACCACCCCGTCGGGCACCGTCAGATAGCCCAGTTCCTGTGCGATCTCCATATTGCGCACCATCGAGCGGCCGACGAAGCACACGCGGCGCCCGTACTTCTGCGCGACATCGACCACCTGCTGAATGCGATGCACATGGCTGGCGAACGAGGCGACGATCACCCGGTGCCTGGCCTTGCCGATCACCGTATCCAGTACACCGCCGATTTCGCGTTCCGGCGTGACGAAACCCGGCACCTCGGCATTGGTGGAGTCCACCAGGAACAGATCGACGCCCTCGTCACCGAGGCGGGAGAATCCGGCCAGGTCGGTGAGGCGACCGTCCAGGGGCAGCTGATCGAGTTTGATATCGCCAGTGTGCAGCGCGACACCCGCGGGAGTGCGGATGGCGACGGCAAGCGCATCGGGAATCGAGTGGTTCACCGCGAAGTACTCACACCCGAACGGGCCGTGCGTGGTGTGCTGGCCCTCGATCACCTCGACGAGCTTGGGACGCTGCCGGTGCTCGCGGCATTTCGCGGCCACCAGCGCGAGGGTGAATTTCGAACCGACCACCGGGATATCGGCGCGCAGGCGCAACAGGAACGGCACCGCGCCGATGTGATCCTCGTGGCCGTGGGTGAGCACGATGGCTTCGACATCATCCATCCGGTCCTCGATGGGCCGGAAGTCGGGCAGGATCAGGTCGACGCCGGGCTGCTGGTCCTCCGGGAAGAGCACGCCGCAGTCGACGATGAGCAGTTTGCCGCCGTATTCGAAAACGGTCATATTGCGGCCGATTTCGCCGATGCCGCCGAGAGCGAATACGCGCAGACCGTTCTTGGGCAGCTTCGGCGGGGTACCCAGTCGATCGGCTGCTGGCCGCTCCACGGGGGCCGCCACGGGTTGCTCACCGCGTCCGCGTCCGCGCGACTGACGGCCACGCGCCGGTCGGCGGGTTTGCTCGGCCGGGGCCTTCAGCGCGGCCTTTTTCGCGGGAGCCTGCTCCGGCGCGGTCTGTTCGGGCGCGGTATCGGACTGCGATAGGTCACCGACGTCGGACTGCGCAGCCTGATCGGACCTTTCGGTGCTGGTCGGTGGCCGTTGTGCGGCTGGTTCGGGTGCGCCCGCGGGGCGGCTCGCGGTCCGGCGGGGGCGACGGCCTGCTGCTTCAGTCATGACTGCACCTCACTACTGGTCGGTTCGATCATGTCTGACAAAGCGTTGATTCTGATTCGCTCACTCCTCATGAAAGCACCCCTGCCAGCCGGAGGTCGGCGGCGAGGGCATCGAGTTGTTCGGTGGTCGGCATCAATTGCGGCAGGCGCGGTTCGCCGGCATCCACACCGAGCAGACGGAGCCCGCCCTTGCTCATCGCGACGCCGCCCAGTCGCGACATCGCGGCGTTCAACGGCAACATGGCCGCATTGATCTCGCGGGCACGTACCACGTCACCGGCGGTGTAGGCATCGAGCAGGGCACGCAGCCGCTCGGGTACGAGATGTCCGATGACACTGATGAATCCGATCGCGCCGACCGACAGCCACGGCAGATTCAGCGCATCGTCACCGGAGTAGAAGGCCAGATCGGTATTGGCGATGAGATCCGCACCCGCGTTCAGATCGCCCTTGGCATCCTTGACCGCCACAATGCGCGGATGTTCGGCGAGTCTGCGAATGGTGTCGCTGGCAATGGGCACCACCGAGCGCGGCGGAATATCGTAGAGGGTCACCGGCAGGTCGGTGGCATCGGCGACGGCGGTGAAATGCGCGATCAGGCCGTCCTGGGAGGGACGGGAGTAGTACGGCGTCACCACGAGCAGGCCGTGCGCGCCCGCACGTTGGGCATTGCGGGCGAGTTCGATCGAATGCGCGGTGTCATAGGTGCCCGCGCCCGCGATCACGGTCGCGCGCGTACCGACGGCATCGACGACGGCGCGCAGCAGATCCGCCTTCTCCGATTCGGTGGTGGTCGGCGATTCCCCGGTGGTACCGGAAATCGCCAGCAAATCGACGCCGCGGTCGACCAGGCGGGCAGCGAGCGCGACGCCGGCATCGATATTCAGCTTGCCGTCGGCACCGAAGGGGGTGACCATCGCGACACCTACTGTGCCGGACGCGCGCAGCCGCGCTGAATTTGCGGTGCTCGCCGGCCCTCCGTGGTTACGCATGCTGCCGCCTCCAGGCCTGAGGCTCACACCGCGGTGTAGGCGTCGATTCACCGTTCGTCATGGTCAGAAAGGTTACCCGCTCGCGGCAACAGCCTCGACACCCTCATAGCCGAACGGGCTGCCACGGCAAGTGATTCACCTCCCAGAATTCGATCATGATGTCGAATCCATCCTTGAATGGCGTCACGAATGGCGTCACACTGATGTCATGGATTTGAACAAATACACCGCCCGGCTACGCGAGGACCTGATCGCGGCTGCCGCACTCGGTGATGAAAAGACCCAGGCCACCGCGGCCGCCCTGGCCGCAGCCACCGAGAGTTCGGCACGATTGGCGTTGCTCGCCGCATTGTCGGACCTGGCCGCGGAAGTCAGCACCGAGCTCGGCGACCGGACAGTTCACGTCTCGGTGGATGGCACCGACGCCACCGTGGATGTCCGAAAGAATCCAGCGGCGGACAGCGAGCATCCGACGATCGAGGAGATGACCGGCGACATCAGCCGGGTCACGCTGCGGATGGTCGAGCAGTTGAAGGCCAAGGCCGAGGAGGCCGCCGCCGCCAGCGGAGTCTCCCTGAACTCCTGGCTTTCGAATGCCGTCAGCGGTGCACTGCGCGACCAGATGCGCGGTTACGGCGGCCCCAAGCGCGACATGTGAAGGCAGGCGAGCCGGCACCACGACAGGGCCACCTTCGAAAGTTAGCGAGAAGTTGACAGTAGCGGTGCAAGATCGCCGCGCTCGCCGATGACCACCTCGTCCAGTTCGAGCCAGTCCGCCATTTCACGCAGGGCGTCCTTCAGTGCCGCGGTGGTTTCCGGCGTGCGGTGGCCCGGCTCGGCGAATGCACCCGGGACCAGCAGCCTGCCCGACGCGCGCTCGGCGCGCAGGTCGACACGTCCGACCAGTTGTCCGTTCAATAGGAACGGGAATACGTAATACCCGTGTACCCGTTTGGGTTCCGGGGTGTAGATCTCGATCCGGTAGTGGAAGTCGAAGATCCGCTCGGTGCGGCTCCGGAAGAAAATGAGCGGATCGAAGGGGCATAGCAAGGCCGCACCCTCGATCCGGCGCGGCGTGGCGGCACCGGCGCGCAGATAGGCGGGTTTACCCCAGCCCGACACCTCCACCGGTTCCAGCTCCCCGGCATCGACCAGCTCCGCGATGGCCGGTTCGGTCTGGGAGCGGTGCAGGCGGTAATAGTCGCGCAGGTCGGTCTCGGTTGCGACGCCGAGTGCGGTGCTCGCGCGCAGGACCAATTCCCGCACGGCCTCGGTCTCGGATACGTTGCGCGCCAATATCTCCGGCGGAATCACCCGCTCGGCCAGATCGTAGTGGCGGGCGAATCCCACCCGCTTGTCGACCGAGAGCGCACCTGCGGCGAAGAGCGCCTCGCAGATCATCTTGGTATCGCTGAGATTCCACCACGAGCCCTTCGGGCGCGGCTTGTCGAGCTCGAGATGACGTTCCACCTCACCGGCGGTGGATGCGCCGACCTCGGTGATGATGTCGAGAATGTCCTTGCCCAGGGTGGGGTTGCGTTCGGTCACCCGGCGCATACCGCTCCAGCGCCCGTGTTCGTATTTCCGCATCCGCCAGCGCATGAGCGGCCAATCCTCGACCGGGATCAGCGCGGCCTCGTGCGCCCAATATTCGACCAGTCTGCGCGGGCGGCGCACACCATTGCTCCAGGCGGCCTCGTCCAGCACCGACCGGTCGTAACCACCGATCCGGCTGAAGACCGGCGCATAGTGCGCGCGCACCACCGCCGATACCGAATCCAATTGCAGCAGTTGGGTTCTGCCGAGCACGTCGAGAATCGTCCGCCGCGTCGGCGCAGCCGGTTTCCGCCGCCCGAAACCCTGCGCGGCCAGCGCCGTCCGACGCGCCGCGGCCGCACTCATGGTCCGCATGCGCACGACAATGCCATGGGGGTACGACAGATTCGGAGTGCACGCGACTGCCTGCCGGAAGGGTGCGAGAAACGGTACAACGCTACGTCGAGACCGAGACCGCGCCTGCGGTGTCGATCTCGGTCCGCCGATCCCGGTCGGGTGCGTTCGCGAGCACCGTGGCAAGCACCCGTCGGCCCATCGGCAATACCCGCACGGTCACCGAACCGGCATTGGCCGCATCCAATTCCCTGGTCGCCGATTCGATCACCTGTTGGCGCACCCATTTCGGTACACCGGCGAATCCACCGTCGTCGAGCAGCACCACCTCGACGCCGCGCGAGCGCGCACCACGCGCGGCACTGCTCAAGGCGTCGGTCACCAATTGCGGAGCGCGCAGACCATCGCGAAGTTCGGCCTCGAGCAGCCTGCACTCTTCACGTTCGCCCGCGGTGAGTTCCGCGCCTTCGGCGATGCGTTCCAAAATCGGCCGGGCCACCTTGTCGAGCCGAGCCAGTTGCCGATCTCGCTCGCCGTTCTGCGCGGCCATGGTCGCCTCGGCGGCCGCGCGCATGGTCGCCTCCTCGCGCAGCAGCCGCAGCGAGCGCTGCATCGGCCGCATGACCGCGGCACCGATGGAGACCCCGGCCACCGTGGCAATCGGCACGATGGATCCGACCACCACCCGCAGACCGTTCGTCGCGCCCACCACCGCGATCACCGCCGCGATGCCCGCGACGCCACACCACGCCACTCCCAATCGGCCGCGCACCACCAGCACCGCGAGCACATAGGACGACGCGAAGGCGGTCCAGACCTGCTTGGACAGGCCGTGGTCGATACTCACGGTGGTCAGCGCCGCCGCGATCGGACCGGCCGCGGCCACCGCGATGGCCGCGGGCAGCGGCAGCGGATCGACCGGAATCACCAGGACCAGCACTCCGGCACCGGCTACCAAGACCAGCGCGGTCGCGGCCAGAAGCAGCGGAGACTCGGCGAAGTTGCGCACCATGTACAGCAGGATCGTGGCCTCGAAGATGACCAGGAAGAGCCAGGCCGAGCGGTCCCGCAGCCCGAGCAGATCGCGCAGGCCGAATTCGTTATCGGTATCAGCCATCGCCACCCCAGACCAGGGTCACCGTGGTCCCCTCTCCCGGTTGGGATTCCACGAATCCCGCGCCACCAGCAAGCTGACGCATCCGGCCGAGGATGCTGACCGAGACTCCGAGACGATCGGCGGGCACCCGGTCCAGATCGAAACCCGCGCCGTCATCACGGAATACGACACGGATACCACCCGCACTGATCGTCACCGTGACGGTGCGCTGTACGGTGCGGCCCGCAACGGTGGCGTGGCGCAGACTATTTCGCGCCGCCTCGGCCAGGGCTGCGGCGATGGTGCCCGCCGCATGCACCGGCAGGCGCAGGTCATCGAGTCCGGCCCAGCGGCGCGCGGTGAATCGGATGCCCGGATTCACCGCGTAGATCGCCGAGCGCAGGAAGCCGATCGCCGATTGTGCGTCCAGTCGGTCGGGTTCGGTATTGGTGCCGCGACACTCGTCGAGTTGTTCCAGCGTGCGTTCGGCCTGACTGCGCAGCACCGGCGATTCGGCACCTGCGCGCGAGGCGTCGAGCAAGGTCGACAGCACCGCGTCGTGGATCAATGCCGCGAAGCGGGCACGCTCACGATCCCTGGCCGCGGCGCCGGCCACGGCGGCCGCACGTCGGCTCGCGATCACCGATTCCCGGTCCACCCGCGCCGCCGCCGCGAGCGCGAAGATGCAGCACCACAGAAATAGTGCGCACAGGCCAGCGGCCCTGGCGAAATCGCCGATGAGGGACCAGCTCGTCGTGCTGGGCACCGCATACCGGTTCCCCAGTGCCGCGGTGGCCGCGGCGACCAGGAGATAGCCGCTGGCCAGCGCCGGACGCCAGGCCAATACGGCTGCCAGCACGCCGAGCGCGAGTACCCGATACATCCACACCGAGGTGGTGTCGGTCAACGGCACGGCATAGATGAACGGGATGGTCGCAAGCGCCGCAAGATAACTCACCGCCGCCGCCCCTGCCACCACACGAATCGCCCTGCGGCCCATGGTGAACGAGACGACCGCGAGCACCGGGAACCAGCCGAGCGCCACACCGACCACCAGGCTCGCCCACGGGCCGGAGACGAATTTGGCCTGGTCTGCGATATCGGGTAGCTCGACGATCGCGACGATCACACCGGCGATGCCGACGGCCAGACCCATGCGGCGCAGAATGCGATCCGATGCCGCTTCGACAATCTTCTCCCTGGACACCGCGGTCCGCCCACGGCGCCATCGACTGGCCCGGAACGGGTCGACGGCGCTCGCAGTGGTGGTAGAGGTGTCCAGCGCGCTGGACGCGGTCATACCCGCGCCTCGCTGGCGCTCGGTTCCGGTATGCCCGCGATTGCGGAGGTGGTCATGGTCGCTCGCTCATGCGCGCAGATGCCGCTCAGGGACCGGTAGCCATCCGTCCTCCACCGCCCGCTTGTAGAGGTCGGTCTTGGTGGGCGCCGGACGACCCGCATCGGCGTACTTCTGCCGGATGCGCCCCAGATAGTCGTTGACAGTCTGCTCGGACAGGCCCGTCAGCCGCGCGACGCGGGAGGCCTTCTCACCGGAGGCGTAGAGCGTGAGCACCTCTTCCTGGCGCGGGCTCAGACCAACGTCGGACAGCTGCGGATCGCCATCGATGGCGGCGGCCCAGTCGGTGGTCACCACCTGCTCACCCGAGGCGGCCCGACGCACCGCCGCGACCACCGTCGGCACATCCTCGGATTTACGCACCACGCCGAGTACCCCGGCCTTCGCCGCGGCGCGCACCAGGAATGCGTTATCCGCGGCGGTGAATACCAGGACCTCGACGCCGCGGGTGCGCAGCGCGCGCACATTGTCGTCGGGCGAGGATCCGTCTGCCAGTCGCAAATCGAGAACGACCAGATCCAGCGGGGCGCTATTCGCCGCCGCCGCCAGCAGTTCCGGTACGGTCCCCGCGGTCAGCACCAAATCGAGATCGGGTTCCGGTGCCAGCATCGCGGCAAGCCCTATCGCCACCGATTCGTGATCTTCGACCAGCCCGATCCGGCGCGGTGCTGTTTCGCCCCCTTCGGCCCACATCACCTCGATACTCCGTTCCCGAGCAAACTCGTCCACATCCCCTCCGCTACAACGTCACCTCGTAGTATGCACGGACCCGCGGGATACCAGTCAGACACCAAAATTCGGGGGACGGGCGCATTTATCCCATGAGCTGCGCCGCGACGGTCGCGCCGAGTTCCCAGCACTGCTGGATGTCCTGTTTACCTGGCGCTCCCATCACGATGACCGGCGCGGCAACCTGCTCCCAGCCGAGTCCGGTGGTCACGTTTCGCACGCCGCGCTCCGCACCTTCGGTGCCCTCATTGCCGTGCAGATAGAAGCCGAACGGCCGACCGCGCGTCGAGTCCAGGCACGGGTAATAGAACGTATCGAACGCATGCTTGAGCGCACCGGACATATAACCGAGATTCGCCGGGCTACCGAGCAGATAACCATCGGCTGATAGCACGTCGCTCGCGGTAACCGCCAGAGCTGCCCTGCGCTCGACCGCCACCCCTTCGATCTCCGGATCCGTCGCCCCCGCGACAACCGCCTCGAACATGGCCTGCATATGCGGCGACGGAGTGTGATGAATGATCAGCAGCCGAGGCACACCCAGCAGCGTACTGCCGACCTGGAATTCGAGTGAATTCAAGGGCCCTGGGCTATTGACTAGCGACGAACTAGGAGGAAAATAGAGGTTTACACCAGATAACCAGAAAGTGCCGAAGACGTCGGCGGAGACGTCCAAAGACATCGGAGGGCTTTCAAGGATCTGGCCAGGCCCCCGGCAAGCCAGTCGAATATCGGAGCTGTCAGCGACGACTGAAACTCACGATTTCGATGGAGACTACCGGGGACTGTTCTGTATTGGGGGTCTTTGCTCCAGGGGAACAGGTTCTTCGAGGGGTTGTTCTCGAGCGCGGGTTCGATATCCAAAGGCGGATCATGGGGTGTGGTCCAGTTTTTCCAGGGCGACTGCGCGGCGCATGGTTTCGCGGGCTCGGGTGCGGTCGCCGGCGTAGTCGTAGGCGCGGGCTAGACGGTAGGAGACACGCCAGTTGTCCGGGTCGGCCTCCCATTCCTGTTTGACCTTGTTGAAGAGTTCGTCTGCGGCGGCGCGTTCGATGCGGCCGGAGGGGCGACGGGGGAGGTTCGAAGTGTCGAGTTCCAGGCCCTCGTCGTGGATTC
Organism: Nocardia sp. NPDC050630; assembly: GCF_044457245.1. Classification (NCBI taxonomy): domain Bacteria; kingdom Bacillati; phylum Actinomycetota; class Actinomycetes; order Mycobacteriales; family Nocardiaceae; genus Nocardia; species Nocardia sp. NPDC050630. Next base: position 100,411 of record NZ_JBITGN010000004.1, read on the forward strand.
GGCGAGCGAGGTGTTGGTGGGCCAAGGCAGCGCGGAGGGTGGCGACGACTATCCAGACGCCGAGCAGCGGCAGGATAAGGACGCCGATCCCGATGACAGCGGCGGCGATGTCGCCGGAACCGATGAGGCTGAGTGCGATGCGGCCGAGCAGCAGGAAGTAGAAGCCGAGGACGACGACCAAGACCGCGATGAATGCGACGAGCTTGCGGACGTCCCTGCCGCGCGCGCCGCCACCGCCCGAGTCGGTGTCCGAGCCTTGGTCCTCCGGCTGGACCGGTTCCGGTGTCATAGATCCAGGAACGGGTCGAGCCCGACGGTCAGGCCGGGGCGATTGGCGATCTCGCGGACGCCGAGCAGTACGCCGGGGGCGAAGGAGGATCGGTCGATGGAATCGTGCCGGATGGTGAGGGTTTCGCCCTGGGTGCCGAAGAGCACCTCCTGATGTGCGACGAGTCCGGCTAGACGCACCGAATGCACCCGCACGCCATCGACATCGGCGCCGCGGGCGCCCTCGAGTTCCTGGGTGGTGGCGTCGGGGCTGCGGCCGACTCCGGCCTTGTTCCGCGCGGCGGCGATCAGGCCCGCGGTGCGATATGCGGTGCCCGAGGGTGCGTCGACCTTGTTCGGATGATGCAGCTCGACGACCTCGACCGAATCGAAGAACCGCGCCGCCTGCTCGGCGAAGCGCATGGACAGCACCGCGCCGATGGCGAAGTTCGGCGCGATGAGCACACCGGTCTCCGGTCGCCCGGCCAACCAGCCGCGCACCTCGTCCAGGCGGGCCTCATCGAATCCGGTGGTCCCGACCACCGCATGAATTCCGCGTTCCACCAGGAACTTCAGATTCCCCATCACAACATCGGGGTTGGTGAAGTCGACGACCACCTGGGTGCCCGACTCGGTGAACGACTCGAGCGAATCGTCCTTGTCGACGGTCGCGACCAACTCCAGATCGTCGGCCGCCTGCACCGCCGCACAGATCGCCTGACCGACTTTCCCCCGCGCACCGAGCACTCCGACCCGAATGGTCACCGCACCTCCTAATTCCATCAACGACTCCGCCAGCCTATCGACCCGCTCCCCTCCCGGTCCGCTGACCTCCGGTGATCGACGCGAGCGCTCAGGCTCCGGCCATGTTCTCGGCCATTCTTTCCAGGAGGCGAACGGTCTCGACGTACTGATCGTCGGTGATCCCGTCGAGCATGGCGCGGCGGCGCTTACCGATCAGCGTGAAGGCTTGATGGTGGGTGGTGTGGCCCGCCTCGGTGAGGGCCAGGGTGCCCGAATCGTCGGTGATGTCACCGCGAGCCACCAGCTGCGCGAGTTGGACGCCCCACTCCGAAGGGTCTTTCCAAAAAGGGGCGAGACCGTCGCGGACGTCCGAAGCGGAGCGGGGACCTTCGGCGAGTGAGTGCAGGATCTGCCAGTGGCGGCGGGTCAGGCCGGAGGCGGCCAGATCGTCTTCGAAGCGGGCGTCGATCCTGCGGTCGAGTTCCTTCAGCCAGTAGCCGATCGGACGTTGCGCTGCCATCGTTCCTCCAAAGCATGTAGAATTACATTTACATGTACTATGACATGAAAGTAGAACGGATGGAAGAGCACGATGCGGTGACCGCGGCCGTCGAGGCGGCGATGGTGCGGATTCGGCGGCGCCAGACCCGTGGGGCGCTGGGCAGTGATTCGCCTGTACCGATCGCGGTATTCCGGGTGCTAGACGCCGTAGCCGGTGCGAATGCCGACACTGTCGGAACCCTGGCCCCGGCCTTGGGCGTCGATCAGCCACGAGCGAGTCGCCTTGTCGCCCAGGCGGTGTCATCCGGTCACCTCGAGCGGGTGGCGGATCAGCAGGACGGCAGGCGAGCTGTCCTGCGACTTACTCCCGCAGGACACACCGTCGTCACAGCGGCACGCGAGGGCCGCCGCGCCACCATGGCCGCCGCGATGTCGGAATGGACAGACCGCGAGCGCATTGAATTCGCCCGTCTTCTAGAACGATTCGTCGACGCTCTCGACACCGGGCACCCGTGATTGCCGCACAGCACCGCGCTAGTAGGAATCGCCTCGGTTCACGGAGACGAGGATGTCAATCGAACACAATCACCTGCCGCAGCGCATGCCCGGCGGCAAGCTCATCCATGGCGTGGTTGATTTCGTCCAACCCGACGTGCGAAGACACCAGCTTCTCGACGGGCAATCGACCCTCGCGCCACATGCGGACGAACTCCGGAATATCCCGAGATGGCACCGCCGAGCCGAGATAGCTGCCAATGATGGTGCGCCCCTGAGCGACCAGCGCGAGGGGCGAAATACTCGCGCGTGCGTCGGGGGCGGGCAATCCGACAGTGACGGTCGTACCGCCGGGTCCTGTTGCGGCCACAGCCGTTTCGAAGGCACGAACATTGCCCGCGGCCTCGACCACGACATCGGCCTGAATGCCGCGTTCCGCGAGTTCGGCCGGAGTGTACGCGGCGCTCGCACCGAGTTCCCTTGCGAGAGCGAGCTTTTCCGGCACAGTATCAACAGCGATCACCTCGTGCTCACCGAGCGACACCGCGACGAGCACCGCCGCCATACCCACGCCGCCGAGCCCCACGACCATAATCCGGTCGGCCACACCGGGTTTCGCGGAGTTGAGCAGCGCACCACCACCGGTGAGCACCGCGCAGCCCAGTACCGCGGCGACCTCCGGCGGCACATCGGCATCGACCGGAACCACTGATCGACGATCGACGACGGCATGCGTCGCAAAGGCGGACACGCCGAGGTGATGGTGCACCTCCGCGCCCTCCCGATGCAGCCGCCGCCCGCCGTTCAATAGCTCCCCCGCATTATTGGCGACACTGCCCGGCCCGCACGGCGTGCGCCCGTCACTCGCACAGCCCGCGCACTCCCCGCAGCGCGGCAGGAAGGTCATCACCACGCGCTGCCCCACCGCGACGTCACTGTCACCGGGTCCGATCGCTTCGATAATGCCCGCAGCTTCGTGTCCGAGCAGCATCGGCACTGGTCGCACCCGGTTTCCGTCGACCACCGATAGATCGGAATGACACAGCCCGGCAGCCTCGATCCGCACCAGCAACTCACCCGAACCCGGCTCCCCCAGGTCCAGCTCGCAGACGGTGATCGGCGCCGACTCGGCGAACGGTGTGGGCGCTGCGATCCGCTCCAGGACCGCCCCTCGAATCTTCATTCCACCGACGCTACCGCGCGCCGTCACAGACAGACCACCATGGCCCGCATCACTCGGGGGTGGCACGATGGAGCCCGATTGGCTAACCTCGACGCCCGTGACGGTGCTCCCGTAGGCCGCCTTGTACCGAGCCCGGGGTCGGGACCGTCACGATACAAGGAGAAATCCCCTGTCAGTACAGTTCAATCACACCATTGTCGGGTGTCGCGACAATAGGGTGTCCGCCGAATTCTGGTCGGACATCCTGGGTTTGGAACTAGGAAAGGAATGGGGCCCGTTCATCCCGTTGCCAACGGGTAATGGCGTCACCTTCGACTTCGCGAACGTGCCACCGCACATCACCGAAATCCAGCCCCAGCACTACGCATTCCTGATCTCCGAGGCCGAGTTCGATGCGGCCTATGCCAAGATCCAGCGCTACAAACTGGAGCATTGGGCCGACCCCCGGCAACAGGGCGTCAACGAGATCAACCACAACGATGGCGGTCGCGGCGTCTATTTCCTCGACCCCAGTGGTCACTTCATGGAACTGATCACCGTCCCCTACGGTGGCTGGCCGACATAACCATCACACCGCGGCGTTCGGCGGCCATGGATTCGGCTTGACGCTCGTTGGTTTACGGGTGGGCGCGTCATCCCAGTCGAAATGCGTGCCCACCCACGCCTTCGGCCGATCGAAATGGATTTCGTGGGCGGCAAAACGTGTGCCGAGAAACGAGATATCGCCGAAGAAGTCACCCTCGGTGAAGTCGACCGTGCGCCCGCCGAGCACCGTCCGCGGGAATCTGACACCCCCATGGAACTCGGCCTGCGAGAAGTTCGTTTCGCGAGTGCCACGGTTGCGTAGTCGATGATGCGCACCGATCTTCGCCTCGTCGAAGGCGGTGAGCGTGGCGTAGAACTGTGTCGCCTCGAATGTCGTACGTGGACTTGCGAATTCAGCGCGGTCGAAAGCGATGTGCGCGCCGTCAAGGACGGCGCGCTCGAACGAGGTGAATTCCGCCCGGAACGTCGCGTCCTGGAAGGAGGTTCGAGGGCCGAGGAAGCGAGCTCCGGCAAATGTCGTGCGTGGGCCGATGAAACCGACGCCCTCGAACGACACCGCGCCTTCGAAGGCAACACCGGCGAATGTGGTCCCGAATCCGGCTAATTCGGCCTTTTCGACACGATTCGAACCGAACTCCGCCCGGTCGAACGACACCGGACCGTCCCGGAAGATCGCATCGCGGAACGTAACATGCTGACCCACAAACAGTGCTCGCTCGAACATGGTTTTATCGCTGAAGACCGCCCGTGCGAACGACGTGTGCCTGCCCGCGAAGACGGCGTACCGGAAGTCGGCCTTCTCGATGACCGCGCCGTTGAAGGTGAAGTCACACGCCGACCAGGAGACATCCGCGGACCGCTTCAGATGGTCGGCGATCACCTTGACAATAGTCCGGCGCACCTCGCCATCGCTGTGCCGGAACTGGAAGACCCGTTCGACCTTCGTTCCCGCCTCGTCGGCCGATTCAACCCGCGAGACAAGGTGATCGGATCCACCGGCCGGGTCATAGGGCAGCCGCAAATACCCGCACAACACATCGATGCACTGCTGCCTGCGAGTCGGTGCCGAGAACTCATCAGCCACCCCCGCCATCGCATACACTCCGGCGATCCGAACAGCCGGATCCGCATCCCCTAGCTGCCGCGCCGCCGCCCCGAACAGCTCCGCGAATCGCCCGCGCTCCAGATCCCGCTGCCGCCGATACGCCACCACCAGCGCGACCGCTCCACCAACCCCGGCGGCCACCGATAGCGCGATCTTGGTGAGATCCAACTGATTCGGCGTCGCGGACTCAGCGCCCAACAGCCACCACAGCAACCACCAGGTCAACCCGACGATCACCAATCCACCGACAACCGCACCCAACACCGCGAACAACAGTGCCGCGCGGTGTAGTCGGTTACCCATCCGTCTCCCCATCGCATCACCGCATGTTGACATCCTCGCCTCCGTAGACGGAGGCGATTCCTACTGGACCGTTGCGGTCTGTCGGCGGGTTCCCGCTTCACCGCGCAGCGCCGGAACGGATTCCGGTCTTACCCGCACTCCACAAGCGATGCGAAAGGTGTACCGCAACTGCACATCTCACACGGTACAGCTGGTTTGGCCCGAAGCGCGCCGTTATCAGTGGTGAAGCAATGCACCGGGGGCCAAAACCGCCTGCTCTCGGCAACGCTCGAGCCTCCCGCACGCCTTCACCCGCGCCCTGAAAGGGCCAGCACAGCCCACATCCAGGTGGCCGGGCTGTCACTCGCCGACCACCGGACATGATCGGCTACCCCTGCACCCCTTGCGTTTTCGATTCCTGATTACGACGCAGCCCCAGCCCCGCCGCGACCAGGCAGGCGAATGCGACCGCACCGACGAACCACGGGAACACCTCGCTCAGCCCCCATTCAGTGGCCGCCCATCCGGCGAGAACGGTCGGCAACGCCATGGCCGAGTAGGCGAGCAGGTAGTAGGCCGACATGGTCTCGCCCCGCTTGTGCTGCGGTACAACCTCGGACAGATGCCGCAGCGAACCGCCGAAGCCGAGTCCGAAGGTCGCGCCGAGCAACACTCCGGCCAGCAGCACCACGACCCAGTTACCGGTGTGCAATGCGGGCACCGTGAGGACCAGTGCCACCGCCATGCCGGTATCGCCGCCGATTGCCGCGCGCCGCGCCGGAATTCCGGTCGCGAACAGCTGCGCCGTGGCACCGGCGACGGCGGTCGAGGCGACGACAGCGCCACCGAAGACCAGATTGTGAATGCCGGTCTCGGCCGAGGCGAGCGAGGGATACAGCGACAGCAGTACGCCGAGCACCGACCAAGCCGCCATCACGCCCAGCGCCGAGAACCAGAAGTCACCGCGAATCTCCTGCGGCACCGCCGGTTTCGCGATCGTGATGCGTCCGGCAATGCGAGCAGTGTGCGGTTCCCGCAGTGCGATGACACCGACGCCGATGAGCAGGCACACCACCGTGATGACGACATACGGCGTGCGCAGCGGATGCGGTGCGTATTGCGCCCGCAATGCTGAACCCAGAATCGCCACGGCCATACCGACATTGAAAGCAACGCCGCTGAGCTGACCAGTCCGCGCACCGTGCTTGGGCCGTAGATCCAATAGTGCCGCGGCACCGGCGACCACCGTCGAGCCGACAGCCAATCCGTGCAGCGCCCGCGCCACCAGCAGCATCGCGACATTGTCGGCCAACAGGAACACCACGAGCCCGATGATCATGGTGGCGAATGCGCCGAGCAGCACCGGCTTGCGACCGACCACATCAGAGATGCGCCCCGAGACCAGCACCGCGGCCAACGCCGCGAAGGCGTAGACCGCGAAGACGAAGGTCGTCGTCAGCGGCGTGAAATGCCATTGCTTCTGGTACATGCCGTACAGCGGCGCGGGTACCCCGGACACGCCGAGCGCCACCCCGCTCGCCGCCAAAATCAGCGCGTATGCCCAGCGCTGTGAGGTCTGCTGGTCGGCCGCCACCGTCATTGTCGCTGCCATCGGAACCCCGATCAGGTAAGTTTGATGATGATCGAACTTCAAACGACGATACAGCCGGTACGATGGTCATCAAACCACTGTGAGGTAGATCATGACCGAAACCAAGGAATCGGCCACCGAGGCGACGCCGGTCGCCCCGTTACCCGCCGTGCTCGGCGCTTTACAGGATCCCGTGCGGCTGGAGATGGTGCGCCGGCTGAGCAATGCGGGTACTGCCGTGCGCTGCGGTGCGCTCTACGAGGTGATCAACAAGTCGACCGCCACCCACCACTTCAAAATTCTGCGCGAAGCCGGTGTCATCGAGCGACTGATTATCGACGGACAGACCTGCCAGCGCCTGCGCTCCGAGGATCTCGACCATGCCCTACCCGGCCTGCTGCCTTCGATCGTCGAGGCAGCGAACCGCGCCCACAGCGACTGAGCTGACCCGCGAGGCGTCGGCAGCACCGGCGGTGTGGCCGACACATCTCTCTCAGCTCTCGACCAATCGCCGTACCGCGGCGGGCAAATCCCGGGTGCGCCGATACGGTCCGGCCACCGAGGCGGCGAACGGCCGCGCCAGCAGGGTGCGGGCGATCGCGGAAACCTCCTCGGTGGTTACCGCATCGATGCGGGCCAGTGTCTCGGAGACGCTGCGATGGTTGCCGTAACTCAGTTCGCTGCGACCGATCCGGTTCATCCGCGATGCCGAATCCTCCAAGCCGAGCACCAACCCACCGCGCAACGAACCCTTCGCCCGCGCGCACTCGGCGTCGGTAATGCCATTGGCCGCAATCTCTTCCAGCACCCCGCGCGCCAGTGTCGCCACCTTGCCGAGATTTTCGGGCTGACAGCCGATGTACACCGAGAACGCGCCGGTATCGGCGAAGGTGTCCACGCTGGAGTACACCGAGTACGCCAGCCCGCGTTCCTCCCGAATGCGTTGGAACAGGCGGGAACTCAGGCCACCGCCGACCACGGTATTGAGCACGGACAACGGCCAGCGCCGCTCCCCCTCGTGCCGCCCGAACGCCCGCACACCGAAGGCCAGATGTGCCTGTTCGCTGTCGCGATGGCTCCACTGCAGCGCTGGTGCGCTGTGCGGCCGAAAGCGGCCCTCGCGGCGGGGCGCCGGCTCGGCGGTCAGGTCGAGCCGCGGCGCGAACGCGCGATGCACCAATTCCACGGTGTGTTCGTGCTCCACATTGCCCGCGACCGCGACAACCATCCGGTCCGGCCGGTAGCGGCGCAGATGGAAGCTGCGCAGCTGGTTGGCGTTCATCGCCTCGATAGTTTCGATGGAGCCGATCACCGGACGCCCGATCGGATGATCACCGAAGAGCGCGGATAGGAATGCGTCGCCGACCAGGTCCTCCGGATCGTCGTCGCGCATGGCGATCTCCTCGAGCACCACCTGACGCTCGACATCGACATCCTCGGCCCGGCACAGGCCGTTGAGTACGACATCGGAGACCATATCGACGGCCAGCGACAGATCCTCGTCGAGGACGTGGGCGTAGTAGCAGGTCTGCTCCTTCGCGGTGAACGCGTTGAGCTCACCGCCGACCGCGTCCATCGCCTGCGCGATATCCAACGCCGAACGCGTCGGCGTCGCCTTGAACAGCAGGTGTTCCAGGAAATGCGCGGCACCAGCGACGGTCGGTCCCTCATCGCGCGATCCGACGCCCACCCAGACCCCGATCGATGCCGAACGCACGCCAGGCACATGTTCGGTGACCACGCGCAGCCCGCCGGGTAATACGGTGCGCCGTACCCCCGCCTCGGTGCCCCGCATCTGGTCCATCCGCAGCTCCAGAGACGAACCCCCCTGCTCGCCGCGGAGCAGAGGGGTTGCCGTCTTCTTCTTCGTCACAGAGACAAGTACTACTCGGTCTCCGCCTGGCCCGCATCAGCGGTTTCGGCCGCCGCGGGCTCGTCGGCGTTCTCGTCGACCGGCACCAGCGAAATCTTGCCGCGGTTGTCGATATCGGCGATTTCCACGCGCAGCTTGTCGCCGACGTTCACCACATCTTCGACCTTGGCCACGCGCTTGCCGTTGCCCAGCTTGGAGATGTGCACCAGACCGTCGCGGCCGGGAAGCAGCGAAACGAACGCGCCGAAGGCGGTGGTCTTGACGACCGTGCCGAGGAAGCGCTCGCCGACCTTGGGCAGCTGTGGGTTGGCGATGGCGTTGATCTGGTCGATCGCCGCCTGTGCCGCCGGACCGTTGGTCGCGCCGACGTAGACAGTGCCGTCGTCCTCGATGGAGATATTGGCGCCGGTCTCCTCTGTGATCTGGTTGATCACCTTGCCCTTCGGGCCGATGACCTCACCGATCTTGTCGACCGGGATCTTGATCGCGGTGACGCGCGGAGCGTAAGGGCTCATCTCATCCGGGGTGGCGATGGCCTCGGCCATGACCTCCAGGATGGTGGTGCGGGCATCGTGGGCCTGGCTCAGCGCACCGGCCAGCACCTGCGAGGGGATGCCGTCCAGCTTGGTGTCCAACTGCAGCGCGGTGACGAAGTCCGGGGTGCCCGCGACCTTGAAGTCCATGTCGCCGAAGGCATCCTCGGCACCGAGGATGTCGGTCAGTGCGACGTAGCGGACCTCTTCCTCACCGTTGTCGTTCTTGACAGTGTCCGACACCAGGCCCATGGCGATGCCGGCGACCGGCGCCTTCAGCGGCACACCGGCGTTCAGCAGCGACAGGGTCGAGGCGCAGACCGAGCCCATCGAGGTGGAACCGTTGGAGCCCAACGCTTCCGAGACCTGACGGATGGCGTACGGGAACTCCTCCTGGCTCGGCAGCACCGGGATGAGCGCCCGCTCGGCCAGCGCGCCGTGGCCGATCTCGCGACGCTTCGGCGAACCGACCCGACCGGTCTCACCGGTGGAGAACGGCGGGAAGTTGTAGTGGTGCATGTAGCGCTTGGAGGTCTCCGGGCCGAGCGAGTCGACCTGCTGTGCCATCTTCACCATATCGAGGGTGGTGACGCCCATGATCTGGGTCTCGCCACGCTCGAACAGCGCCGAACCGTGCGCCCGCGGGATCACGGCGACCTCAGCGGACAGGGCACGGATATCGGCCAGCCCGCGACCGTCGATGCGGAAGCCATCGGACAGGATGCGCTGGCGCACCAGCTTCTTGGTGACCGACCGGAAAGCGGCGCCCAGTTCCTTCTCGCGACCGGTGAAGTCGTCGGCGAGCCGGTCCAGCACGGCGAGCTTGATCTCATCGATCTTCGCCTCGCGCTCCTGCTTGTCGGCAATGCTCAGCGCCTCGCCCAGCTCACGCTTGGCGGTGCCCTCGACGGCCTCGTAGACATCGGCCTCGTACGGCGGGAAGAGCGGGAACTCCTCGGTGGGCTTGGCCGCCAGCGAGGCCAGATCCTGCTGCGCCTTGCACAGGCGGGCAATGAACGGCTTGGCGGCCTCGAGGCCCTGCGCCACCACGGCCTCGGTCGGCGCCTGCGCGCCGCCCTCGATCAGTTCGATGACCTTATCGGTGGCCTCGGCCTCGACCATCATGATGGCCACGTCACCGGATTCGACGACCCGGCCGGCGACGACCATGTCGAAGACCGCGCCCTCGAGCTGCTCGACGGTCGGGAAGGCGACCCACTGGCCGTCGATCAGCGCGACGCGCACGCCGCCGACCGGACCGGAGAACGGCAGGCCCGAGATCTGAGTCGACGCGGATGCGGCGTTGATCGCCACGACGTCGTACAGATCGTTCGGGTCCAGGCTCAGCACGGTGACAACGACCTGGATTTCGTTACGCAGGCCGTCGACGAAGGACGGACGCAGCGGACGGTCGATCAGGCGGCAGGTCAGGATCGCATCGGTGGACGGGCGGCCCTCCCGGCGGAAGAACGAACCCGGGATGCGGCCCGCGGCATACATGCGCTCTTCGACGTCGACCGTCAGCGGGAAGAAGTCGAACTGATCCTTGGGGTGCTTGCCGGCGGTGGTCGCGGACAGCAGCATGTTCTCGTCGTCGAGGTAGGCGACGACCGAACCGGCGGCCTGGCGGGCCAGCCGGCCGGTCTCGAAGCGGACGGTGCGGGTTCCGAAGGTGCCGTTATCGATCAGCGCGACGGATTCGAATACACCGGGTTCGACCTCGATGGCCGAAGATGTAGTTGTTTCAGACATATTTCTGCTCTCAACCTCTCGTCTTCGCTGGATCGAGCGCCGAGTAGGCGCGATCCAGCTGTCGTCAGCCGTACCGGATCCGGACGCGCGGCAACCCTCCTGGCTGCGACGCGCACACCCGGCCGGATCCCCTTGGAAACGGCGACGCGGAGGCGGTCATCGATCGAAGCCCGCCGGCGACTGCGCGCCTGCCGGGAGGCCACTACCGAAGACCGACGCCACGCGGGCGGGTGCATACGGCTGTGCAATGTTGTCGTGCAAACGGGCTGTGAATACCCCTCATACACATATAGCCAACGGGGAGATTGTACGTCTCCCCGTTGGCCACCTGACCGACCGGCTCTGCTGAGCAGCGTGTCGAGCGCTTGTACGCCCGACCCGACCACCACGGAGCGAGTCTTACGAGCGACGTTCGCGGCCCGTCTCGCGTCCGAGTCGTCGAAGCGCATGCGACGAAGTCGCGAGTCTCGACGGCTCGGACGCGAGACACCAGGGGGCCGCGAACACGCGGCGCCGCAGGCGCTGCAAGAAATTACCTCCGCAGACCCAGGCGCTCGATCAGCGAACGGTAGCGCTGGATGTCCTTGTCGGCGAGGTACTTCGACAGGCGCTTGCGACGACCGATCAGCGCCATCAGGCCGTGGCGGGTGTGGTGGTCGTGCTTGTGCTTCTTCAGGTGCTCGGTGATGTCGGCGATCCGCTTGGACAGCAGCGCGATCTGCGCCTCCGGGGAACCGGTGTCCTTCTCGTGCACGCCGTACTCGGCGAGAATGGCCGACTTCTGCTCGGTGGTCAGCGCCATGGGGCATCCACTCCTATTTCTCAGTTCCGCGCTCGAGGATTCCGGTTACCCGGCCGGGTGCCGCCGCGGACCGCAGCAAACCCGAGGATCCACCCTACCCGACGCCCTCGCGTCAACCGAATCCGGTCAGGAGTCGGCGGCGGCGGTAAGGACCTTGCGCGTGTTCTCGACGTCGCGGGCCATCGCCTCGAGGAGTTCGTCGATGGAATCGAATTTGCGCATACCGCGCAGATGCTCGACGAAATCGACCGCGACGTGCTGGCCGTAGAGGTCGGCTTCACTGTCGAGTACGTAGGCCTCGACGGTGCGGGCGCGCCCGGAGAAGGTCGGGTTGGTGCCGATGGAGATCGCGGCCATCGCACGCTCCCCCGGTGTCACGGTGCCGATGGTCGGACCGGGACCGAGCACGGTGAACCAGCCCGCGTAGACGCCATCGGCCGGAATGGCGGCATACATGGGCGGCGCGATATTCGCGGTCGGGAAGCCGAGCTCGCGGCCGCGGCCGTCGCCGTGCACGACCACACCCTCGACCCGGTGCGGACGGCCGAGGGCCTCGGCGGCCGCGGCCATATCGCCCGCGTCGACGCAGGCGCGGATGTATGTGGAGGAGAAGGTGACCGCGTGCTCGCCGAGGAGTTTCACGCCGTCGACCTCGAAACCGAAGCGCCCACCCAGCTCGCGCATGGTCTCGATGGTGCCCGCGGCCTTCTTACCGAAGGTGAAGTTGTCACCGACCACGACCTCGGTCACATGGAGCCGCTCGACCAGCAGATCGTGTACGTAGCGCGCCGGGGTCAGCTTCATGAATTCTTGGGTGAAGGGCATCACGCAGAACACGTCGACGCCCAATTCCTCGGCCAGTTCCGCGCGCCGGGTAAGTGTGGTCAACTGCGCCGGATGCGAGCCGGGGCGCACCACTTCCATCGGGTGCGGATCGAAGGTCATCAACACTGCCGGAACTCCCCGTGCGGCAGCGGACTTCACGGCCCGGCTGATCAGCTGCGCATGGCCGCGATGCACACCGTCGAATACGCCGATCGTGAGTACGCACCGCCCCCAGTCCGCGGGTACGTCATCGAGGCTTCGCCATCTCTGCACAGTCCGCAGCCTACGCAAAATGCGGGGCGAACAGTATTCGGAGGTGTCCATCCACTCTCCTGTACCGAGCTCCGTGTGTACATGGGGTGAATTGCTGGTTCAGACGGTGACGACAGTGACTCCCACAAGCCGAATCCGGAGTCGCTCCCGAGGTGCCGTTGGCGAACGCCCATTATGTCGAGATACACGGCGAACCGGATATCGCGGTGCTCCTCGCAGCCGAGCTACCTTGCCGCCGAACTCGGCGGAACACCGCCCACCCGCATCGTTGCGCTCAGCGGGGCCGACCGCACAACGGCGAACCCGAGAGCGGCCCCGACCAGCCGAAACCGACGGATCGGCGAGCCGGATCGGTGCTGTCGGACAACGGCACCGAGTGTTCAAGTGGCTGAATGTGTGAATCCCGAGTCCTATGCATAAGCTCGAAGATGTGCCCGGTAAACGAGACATCGCAACCAGACGCGAGCTGGCCGACACCGCAGCGCAGCCGACCGAGACCACAGGCCCCCACGGCAGCACCGCGACGATTGCGCCGGAGCTCACCTCGGTCGCCCAGGACTATTTGAAAGTGATCTGGACCGCTCAGGAGTGGTCGCAGGAAAAGGTCTCGACTAAATTGCTCGCCGAACGGATCGGCGTCTCGGCTTCCACCGTCTCGGAGGCAGTTCGTAAGCTCGCCGATCAAGGCCTGGTCGAACACGCTCGGTACGGTTCCATCACGCTTACCGAACACGGGCGCCGCGCCGCTGTCGCCATGGTGCGCAGACATCGGCTGATCGAGACATTCCTCGTCAATGAACTCGGCTACGGCTGGGATGAGGTGCACGATGAGGCCGAGGTGCTCGAGCACGCGGTTTCGGAGTTACTGATGGCGCGGATCGACGCGAAACTCGGCTATCCGGACCGGGATCCGCACGGTGATCCCATTCCCTCGGTCGACGGTGCGGTGCCGACGCCGCCCGCCCGCCAGCTCAGCGATTTCCGCGCGGGCGAATCCGGCCATGTCGCACGGATTTCCGATTCCGATCCGGATATGCTGCGCTACTTCGATTCGGTCGGCATCGCCCTCGATACGCCGATCGTCGTGGTGGAGCGCCGAGACTTCGCGGGCACCATAGCCATTCGTATCGGGGACCGCACCATCGATCTCGGCCGCCCCGCCGCCGAGGCCATCTGGCTCAGCGACTGACTCGCGTGCCGGTGGTGACGAGTCGTCACCACCGCACGCCGCCGCGGCCACCGCGTCCGCGGCAAGAACATCCTCCGGTACCCCTATCGCATCGCCGTGCCCCGGAGTTACCACAGGTCAAGGCCCCTGGAAACCGCGCGCACAGCCTTGCCCACCACTTCGTCGCACTTTTTCCGCACCTGTCGACGCATCACCACTACCTACCTCGCATCGGGCACACCCTCGCGAGATAGGCCATCGATATGCGATACCTACCGAAGCCGCTCAGCCAGCGGCGGGCACGGTTTCGGTGGTGACGTGAGCGCGCTTTTCGTGGCTGGCCGCCAGCCAGAAGAAAATCGGTGGCATGGCGAATTCTATTGCGGTGAGGACGATTTGGAACCAGTGCGGCCAGCCGTGGACAGCGACCGAGATCAAGCGGGCGATGCCGCTCAGTAGAAAGATTCCAGCGAGCCAGCGCACCGCGAGTGTCGAGATCGGGACTTGGCGGGCGGCCCAGATCCAGGCGAGGCCATAGCCGACGAAGATGCCACCGAAGAAGCGGGTCTGGCTATCGGCGGTCACGCCGGAGGAGCCCATATCGGGGATGCCGTCGATACCGGCGGCCATGTGGAAGATGCCGATACCCACGATGACAATGCCCATCGCCATGGACAGCCATTTGAGTGCCGAGGTCATGAATTCCTCCCTTCAGTAGTAGACGTATGTCTACTAAGCCCGACCCTACGACGCTTAGTAGACATACGTCAACTAAGCTTACGAAGGTGACTCGCCGCCGCCTCGCCCCAGACGAACGCCGCCGCCTGCTACTGGACGCGGGCGCGAAACTGTTCGCCGAACGCGCCTACGATGCGGTGCTGATGGAGGATGTCGCGGCGGCGGCCGGTGTTTCGCGCGCCCTGCTCTACCGTCACTTCCCGACCAAACGCGACCTCTTCGCGGGCGTCTACCAACTGGCCGCCGATCGCCTGCTGGTCGCCACGAAACTCGATACCGAAACCCCGCTGCCCGAACAACTCGCGGCCGGACTCGACGAGCACTTCGACTATTTCGAGGCCAACGCCAATACCGTGGTGGCCGCCAATCGCCTGCTCGCGGGCGATCCGACCATCCAGGCGATCATCTCGGGTGAACTCGGCGAACTCCGGGTCCGTCTGCTCGACGCCATGGGCGTCGAAGGCCATATCCGGGAGCTCACCTCATCGGTGCTGATGGGGTGGCTGACCTTCGTCCGGGTGCTATCGGTCGATTGGCTGGAAAACCGTACCTGCACCCGCGCCGAACTGCGCGACATCTGCGTCGGCGCGCTCCTCGGTGCGCTGGAACCGCTCGGCGCGGTTAGAAATTCGATGGACGCACGACCATGACCGAGGCCGCGCGCTTACCGCTTTCCTGCAATAGCGCGATCGCGCGCCCGGACGGGTCGATGGCGGCGTAGACGCCGGGGATGCCGACCGGCTCCAGCCAGCGACCGTTGCGCAGATCGTCGGCCTGTTTGTCATCGATATCGCGGTGCGGGAATGCGGTTCGGATGGCGTCGTCGATGTCCAGGTTCAACGGCGCGTCCTCGGATTCGGCCAATTCGTCGAGGGTTCTGGCGTGTTCGAGGGTGAACGGGCCGACCCTGGTGCGACGCAACGCGGTCAGATGACCACCGACACCGAGGGCGGCGCCCAGATCGCGCGCCAGGGCACGAATGTAGGTCCCGGACGAGCATTCCACGACCACGTCCAGGTCGACGAACTCCGAAACATCTCGGCGGGCGAGGATATCGAAGCGCGAGACGGTAACCGGGCGAGCGGCGAGCCGCACCTCTTCACCGGCCCGATGCCGGGCATAGGCGCGTTCGCCGTTCACCTTGATCGCACTGACCGTCGCGGGCACCTGTTCGATATCGCCGGTCAATTTCGCCGTGTGCGAAGCGATTTCGGCGTCGGCGAGATGAGTGGCCGATGCGGTCGAGAGCACTTCGCCCTCGGCATCGTCGGTAGTGGTGGCCTGGCCGAGCCGGATGGTCGCGGTGTAGGCCTTGGTCGTCAGGGTGAGCAGGCCGAGCAGTTTGGTGGCGCGCTCGACGCCGAGCACCAGTACGCCGGTGGCCATCGGATCGAGCGTTCCGGCGTGCCCGATCTTTTTGGTGCGCAATAGTTTTCGACATCTCGCGACGACGTCGTGACTGGTCCAGCCGCCGTCCTTGTCGACGATCAGCAGACCGCCGAGTGCATCGATCCGTGGATCGGCCATCAGTCGTGCACGATCGCGGTCAGGATGAGTCCGTCGCCGATCATCCAGCGGCCGTCGAAGGAAATCAGTGGAGCGCCACCGTCGGTGACCTGGCCAGGCACCAAGATCTGACTGTGGAAGGTGCCCGAACCCGCGCCGTCGGAGCTCTCATCGATGGTGAAGGTGATGTGGGCGTCCTCGAAGCCGAGCCAGCGCGCGGTCAATGGCCACCACGCCTTGTAGGTGGCCTCCTTCGCGCAGAACAGCAAGCGGTCCAGGTGCAGGCCGGACCCATCGACCCGCGCCAACCAGTCCCGCTCGGGCGGCAGGCTCACCGAATCGAGCACGCCGTCGGGGAGGGTGCCGTGCGGTTCGGCGTCGATGCCGATCGAACGGAAACGCAGCTTGTGGCCCAGGGCCGCCGCCCGGTAGCCGTCACAGTGCGTCAGGCTGCCGACGATGCCGCGCGGCCACACCGGCGCACCCCGTTCGCCCTTGCCGATCGCGACCGGAGCCTCACCCAGTTCCGCCAACGCCAGCCGGGCGCAGTGCCGAGCACCGATGAAGTCGCGGCGACGCTTTTCCACCGACTTCTCGATGAGATGCGCTTCGGCCGGATGCGGCTGCAGATCCTCCGGGTACGCCAGGAGCTCTGCCGAAGCCACGCCAGCGGGAAGAATTTTCTCGATCAGCTCCTCCGCCTCCCCGAACCTTCAGGCCGGACTCGTGTGCCACGCGAGCGGCGTCCGGCGGTCAGGGGGCAGATGAGTTTGCCCGTACCCGACGAGTTACCCATGTACACACCAAATCAGTAGTTGCGCTGCGAATCAAATTGCTGCCGTCGTGCTGGACAGCGTCAGACGCCGCGGCGACGCTCGGCTTTGGCGCGCATCTCGGCGGCCGCGGCCTCCATCTCGGGTGTCACCTTGAAGTGGCCGCCCCATTTGTTCAGCGAGCCCGGCGGGTAATCCGGCGTCGGGAGGATTTGACGCAGCAACTGGTCGGGCAGTCCACGGCGCTGCCATTCGCGGGGGTAGCCGAGCGACACCTCTTCGAAGCGCACGCCGTCATAGTAGGAGGTACGTGGGATGTGCAGGTGACCGTAGACCGAGCAGACGACGTTGTAGCTGGTGTGCCAGTCGGCGGTCAGATCGGTGCCGCACCAGAGCGCGAATTCCGGGTACCACAGCACCTCGGTGGGCTGGCGGACCAGCGGGAAATGATTGATCATCACGATCGGCGTCTCGGGTGGCAGTGCGTCCAGCTTCCGCTTGGTGACCTGGACGCGGGCGTGGCACCAGGCGTCCCTGGTCAGGTACGGATCCGGAGCGAGCAGAAACTCGTCGGTGGCCACCACATTGCGTTCCCGGGCCAGGGCGAGCCCCTCGGCCTTCGTTGTGGTGCCCTTGGGCAGGAACGAATAGTCGTAGAGCAGGAACATCGGAACCAGCGTCACCTGACCGCCGTACTGCTCGGACCCCGCGCCGGTCCACACCGGGAAAGGATCCTCCGGTGTGATGACATCGAGATCCCGGCAGATCGAAACCAGGTAGTCGTAGCGCGCGACACCGTGCATCTGCACCGGATCCTTCGCCGTGGTCCACAATTCGTGGTTGCCCGGCACCCAGATCACCTTGGCGAAGCGGCCGCGCAGCAGTTCCAGCGCCCAGCGGATATCGTCGGACTTCTCCCCGACGTCCCCGGCCACGATGAGCCAGTCCTCGGGCGAATCCGCCCGAATCTGCTCGACGACCGGACGATTCCCCTGGTGCCCGACGTGAATGTCGCTCACCGCCATCAACTTGGGTATCACCACACCTACATTGGCATATCCGCGCGCGTTGCCGCCGTTCGGCTCGATGATCATGGCGCTAACGGCCGCGTTCGTACGGCCGGTCCGGGGCCTCGATCCGCTGGTAGGCGGTGATGACGAGGGTGGGCGTGTGATCCGGATCCCGCTGAGCGCTACCGGATTCGACGACACCCCTGACCTCGAGCCACGCATCGTCCTCGATCACCTCCGGCATCCCCGACAGGTGCACCAGTACATACCGGGCATCGGCGACACAGCAGGTGATGACCACTCGCGCGAGATCCGCATCGGGCGTATCCGGATGCTGCTGCTCGAGATCCTTGGGCCGAATGATGAACCCACTGATCGTGACCTCACGACCGTCCAGGGAGTGACTGGAGTCCTGTAGCGCCCGATCCACCAGATCCACAATCGGCAGGCGCGGCGCCGGCTCGGCAGGCAGCGGTGGAAAGGGCCAGAGTTTGGGCTGCTCCGCGGCAATGTCGCGTGGGACGACTTGAACGGGCGAACTCGTTACCGCCGCCCCCGCACCCAGCGCGGGTGGTGCGATGAGCAAGAGCGCCGCGACCGGCGCGAGCAACAACCATTGCGCGCGGCCGGCACCGTGGTTGTGGTCGTGCTCGCGACGCACGGGCGCGTTGTGGTGTCCCCGTATGTCGACGTGGCGGGCATCGTCGCGACCGAATGAGCCCGCACGGTCAGGAATGTCATGGTGGCCGTGCATGTAGTTGTGCTGGTCGGATGCGGTACCGCGGCGAATATCCCGAATGATCGCGATCAGGGCCAGCAGGATGAAACCGATGCTGCTGATCAGCAAGAACGGGTAGAGACTCGGTTTCACATAGCGCAGGTAGTTGCCGTCGAGGGTTATCCAGAGCACGGTGCCGCCGATGAATAGCAACAGCAGGTTCTGGGTTTCTCGCTTCATCGGGCACCTCCGAGGAAGATGTATCCGGCGACAGTGCCGCAGGTCACGGCGACCGCGAAGGTCATGGGGGCGAAGCGCAGTGCGAAGCGGCGGCCGAAACTACCTGCCTGCATGGCGAAGAGCTTCACATCGACGGCGGGACCGACGACCAGGAAGACCAGCCGTGGCAGCAGGGGCAGCGTAGACATGCTCGCCGCGACGAATGCGTCGGCCTCCGAGCACAACGCGAGCACGATCGCCAGCACCGCCATGATCAGGATCGCGACCACCATCTGCCCGGCCAACCGCTCGTACCAGGTAGGCGGAACCAGGACATGCAACGCTGCGGCGGCCGCGGCGCCGAGTACCAGAAATGCGCTGGCCTGCAAGAGATCGTGGCGTGCGGCCTCGGTGAAGACCTCCCACCGGGTTCGCCCCGTCACACAATGGTCGCGTCCGGTGCCGCGCGGCAGCAGCCAGGCCGGGCGTCCGATTCGCGACCAGATCAGCCCCATCACCAACGCGGTGGCCAACGAACCGGTGAACCGCGCGGCCACCATCCCGGGCTCACCGGGGAAAGCCACCGCAGTGGCGATCAAAACCACCGGATTGATCGCGGGGGCCGACAGCATGAACGCCAAGGCGACCGATCCGGGCGCACCCTGATCGGTCAGTCGCCGCGCCACCGGCACCACACCGCATTCACAGCCGGGCAGCGCCATCCCAGCGAGTCCGGCGACGCCGATCGCGGCGGGCTCGTTGCGCGGCAATACCTTTCGCAGCACCTCGGGTGAGACGAAGGCCGCGATACCACCGCTCACCAAAACCCCGAGCGCCAGAAACGGCACCGCCTGCACGAAGACACCCGCGAAAATCGTCACCGCGGTCTGCAATCGCGCCGACGCACCCACCGCATGCACCAGCGGCACCTGCAGGACCAGCCCCAGGACGATCAGCGCGGCAAGCACATATGTCGAGGACACCCGGGTCCGTACCGAATTCACAGCATTCTGTGCGAGCACGTTCCCATCCTGCCTTGTACTGTTGCCAAATCCCGTTTCTGGGCGATCATCCGCATTGCGCCGCCCATATCGCGGCGGGCCGCTCGGTGCGCAACCTCGCAGGTACGCTCATATCCGAGCGCAGGGCCGGGATGCGAATCCGGAATCGCAATGGACGGCGCGGACCCACACACAGCATTATCGAGGTCCCGACGGTCCGGCCGCAGATTCACTGCGTCTCGGGATCCACGGCACCCAGACCGACCTCCGCTATCCGAGCCAGCGGATCCGCGCCGTCGGTGCGAAACCTGCGGCGACCGTGAGGTTTCCGTTCGGTTCGCGGCGGCAGGATGCGATGGCGATGTGACACGGTCGCGGGATATCGGGTGGGATCGGGACACCGCCGTCGATTTCGTACCGCATATTGGTGACCTTCCAGGAGCGGGCCTTGGGATCGTCCGGGTTGATCGGCGGTTGGTCGGGTCGCACGACGGCCATGACCTCGGTGACACCGATGGGCCACATGAAGACCAGTAGCCCCGCCTGTTCGGCGAGTCCAGTCACTGTCGGGATGCCACTCGGTGTCGGATCGTCCTGCGGTTGTTCTTGTCCGCCTTGTGGCTTCGCGACCGGACCGGTATCGGATCGGGTGATCTCCGAGTACCTGCCCGCGACCGCGGCGGCCACTGCGTACACCGGCTGCCCCGCGGCTGGTGCACCACCGTCCTCGAGCTCGGTCGCCTGTGTGCGGCCGACCACGCGCCACGACCCGTCCGGCCGCAACCTGGTCACTCGGTAGGCGACGTTATCCGTCGATGTCGGCGACCACGCTACGAGCACCGACCCATTCGCCAACCGGGTGGCCTCGACCCGCTGCGGAGCCTCGAGCGGCGACTCCGCGAGCGCGGTGACCGCACCACCGTGATCGGCGCAGATCTCGACCGCGGCGAGCAGTCCGCGCATCCTGGCATCGGTCGGGCCGGACTGTGCCTCGGCGAAGAGCCGGTCCGCTTCGGCAATCGCGTACCGGGCTTCGGCGAGCAACTGGTCGATACTCGGCACCTGGTTCGGCGGCAGCAGATCGGCGGCGGTGCAGCGCACCTTTTCCAGATGCGCAAGCGCCTCGAAATACCGCTTTGCCGCGCGGGCGGCCATCGCATCGCGCCAGTGGGCCTTGGCCTCGTTCAGTACCCGGTCGACCTCATCGGATACCGAACGAATCGGCGTGAGCCCTTCCCCATCGGGGCCGACCAACCGGTGCGCCTCCTCGACATGCCGCGCGGCCTCCTGTGGACGTGCCCCGCGCAGTGCCGCCCGAGCAGCCTTGAGCGGTGCCTCCCATAGTCTGGGGGCAGGCGCTGAAGACGTGGGTTGCGGCGGTGCGGTCGGCGGCGAATTCGATACTCGCGCACCGAGTTCCGCGGCGATCTCGGTGAGCACCCGAGTAGCGTCGGACCGCTCGAGACCCAACCGCATCGCCTCGTCGAGCAGGTATTGGAAGTCGTCGCCGACCAGTTCGTCCTCAACCAGCACCGCCGCCCTGACCTTCGGCCGCAATTCCTCGGCGACATCCTCGGCCACCGACCGCAGATATTCCCGCAGCGTCGCCTCGTCCGATTCGAGTACGTCTTGGATATGAATCAGTAACTCGTCCAAGACAACTCGGATGCGACCAGGCGGCAGCTCGCGCGACCGAGCACGCAAAGCCTCGGCGCGCAATCGAATCTCCTGCGCCTGACCGGCTTTCGCCGGATCCACCCGCAGCAGCGCGAACAGCGTGGGCGTGGGTTCACCGTCGATGAGCCGTTCCCATTCGCTGAGCAGCTGCCGAATCTGTTGTCTGCGTTGGTCGGTGAGCACACTGACGGGCATCGGAGCGTCCTCGATCACCCGATGCCTGCGCAATCGAGTCGCGACCTCGGTGGCACTGAGCCCGCCCATCGCGCCGATCTCCTCCAGCCCGGACACCTTCCCGGACGGAACCCCACCGTGCCGTTGCACCAATCGGGAGATCGCCGCGTCGAGCATCTCGTAGCGATCCGCATCCCGCCGCTCGCGCATCTCCCGAATCCGCCCCGCTTCCACGCGACGTGCTGCCGAATCGAACAGCACCCGAGACAGCGCTGGATGCGCGGCCACGAGCAGACCCACGAGCACCCGGTATTTCGGATGGTCGCGCTGTCGCTGCCAGAAACCCCAGACCTCCTCGACTCGCACGGCGATCTCGGCATCGCTGAGCGAGTCCACCTCATCCAGCGGAATGTCATAGAGCTCGAACGGATCCGACTCCCCGGGGCCGCCGCGGCGCTCGACATCGGCGAGTACCCGCTTGCGATAGTCGTTCGGGTTGAACGCCTCCATGGTCCCGGCTCAGCTGTTTCGACGGCGGGTGCGCTGGACCTGATCGAGTTCGCGCGCGACATCCGCTTGCGACAGAGTCGCACCGGTCTGCGCGGTCAAGACCAGCGGAATATCGGCGTCGACGTGATGGCAGGTGACGCGCAGGACGCCGTCGAAACCCATCTCGAAGGTCACCCGCACCTCGCTGCCCTCGGGATAGCCCGGGGGAATGCCGCGAATGCGTCCTTCTACCAGCACCTTCGTATCCTCGGGTCGCGCCGATGCCGCCTGGCCCTGCTGTTCGACGATGGTCAGCGCGATTTCGTCCTGATCCGCACGCACGGTGCCGAAGGAGCGACGAACTTTGACCGGCAGGGTCGAGTTGCGATGCACCAACCAGGTTGCCGCGAGCCCGTACTGGTAGTCCAGTGCGAGCACGCCGAAACCGCGCGAAACGACGGTATCGACCTGGATTTCGAGCATCCGACGCACCAGCCCGACCGGGTGCCCGAAGGAGGCGGCGACGCGGGCGATCGATTGGTCCAGATCGGCCGGTGCCGCGTCCTCGACCCGCGCACCGTCGCGCAGTCGACCGCGCGTGGTCAGGTCGGCGAGGACCAGACGTTCCAGCTCCAGCTTTTCGCCGTAGAGTGCCGCGCCGCGTGCCACCGATAGGTCGGGATCGCGCAGTTCACCGGCGAGATCGAACTCGTTACGCAATTCGTGCTCCACCATCGGCATGCGCGAGGACCCGCCGACGAGCAGCAGGCGGTCGACGGATGCGACGCCGCGCTTGCTCGCCGCAGCCAGGCAGTCGCGGGTCAGGTCGATGGTGCGGCGCATGAGTGATGCGGTCATCGCCTCGACTTCATCGCGCGTCAGCGGGATCACCGCGCGAGCACCGTCGTGCGCGATCACCACATCGGTGCGCTCGGCATCGGTCAACTCGCGTTTGGCACGTTCAGCGGCCAGCACCAACATCTGCGAACCCGCCGAATCATCGAGCGGGTCTTCGGCATCCGGATTCGCCTCGCAGAACTTCTGCGAAAGATACAGCGCGATGCGTTCATCCCAGTCCGCGCCGCCGAGTTGGTGATCACCCTCGACCGCGAGCACCGAAATGCGGCGGTCGGCGAGTTCGATAACGGTGGCGTCGAAGGTGCCGCCGCCCAGGTCGTAGACGAGCACCGTCTCGCGCGGGCCCGGCTTGCCGACACCCGCACTGCCGTCGAGTCTGCCGAACCCGTAGGAGAGCGCCGCAGCGATCGGTTCGGAGAGCACACCGGCGACATCGAAGCCCGCATACGTGCCCGCCTGGATGGTCGCGCGCCGCTCCTCGTCGCCGAAGTAGGCGGGCACGGTGATCACCGCGCGTTTCACCGGCTCGCCACCGCTGAATTCGGCATCGGCGGCAAGGCTTTTCAGGATCAGCGCCGAAACCGCAGGCGCAGACCACGTCTGACCGTGCGCGGCGAAACGCCAATCCGTATCGCCCATCCGCCGCTTCACCAGCGCGCACACATGCTCCGGATCGAGTCGGGCCTGCCGCCGCGCGCCCTCACCCACCAGATGATCGAACGCCGACGCGAACAAGACGACCGAAGGCACCGTCGCCTCACCGTTCAGACCGATCATGACTTCGGGCCGACCATCGGCGTCCATCCGCGCGATCGCCGAATTCGTCGTACCAAGGTCGATGCCGTAGACCCCCATGAGACGCGATGGTAGCAGCCACCTCCGACACGACCCCGGCTCCGGACACTGGATCCCGCTGCCGCCCAGAACAATCGATGCGCCCACGAACTCGCGTTAAAGTGCGAGCATGACCGACCCCGCCGAGCCGCTCGCCCACTTGGCGGAACGCATCGAAGATCTCACGCGGGTAGTCGCCCGCCAAGCCACCACCATCGATCGCCTCGCAGACGAGGCCAAGGCCCGCGATCGCCGCGACCGCGCTGGCGTCGACCTCCCGCTTGTCCTGGAGCTCTTCGCCATTCACACCGACACCACCGCCTGCGCCAGCACCGCCGAATCCCCGCGCGAGCGTGCAGCATTCGAAGCGATCGTCGCTCGCATCGAACGGCTCATCGTCGGCCGCGGCGCCACACTGGTCAACCCACAGCCTGGCGACGCCTTCGACTCACTCACCATGGAAGCGGCGGACGTCGCCGATACCGACGATCCCGCCCTCGATCGCACGGTGGCATCCGTCGTCCAAACCGGCCTGACCATCTCCGGACGCTCGATCCGCCCGGCAGGCGTGATCGTCCGCAAACACCACTGACCACATGCCGCCCGCAGACACGGTCGCCTGACAGGAGCAGTCGTTCGCCGATACGACTGATGACCTTCCGCCCGCCGCGCACGAATACCCCGTCAGAAGTGGCAGTCACAGACGCGACTGTCGACCCACCGCACGCAAGTTCACCCGGCAGGCGTGATCGTCCGCGGACACCAATGACCACGCGCCGCCCCGCCGCAGACACGGTCGCCTGACAGGACCAGTCGTCCGCCCATACGACTGATGACCTTCCGCCCGCCACATACGAGTACACCCTTCAGGAGCGGAGTCCACGGACGCGACTGTCGACCCACCGCACGCAAGTTCACCCCGGCAGGCGTGATCGTCCGCGGACACCAATGAGGACTGCCGCCCGCCGAGCACGAATTCGCCCGAAACTCTATGCCGCATGGAACGTGCACTAACTAAGCGTGGACGCGCGGGATCTCCGTACCAACTCGAGCCCAGCGGCCGGATTCTGCGCGCCAGACGACGGCGATCAGGCGTAGCAGCATGAAGGCCACTAGGCCGGTCCAAATGCCTGCTATGCCCCAGCTGAAGACGAGGGAGAGCCAGATGGCGGGAAGGAACCCGAGGAGGGCGGCCCCCAGGGTGGTATTGCGGAGGTAGGCGGCGTCGCCCGCGCCGAGCAGGACGCCGTCGAGGGCGAAGACAATGCCTGCGATCGGGATGATGGCGACGAAGAACCACCAGGCGACGTGGGTGCGGTCGAGCACGGCTGGATCGTCGGTGAAGAGTTCGGGGATGACGATGGCGCCTGCCGCGAAAGCCGCCGCCAGCACCACAGCGAAACCGCCCGACCAGCGGGTTATCCGGCGCGCAAGTCCACGCGCACCGCTGACGTCACCCGCGCCCAGTGCCGCACCGACCAGCGTTTGGGCGGCGATCGCGAGCGAATCCAGGGTCAGGGCAAGGAAATTCCACAGCTGTAGGACCAGCTGATGTGCGGCCACTGATGCGGCACCGAATCTGGAGGCGACAGCCGCAGCTGACACGAAGCTGGCTTGGAAAGCGAGGCTGCGGGCGATCAGATCGCGACCGAGAACCAACTGCGCCCGCATCACCGACCAGTGCGGCGCCAGCGGAACATGTGCGCGCAGCAGCGCGGTCAGGAAGAGCCCGGCCGTCACGGACTGTCCCGCCGCATTCGCGACCGCCGAACCCGCCAACTCCAGCCGCGGCGCACCCAGTAACCCGTGCACGAGCGTCGGGCACAACACCCCCGAAACCAGCAGTCCCGCAACAACGAACAGCAGTGGCCGACGCGTCTCCTGCACCCCGCGCAACCACCCGTTACCCGCCATCGCGATCAGAATCAGCGGCACCCCGCACAACGCGATCCGCACCCAGACCAATGCCTGCCCCGCAATATCCCCACCACCGGCGATCACATTCGTCAGCGGAACCGCAATCGCCTGCCCCACAACAAGAATCAGCGTCCCGACGACCACCGCAACCCAGGTCGCCTGCACCCCTTCCACGATCGCACCGCGCTCATCCCCCGCTCCGTGCCGCCGCGCCGCCCGCGCTGTTGTCCCATACGACAGGAACGTCAGCTGCGAACCGACCTGCGCCAGAATCAATCCGCCGACCGCGAGCCCGGCCAATGCCAATGCCCCGAGCCGCCCCACCACGGCCAGATCGAATAGCAGATAGATGGGCTCTGCCACCAGCACACCCAAGGTCGGCAAAGCGAGTCCGAGAATCCGTCGCGGCCCCACCGCACGGGTCGGATCCAACCCATTCCCGACCTCCGAGGCGGTCGCGGCCATTGGATTCACCGGATCGATGCCCGCCGTGCGCGATGAATCCGGTCGTGTCTCACCCATTGACTCGATACCGCCGAAGTCGGCGAGCACAGGATGTACGTCTGCCGGGTCCTGTCATACGCACACCACAATGCGGTCGAAAGGCAACTCCGCGCCTGGCGCGCCGCCACCCCACTGTCGAAAACAACGCTGAAGAATCGAGCACCTCTGCCCGACCTGCCAACCCACGACCGATACTCACCCGAGCTCGGCCAATAAAGCCGCTACAACCGACTCAGAGGTGCCGTTGGTGGTGTACCCCGCCGCGAACCGATGTCCGCCACCGCCCAAAGACGTTGCGACAGAAGCAACATCGACACCATCCTGCGCCCCCGGCACACTATCGCGCGAGCGCAGCGAAACCGTCCACCGATCAGGAATCGTGCGCGATTCCTTGAACACCGCGGCGACCCCGGCCTCGGAGGTGGTGCGGACGATATCGACCACACTCTCCACCTCTTCCGAGCGCACTCCATCGACATCCTCGCGCCGCACAATGGCATACACCAGCCCGGTCCCACCACCAGCCTGCGGCTCCAGCCGGGCCGAGCCGAGCACCCGCGACAGCATCGGCAACCAGCCGAATGGATGCGTATCCATCAGCGAGCGCGTGATTTCGGCACCGTCGATGCCGGTGGCCAACAGCCGTTCGGCCAGGTGATGGGTGCCGGGCCGCACCCAGCGGAAGGATCCGGTATCGGTGACCAGTCCGGCGTAGAGGCAATGTGCCACTTCCGCATCGATCGGCTCCTGCCAGGTATCGAGCAGCCGCGCGATCAGACTGGTCGTCGATTCCGCACTCGCATCGATCACATTGATTGTCCCGAACCGGGTATTGGAGCGATGATGATCCAACACCAAAGTCGTTGCGGCTCCGGCTAATCGATCACCGAGTGAACCCAGCCGACCGGCACTGCCACAGTCGACCGACACCACCAGATCCACCTCGGCGGGTACATCCGCGGGCGGCACCAGATGCCGCACACCGGGCAGGGTTCGCATCGTGGCGGGCAGTTCGGCGGGTTCGGCGAACGACACCCATACCGGGACACCGCGCCGATGCAGAACCAATGCCAGTGCCAGCCCGCTGCCGACGGTGTCGGCATCGGGCTGCACATGACACAGGATGGTCACCGAACGAGCCGCGCTCAATGCGGCAACGGCCGGTCCGAAATCGACCGTATCGACAGCGACCCCCCTACCCGGGTCGACGGGCATCGTCGTCATGGTCTACCGCACGTCACTCGTCGGATTCGCGTTCGACCTTGTACGGGTCGGCATCGCCGGCGTGGGTGGCGGTGGCCGCCACCTTCGCGACCGCGTCGTCGGCGGCCCGCGCCCTGGCCAGTAGCTCTTCCATATCCCGTGCCGCGTCGGGCACCTTGTCCAGCACGAACGCCAATGTCGGGGTGAATTTCACGCCGGTGCCCGCGCCCACTTTCGAGCGCAGCACACCCTTCGCCTTCTCCAGACCGGCGGCCGCGGCCGCGTAATCCGGTTCCACGTCGAGGGTTTCGCCCATCACCGTGTAGTACACCGTCGCCTCGCGTAGATCGCCGGTGACCTTCGCATCGGTAACGGTCACGAAATTCAGACGCGGATCCTTCACCTCGTACTCGATCGCGGTCGCCACGATCGCGGAAATCCGCTTGGCGAGTCGGCGTGCCCTGGCTTGATCCACCATGGCTGAACCCTCCTCACTTGCTAACTCAGTCTTCGGGTCCGAAGATCCTGCGGCGCACTGCCAGCAACTCTAACTCCGGACGAGCCGCGACGTGCCGCTCACATTTGTCGAGTACCTCGGTCAAGTGATCCATACCGGAACTGACCATGGCGACTCCGAGCAATGAGCGACGGTAGCGGTCTTGTTCCCCACCCTCGGCGGCACTCACGCCGAAGCGCTGCAATTCGGCCAGCACGGGCCGGATCACCGAACGCTTCTGCTTCAGCGAGTGCACGTCTCCGAGCAGGACATCGAACTCCAGTGCACCCAGGTACACCCAAGCCTCCTGTATCGGCGCCTACGAAAAGATTGTCTCGGTGGTCCGGCCCAGCGTTGACGGGCGGACCGGACCACCGATGAACAAATCAGTCGCGCGGCTTCTCGCGCAGCTCGTAGGCCTCGATCACGTCGCCTTCCTTGATGTCGTTGTAGGTCAACGTCATACCGCATTCGAAGCCCTCGCGGACCTCGGTGACGTCGTCCTTCTCCCGCTTCAAGGTGGAGATCGTGACCGTCTCGGCGACTACCATGTTGTCGCGGAGCAGGCGCGCCTTGGCATTGCGCTTGACCGAACCCGAGGTGACCATGCAGCCGGCGATATTGCCGACCTTGGACGAACGGAAGATCGCGCGGATCTCCGCCCGGCCCAGCTCGACCTCTTCGTAGATCGGCTTGAGCATGCCCTTGAGGGCCTTCTCGATTTCGTCGATGGCCTGGTAGATCACCGAGTAGTACCGGATGTCCACACCTTCGCGGTTGGCCAGCTCGGTCGCCTTGCCCTCGGCCCGGACGTTGAACCCGATGATGATCGCGTTCGACGCCGACGCCAGGTTGACGTTGGTCTCGGTGACGCCACCGACACCGCGGTCGATGACCCGCAAGCGCACCTCGTCGTCGATCTCGATACCGAGCAGCGCCTCCTCAAGGGCCTCGACGGTACCGGAGTTGTCGCCCTTGAGGATCAGGTTGAGCTCCGAAGTCTCCTTCAGCGCTGCATCCAGATCTTCCAGGCTGATCCGCTTGCGGCTGCGCGCGGCCAGTGCGTTGCGCTTGCGCGCATTGCGACGGTCGGCGATCTGGCGAGCGATCCGGTCCTCGTCGACGACGAGCAGGTTGTCACCGGCACCCGGCACCGACGTGAAGCCGATGACCTGGACCGGCCGCGACGGCAGCGCCGCGACGACATCGTCGCCGTGCTCGTCGACCATGCGGCGGACGCGACCGTAGGCGTCACCCGCCACGATCGAATCACCGACGCGCAGCGTGCCGCGCTGGATGAGCACGGTCGCCACCGGGCCTCGGCCACGGTCGAGGTGCGCTTCGATGGCGACACCCTGTGCGTCCATGTCCGGGTTGGCCCGCAGATCCAGCGCCGCGTCCGCGGTCAGCAGGACCGCCTCGAGCAGTTGCTCGATATTGGTCCCCTGCTTGGCGGAGATGTCGACGAACATGGTGTCGCCACCGTATTCCTCGGCAACCAGGTTGTATTCGGTCAGCTGCTGCCGGATCTTGTCCGGGTTCGCGCCTTCCTTGTCGATCTTGTTGACCGCGACCACGATCGGCACGTCGGCCGCCTGGGCGTGGTTGATGGCCTCCACCGTCTGCGGCATGACGCCGTCGTCGGCGGCGACCACCAGGATCGCGATATCGGTGGCCTTGGCACCACGGGCACGCATGGCGGTGAACGCCTCGTGACCCGGGGTGTCGATGAAGGTGATGAGCCGGTCGTTATCGCCCAGATGGGTGAGCACCTGGTAGGCGCCGATGTGCTGGGTGATACCACCGGCCTCGCCCTCACGGACGTTGGCCTTACGGATGGTGTCGAGCAGTCGGGTTTTACCGTGGTCGACGTGACCCATGACGGTCACCACCGGCGGACGCTGTTCGAGGTCTTCCTCGCCGCCCTCGTCCTCACCGTAGGTCAGGTCGAACGATTCCAGCAGCTCGCGGTCCTCGTCCTCGGGGCTGACCACGTGCACGACGTAATTCATCTCGCTGCCGAGCAGCTCGAGGGTCTCGTCGTTCACCGACTGGGTCGCGGTGACCATCTCACCGAGGTTGAACAGGGCTTGCACCAAGGCGGCCGGGTTCGCGTCGATCTTCTCCGCGAAGTCCGACAGCGAGGCACCGCGGGCAAGACGGATGATCTCGCCGTTACCGCGCGGCAGCCGCACGCCACCGATGGCGGGGGCTTGCATGCTTTCGTACTCGGCGCGCTTCGCCCGCTTCGACTTACGGCCACGACGCGGGGCGCCGCCGGGACGACCGAACGCACCGGCCGCACCGCCACGACCACCGGGACCACCCGGACGACCGCCGCCACCGCCACCGGGACGACCGCGGAAACCACCGGCCGCGGGAGCACCGGCACCTGCACCGGGCGCACCCGTGCCGCCGCCGCCACCACCGCCGCCGCGGTAGCCACCGCCACCGCCGCCACCGGGACGACCGCCGCCACCACCTGGGCCACCGCCCGGACGACCCGGACGACCCGCACCGGCACCGCCCGGACCCGGACGGGCCGAACGCGCGGGCATCGCACCCGGATTCGGGCGCGGCGGCATCGAGCCGGGGCTCGGACGCGGCCCACCGGGACGCGGACCGCCCTGGCCCGGAGCCGGACGGGTACCGCCCTGAGCGCCACCACCCGGACGCGGACCGGCCTGGGCCGGACCCGGACGCGGACCCTGGCCGGGACCTGGACGCGGTCCACCCTGGCTGGAGGCAGGACGCGGCGCGGGACGCTCCCGATCGGGCGCGGAAGAGAAGGGGTTGTTGCCGACGCGCGGGGTCTTCGGCCCCGGCTTCGGACCCGGACCGCCGGGACGCGGACCACCGTGCGCCGGAGCACCGGAACGCTGCTGCTGACCGGGACGTGCGCCACCCGGGGTCGGGCGCGGTCCGCTCGGCGCCGGAGCGCTGGGTGTCGAAGCGCTCGGTGCGGGGGTGGCCTTCGCGGCCGGAGCCGCCGGGGTCTCCTGGACCGGAGCGGTTTCCCGGGCGGGCGGCTTGGCCGGACCGGGACGCGCGGCCGGACCGGGCCGGGCACCGTCGGACGGACGCGCGGCCGGAGCCGCGGTCTCACGCGCGGCCGGAGCCGCGGTCTCACGAGCGGCCGGAGCCGCCGGGGATGCCGCCTGCGCGGGGGACGGGGTACGTGGACCCGGACGCGGACCGCCACCTGCGGCGGGCTTCGCGGCCGGAGTGGATGCCGGGCCGGGACGAGCCCCGGACTTCGCGGTGCCGTTCGACGGGGCGGACTTCCCCGCGACCGACTCGCGCAGCCGACGTGCGACGGGTGCTTCCACCGTCGAGGACGCCGACTTCACGAACTCGCCCTGCTCCTTGAGCGTTGCGAGTAGTTCTTTGCTCGTGACACCGAGTTCTTTGGCCAACTCGTGCACGCGGGCCTTGCCTGCCACTGCTCTCCTCACTGAGAGGTCGAGCAGTGCCTCCGCCTAGGGAAGGCGGGCCCGCACGACCTCGGGTTATCTCCGATGGACGTTCATCGTTGGTGCTTCACGGTGTGCTCATGAGTGCTCGTGCCTGTTCTCGAGGTACTTCTCCAGGGCTGAGATATCCAGATGTCCGGACACTCGTAGTGCTCTGCCGAATGCTCGGCGTCGTTCTGCGGTGCGTAAACAAACCGAAACGGGGTGCAGCCAGGCACCCCGTCCGGGAAGTCTGCGCCACGGATCGGGGACTATCGCAACAACTTCGGAACCGTCACCGGTCTCACAGTCTTGCGCCACGATCCGCAACAGATCGACGGCCAACTCGCGCTTTCGGCATCCGATACACGTCCGCACCGGAGCCGCTCGACGTCGGTGCGCCGGGACTTGCTCGGTGGTGCGTTCGAACAAAGAAACCGAAGGCTCGGGCTGAACCTGACACCACTCTACCGCTGTCCCGCTCGGAACACCGAACCCCGCCCCCGTCGAAGTTACGAACCTGTCATCCGGCGGGCTCGATCGGCGGGGATCGATCAACTCCGATGCGCCTCCGTCCGCACACTGCCACTGCCCGCATCCGGGGTGGCATCGCTGCGAATATCGATCCGCCAACCGGTCAGGCGGGCCGCCAACCTGGCGTTCTGCCCTTCCTTGCCGATCGCGAGCGAAAGCTGGAAGTCGGGGACGACCACGCGGGCGGCGCGGGCTTCGGGATCCACGATCGTGACCGATACAACTTTCGAAGGCGAGAGCGCATTCCCGACGAAGGTCGCCGGATCATCCGCGTAATCGATGATGTCGATCTTCTCCCCCGCCAATTCGCTCATCACGTTGCGCACGCGCTGACCCATCGGGCCGATGCACGCGCCCTTGGCATTGACGCCGGGCACGGTGGTGCGCACCGCGATCTTGGAGCGGTGTCCGGCCTCGCGGGCGACCGCGACGATCTCCACCGAACCATCGGCGATCTCGGGCACCTCGAGTGCGAACAGTCGGCGTACCAGATTCGGATGGGTGCGCGACAGGGTGATCTGCGGGCCGCGCGGGCCGCGGGAGACACCGACGACGTAGCACTTGATGCGGTCGCCGTGCTCATAGGTTTCGCCGGGCACCTGCTCGGCGGGCGGGATCAGTCCCTCGGTGCCGTGCAGTTCGCTGCCGATGCGCACCACGACGGTGCCGCGGGCATTGGCGCGGGCATCGCGCTGCACCACACCGCCGACGATGTCGCCCTCGTGGGTAGAGAATTCGCCGAAGGATTTCTCGTTCTCGGCATCGCGCAACCGCTGCAGCACCACCTGGCGCGCGGTGGTCGCCGCGATCCGGCCGAAACCCTCTGGGGTGTCGTCCCATTCGGAGATGACATTGCCGTCGACGTCGAGTTCGCGCGCCATCACTCGGACCACGCCGGTCTTCTGGTTGATATCGATGCGCGCGTTGGGCTGGTGGCCCTCGGTATGGCGGTAGGCCGTGAGCAGTGCCGACTCGATCGCGGAGATCACGGTCTCGATCGAGATCCCTTTATCGGCGACAATCGCGCGCAGGGCTTCGATTTCGATGTTCATTCCACGATCCCTTCGGTCGGCGAATCGGACGCTTCTACTGATTCGGTTGGTACATCGGTTGTTCCTTGGACATCAGCGGTGGGATCCACCGCTTCCTCTTGGCCCGGCCGCGGACGACCGGGCGCGACTCCGCCCGCGAGTTCCAGTTCCCGCACGCCGGGCGGATTGAATTCCACTTGGACGACGGCCTCGGCGATATCGGCCAGCGGAATCGTCACCCGGTGCGGCTTGTTCTTCCCGCCGAGCACTAGCGCCACCGAGTCATCGGTGAGGACGCCAACCCTGGCCTCGAACTTGTCCGATGACTTCGGATCCGGCGACGGGGCGCCGGTGCGTAGTTTGATCCGCACCTTGCGGCCCTGGGCGCGACGCCAGTGGCGGTCGGCGGTGAGCGGGCGGTCGATGCCAGGGCTGGTCACCTCGAGCAGATAAGGCGTCTCGCCGAAATCGCCGGCATTGTCGAGGGCCTCGGAGAGTTCGGTGCTCAGTCCGGCAATGGTGTCGAGATCGGAAACGGCATCGCTGTCGACGATCACCTTCACCCGAGCCTGGGCATCCACATGCTTGCCCACCGTCGAGATCTCGACACCCTCGAGGTCGAATCCTCGGCGCTCGACGAGTCCAGCAACGAGCTGGCTCACCCTTTCCTCAGTCGGCATGGGCATGTGGGGCGGCTCCTGGTTCAGTTGTCAGACGGCGGGAAAATTCTCTACCGAAGATCTAGCGTAACGCGCCTCGAGAGTGTAAAGGACCAACGGCCTCGAGCAAGTTTCCTGGCCACGCGCCCGCGACACGGCGCCGGGGGTCACGCCGACCGCACGGCAGACGCTCGGTCGGCCGTGCCAGGCGAATCTGGCACGATAGTGCCGTGCCAATCCGCCTCCCCGCCCCGCCGCGCGCCGGGTGCACTTCCGGCATCCCCGACGACCGGCAACAATCCCAGCACGGCAGCGCCGGCGTCGTCGACCGCCGCACCGCATTGCGGCTTGCCGGCGGCACGACCGCGGGTGTGCTAGCAGTCGGTGCGGTGGCCGGATGTACGAATAAAACGGTATATCAGCCCGATCCGCTTGCCGCACAAGAGATCCTGGCGCGTGCGGACGCCGCGGCCGCGACGGCGGCAATCGCGGTGACGCCGCAGCGACATGCGGAATTGACCGTGATCGCGGACCAGCGCACCGCACACGCGGATGCGCTACGTGCCGAAATCAACCGTGTGATCGGCGTTTACGGTGACGGCACCACGCCGACGCACCGAACCCGCGGCGTCACCCCGCCCCCTTCCGGCACTTCCCCTGCCGCATCGGGCGGATCCGCATCGTCCACCACACCGCCGAGTATCGACGAGTTGCGCACTCGGCTGGCCAAGTCGCAGCAGTCCGCTGGTGATCTCGCCCGCACCCAATCCGGTTATCGTGCAGGGCTATTGGCCTCGATCAGCGCGTCATGCGCGGCGCAGGCGGGGGTGTTGCTGGCATGATTCGTGCCGAGCACCCTGCTCGGTTCA
This sequence comes from Nocardia sp. NPDC050630, assembly GCF_044457245.1. Classification (NCBI taxonomy): domain Bacteria; kingdom Bacillati; phylum Actinomycetota; class Actinomycetes; order Mycobacteriales; family Nocardiaceae; genus Nocardia; species Nocardia sp. NPDC050630. The sequence goes on from NZ_JBITGN010000004.1 coordinate 135,013, forward strand.
AAGCCGGGCACGCGAATACGACCGACTCCGCACGCCGCACAGCGCGCACGATACAACTCCCCCAGCCAGAGATGAGCGCATGACCGAAGCCGGACGCCAAGCCCTGCTCGACTATAGGGGCGCGAAGACAACCGACCCCGCATGCCGAGCGGTGGCACCTTCCATGCGCGCGGCCGACCATACCCAGACAGGGATGCGGGCATGACCGAAGCCGAACGCCAAGCCCTGCTCGATGCGCTGCGCGCCGAATACGCCGCGGTGTACGCCTTCGGCTTGATCGCGGCCTACGCCTCCCCCGAGCGAACCCGCTTGGTGGCACAAGACACCGCCGCCCACCGTGCCCGCCGCGATGCCACCATCGATGCATTGAAGGCAGCCGGAGTCACGGTGCCGGCGCCGGACGCGGCCTACACCACACCGTTCCCGGTGAACGATCCGATTCCGGCTGCGAAGTTGGCCGTCACGGTGGAAACCGACACCGCCGTCGCCTGGCGCGCGGTCGTCGAGAACGGAAGTTCCGAATCGCTGCGCCGGACAGGGGTTGACGCCCTCACCGAATGCGCCCTGCGCCTGGCCACTTGGCAAGCCATCCTCGGCGCCAACCCCCCCACAGTCGCCTTCCCAGGCAAGGCCTAAAACCGCCCCCACGCACTCTTTCGCGCGCCGCGCACGGATTCGTCAGCGAATTCGTGCGCGGCGCGCCGGTTCGTGCGCGGCAGACCAGTTCATGCGCGGCGCACCAGTGCGTGGAGCGGCACGCCAGTTCGCTCCCAGCACAACAGCTCGCGCAAACGCGCCGGCTCGTGCGAAATGCGCCGGTTCGTGCGAAACGCGCCGGTTCGTGCGAAACGCGCCGGTTCGCACCCAGTACACCAGTTCGCACCCAGCGCACCAGTTCGCACCCAGCGCACCAGTTCATGCGCGGCGCACGTGGAGCGGCGCACCAGTGCGTGGAGCGGCGCAACAGCTCGCGCCCAGCACAACAGCTCGCGGGAAACGCGCCGGCTCGTGCGAAACGCGCCGGCTCGCACCCAGCACACCAGTTCGCACCCAGCACACCAGTTCATGCGCGGCGCACGTGGAGCGGCGCAACAGCTCGCGCCCAGCACAACAGCTCGCGCGAAACGCGCCGGCTCGTGCGCAGCACACCGGTTCATGCGCGGCACGCAGGCTCGCGCGGCACGCCAACCCATGCGCTGCGGCGGCCAACCTGCACGACGCACCAAACGTCGAGCGATGTGCCAACTGTGCGAGACGGCGGCTGGTACGAGTGACTACGCCCGCATTTCGTAAGCGCCGTCATAGGCGGCGACTTCGGTCCAGACGCGGTCGAAGCGGGGCCGGTCGGTGACCGGAGGGCGGAGGGCGGAGGCGGCCCAGGCCTGTTGGTCGGGAGTGGCCGACGGCTTGCCGTAGAGCGTGGTGGCGTGGCCGTTGAAGTCGCGGATCTGGAAGTCGAAGATCTGCTCGACGATGTCGCGGTCCAGGCCGATGATGGCGGCCTGCTCCAGGATCAGCTGGCCGTAGACGACAAGGGAGAACAGGTGGCCGATGGTCAGCATGAAGTCCAGGTCCTTCTGCTGGTCGGCATCGGGAGCAGCCGTGGTCAGCAGGGTGCGCAACGCTTGGGCCTGTTCGTAGAAGCGTGCGACATTCGGCAGGTCGGCGTGCTTTTCGTATACCGGGGTCCAGTCGGCGAACTGCACCTTGCCCGCGCCACGGGCCGGTCCCTGCCGGAAGAAGAACTCGTCGTCGGCCGCATCGAGGCGGGTGCCGATCTCCGGGTAGTCCTTCGGATTGAACAGGTAGTTCGGCATGAACTTCAAGATCTGCCCGACATTGACGTGCACCGTGCCCTCGAGCCGGGGCAGCGTGCCGATATAGCGCGCGACCTGCGCGAAGTAGGTGTTCTTCTCGAATCCCTTGGCAGCCAGCACATCGAGCAGCAGCGTCATGACGGTCTCGCCCTCGGAGGTCACCTTGGACTTGGTCATCGGGTTGAACAGCAGATAGCGGCGGTCCTCGAGGCTGGCGCTGCGGAAATAGTCGACAGCGCGGTCGCTGAACAGCTTCATCGCGACGATTCGCGCATACGCATCCACGAAGTTAGTACGCACATGCGGGAATTCGGTGACGGGCTGGCCGTAGAGGATACGGTTGTTGGAGTGCGTGATGGCCTCGTAGAACGAGTGCTCGACCATGCCGATGCTGCCGTGGCACAGGTTGAACTTACCGACATTGACGGTGTTCAGCGCCGCGGAGAAGGCCTCGGGCCCGGTGGACAGAAGGTCGGCGGCGGTCACCGGATAGTCGTGTAGCGCGAAGGTGCTGACATAGAGCTGACCGTGGATGACATTGTCGATGAGCTCGTAGTTGTCGTGGCGGCTGTCAGCGGCGAACCACACGTATCCATCCGCGCCCTCGACATCAGCGCGGCGGGAGAACACCGACACCATGGATGCGACATTGCCGTTGCCGATGTAGTACTTGACGCCGTTGGCGCGGAATAGGATTCCGGCCTCGGCATCCGCGCTCCCCGGTTCGGTCGGCGTCAGGATCAGATCGGTGTTGTAGATGTCGGCGCCGTGGTCGCGCTCGGACAGACCGAATGCCATCACCTGACCATCGGCGAGATCGGCGGCCGCGCGCTTCTTGGCATCCTCGTTCCCGCTCTGCCAGATCGGACCGAGCCCCAGGATGGTGACCTGCTCGGCGTACCAGTACGCCAAACCGTAGAAGCCGAAGATCTCCGACAGCGCCGCATTGCGCGCACCGTCCCACCGCCTGTTCGCATCACCGTCGGCGTAGGCGGCCGGAGTCAGGAAGGTCGCGAACAGGCGCTCCTTCTTGACGAACTCGAGGAAATCCGACACCCACACCGCATCCGCGTCATCGGCCAGCAGCTGCCGTTTGCCCCGCGACTCGAACCACTCGATGGTTGCCCTGAGCAGCCGCCGCGTCTCGGCATCGAACTGCTTCGGGTCATAGCTGGTGGGGTTGAACAACAACGCGTCGGTGCTCGTCATGCCGCTAACTTACCAGCGGGTAACAGCAGCCAGGAGGGGGTCCGGGATTAATACGCGACACGAATCGTGCCTACGGAACCGTAGGTCCGCACGTAGATGGGAAGCCCGGTCGACCGGACTCGGTCGACCGGGCTTCCCTATCGCTTATCGAAGTGAAGCTACTGTCCGCCGCGGACCTGCGCGAGCACCGATTCGACCACCGAATCGGCCGGGACCTCGTTGGATTCACCGGTGAAGCGGTCGCGGATTTCGACCTTGCCCTCGGCCCAGCCGCGGCCGACGACCACGACCAGCGGGACGCCGATCAGCTCGGAATCCTTGAACTTCACACCGGGCGAGGCCTTGCGGTCGTCGAGGACGACTTCGAGTCCGGCTGAATCCAGCAGCGCCGCAACCTGTTCGCCGCCCGCACGCGAGGAGTCGTCCTTATTCGCGATCACCACATGCACGTCGAACGGTGCGACCTCACGCGGCCAGCGCAGACCCTTCTCGTCGTGCTGCTGTTCGGCGATCACCGCGACCATGCGGGAGACGCCGATGCCGTAGGAGCCCATGGTGAGCCGCACCGGCTTGCCGTTCTCGCCGAGCACATCGACCTCGAACGCGTCGGTGTACTTATTCCCCAGCTGGAAGATGTGGCCGATCTCGATGCCGCGCGCGGACACCAGGACTCCGCGCCCGTCGGGTGAGGGGTCACCGTCACGCACCTCGGCGGCCTCGATGGTGCCGTCGGGGGTGAAATCGCGGCCCGCGACCAAGCCGACGACATGCTTGCCCGGCTCGTCGGCGCCGGTGATCCAGCTGGTTCCGGTGCCGATGCGTGGGTCGACCAGGTAGCGAACACCATTGGCCTGCAATGCCTTCGGGCCGATGTAGCCCTTGACCAGAAACGGGTTGGCGGCGAAATCGGCCTCGGTGAGCAGTTCCACCTCGGCGGGTTCGACCGCGGCGGCGAGGCGCTTGTCGTCGACCTCACGGTCGCCCGGAACGCCGATGCCGAGCAGTTCGGTCTTACCGTCCGGGTGGCGCAGCTTGACCATGATGTTCTTCAGGGTGTCGGCCGCGGTGACGGGGCTCGCGGAGATGCCCGCATTGTTTGCCCAGTCCACCAGCGTCGCGATGGTCGGGGTGTTCGGGGTGTCGTGTACGACGGCCGCGGGCAGGCCATCGATGGGTTGCGGCTCGGCAGCGGGCGTGACCACCGCTTCTACATTCGCCGCATAGCCGGACTCCCGGCACACCACGTAGGTGTCCTCGCCGACCGGACTGTCCGCGAGGAATTCCTCCGACGCGCTGCCGCCCATCGCACCGGAGGTGGCCGCGACGATGACGTACTTGACATCGAGCCGGTTGAAGATGCGCTGATAGGCCTCGCGGTGCGCGTTGTAGCTGGCCGCGAGTCCGTCCTCGTCGAGATCGAAGGAATAGGAGTCCTTCATGATGAATTCGCGCCCGCGCAGGATGCCCGCGCGAGGGCGCTCCTCATCGCGGTACTTGGTCTGGATCTGATACAGCGTGACCGGGAGATCCTTGTACGAGTTGTATTCACCCTTCACGGTGAGCGCGAACAGCTCCTCGTGCGTGGGCCCGAGCAGATAGTCCGCACCCTTGCGGTCCTGCAGCCGAAACAGGCCGTCGCCGTATTCGGTCCACCGTTTGGTGGTCTCGTACGGCTCGCGCGGCAGCAGCGCGGGCAGCGAGATCTCCTGCGCGCCGATGGCGTTCATCTCTTCCCGCACGACCTGTTCGACCCGCCGCAGCACCCGCAGGCCCAGCGGCAGCCACGAGTACACGCCAGGTGCGATGCGTCGCACATATCCGGCACGGACGAGGAGTTTGTGACTGGGCACCTCGGCGTCGGCGGGATCGTCGCGCAGGGTACGCAGGAACAGGTGGGAGAGGCGGGTGATCACGGAACGACAGGGTAGTCGCTGGCCGGACAATGTCTGCAAGGCATTACCGTATCCGCTCGTGCTGGTGCTGCTGCCTCCTTCCGAAACCAAGTCCGATGGCGGATCCGACGCGCCGCTGGAGCTGGAGTCGCTGGCGATGCCGCAGCTCACGGTGGTGCGCGACCGCCTCATCGACGAGGTCGTCAAGCTGGCCGCCGACCCGGACGCCTCGCGTGCGGTGCTCGGGCTCGGCAAGGGGGCTGATACCGAGATAGTGCGCAATGCGACGCTACGTACCTCCGCCACCCGGCCCGCACTGGAGCGCTACACCGGCGTGCTCTACGACGCCCTGAATGCCCGGTCCTTCACCAAGGTCCAACGCGCCAAGGCCTACGCCCGCCTCGGCATCGGCTCCGCACTGTTCGGGGCTGTCCGCGCCGATGACCTCATTCCCGCCTACCGGCTCTCCGGCGGTTCCAAACTTCCCGGCCTACCGACGCTTTCCGCCATCTGGCGCGATGTCCTGCCCGACGCCCTGGTCGCCGAGGCTGCTGGTGAACTCGTCATCGACCTGCGCTCGGGCACCTACCAGCAGCTCGGCCGCGTTCCGGATGCCATCACAGCCAATGTTCTCACCGAACACCCGGACGGTTCCCGAACCGTGGTGAGCCACTTCAACAAACACCACAAGGGCCTCCTCGCCCGTGCGCTAGTCCTCACTCGCGCCGACCCCACCGATATCCGCGCCGTAGCCCGCGTCGCCACCAAGTCCGGCCTGCGCACCGAAATCGCCTCCGCCACCGAACTCCTCATCATCACCAGCTGACATACGCCTTGCGACACAGATGACCGTCGCTGGCACAGGACCAGTGCACGTCGCACACCTGTCGCGAAGCCTGTTGCCGAATGTGCCCCCGGCGGCTGTTCCATCACATCGACGCCGCGACCATCCGGCAACAGGCTCCGCAGAGCCTGTTATGCGGATAGCGGACCAGCTGCTCCAGATCACCATCGACGAACAGCGCCGAAAGTCACTGGCGCAGCATGACGCCCGATGACCGACTGCGTGATTACGAGAAGGCGGTCTACCGCGCGCTGCTGGTGCCCGCCGCGAGGCAATGCCGTTCATACCCTGGCCCGGCTCCCGACTCGACTTCTTCGATGTGCCGCCCGGACAACCCGGCATTGCCGAATGCGCCCAGGGGCGGCTGTTCATCACATCCACGCGACACTCGGGGGATAAAATCACTTCCGGCTGGGCATGACTGCGCGACAGGCCGTCGATATAGGGGCATGACCTGTGGCACGGTTGAATCCGCGACAATTCGGCAACAGGAGTCCGATGCGTGGATACCGTCGGGGCGGGAAATCGGTGTGTTCGTCCGGGACGGCGTTTGAGACTTGATCCGCACAGTTCGCGCAACAGGCTCCGCGACGTGTGTGCAAAGTGCGCTGGCGATGCGTGGGTGCTCACGGATATCGGTCATCCGCGCTCGGTGGGGCGCCAGGTGCCGGCGCGGCGGATTCGGTGGGCGAAGGCAGCGGCCTGGGCCAGTCGGGTCAGCCAACGGTCCGGGGTGTCCAGGTCGGGCCAGGTCCAGCGGACGACGGCCCAACCGAGGGCACGCAGGGCGTCCTCGCGGAGCTTTTCGGCGATCACGATGGATTCGGGCGAGCCCGGGCGGGAGTTGTTGCGGTACTTGATCATTCCATCGAATTCGCCGATCACACCCAGTGCCGGGAACAGGAAGTCGACTCGGGCGACGAATCCGCCGTTGATATCCAGAATGGTCGGCTGGAGTTCCGGTGTCGGCAGTCCAGCGGTGCACAAGACGACCCGGCTTCGCGATTCGCCGGGGCTCTCGGCGCGGCCGTCGAGGAAATCGATGACGCGGCGCGCTGCCGGGCACCCCGGGCGTCCGTTCGCCCGCAGCAGTTGTTCCGCTAGTTCGGCACGGCTGGTGCGCCCGAGACGCAGTGCGCCGTCCCCCACCACGACAGCCTGTTCGAACGGCACGGTTCTGGCCAGGTCGACGATCGTGCGCGCCACCGTCGTCACTCGCAGATCGCCGATCTGCACGACCTCGTCCGGCTCGATGGACGCGGCGTGCATCACGACCCGACTACCCTTACGTGCCCCGGTTCTTCGATCGCGGGTCAAATGAACCCGCGCCAACGGAATCGACCACATGGGCAGACCATGCATGACAGCCGCGGAGACATGGCTGACAACGGCAGCTGAACTGGAGCCCGCGGCGACAGCACCGGTGAGCACCAGATGCCTTTGTTCAGTAGTCAGTTCACCGATATCGGCGGCACTCAGGTACTGCCCCCGACACACCCGCTGCCAAGGTCGCCTGCCCAGCTCACGTCCGGTGAATCCGGCTTTCAGCGCATTGCGCCGAGAAGTTGTTCGAGGTACGTCCACCCCACGATGTTCTCGACCATCTCCACCCAGCCGAAAGCCCCAATCTACGGATTGTGGACAACTCGCGCCCTGTGCATAACCGAACCCCCAAGGCGCACACACTGGGCGCGAGCCCAAGCGAGCCCAAATGACAGCAGTTCGCGCAGACCCGATGAGCGTCGCACATAAGGTGCGACCTATGCGCGACGTTCACTGGATATGCGACACCACCCGCGCCGGGCGACGGAAGTTCGGCGCGGTGCCGTCGTGGCGCTCAGCGCTGCGCGGCGGCCAACGCGGTGCGGATCTTTTCGGCGGGGGCGGGGGCGGCGGGGTGGTCCCAGAAGGGGAGGGCTTCGGCGTAGGGGTTGCCGTAGACCGGGGTGTTCACCTGCGAGCGCCAGCTGTCGGCCAGGGAGCCAGCGTCGACCGTGTCGTAGCCGAGGGTGTCGAGTAGTTCGGTGGCGGCCTTTTTCGCGTCCGCGTCATCGCCTGCGATGGGGAGGGCCGAGCGGTCGGGGGCGCCGGAAGGGCGGGCGAGGGCGGCCAAATGGGGATAGAAGATGTTGTTGAAGGCCTTGACGACCTTCGATGTCGGCAAATGGCGCTGCAGCAGTTCGCTGCTGGTGGTGGTGCCGTCCTCTAGTTCGGGAAAGGTGCCGTCGCGGTCCGGGTAGTAGTTGTTGGTGTCGATGACGACCTTGCCCGCCAGCGGCTCCACCGGGACCTGCCGATAGTTCTTCAACGGCACGGTGACCACGACTATGTCACCCGCTGCGGCCGCCTCCGCGGCGGTGGCGGCACGTGCCCGTGGCCCGAGCTCGGCCACCAACCCCGCCAGCGTCTCCGGCCCGCGTGAGTTACTGACGACGACATCGAGTCCGGCCGCGACGGCCAACCGGGCCAGTGTGCCGCCGATATTCCCGCTACCGATCAATCCAAGCGTTGTCATGCCCGGTCCCAACCGAGGCGCCACCCCGATTGTTCCCACACCCGCTCGCTGAAATCCATGTGGTCGCTGCCAGTTTTCCGACCCGGACCTGTTCTGCCGGTCGTCGGCGGCACGCTCGGGCCCTGGCGGGGGCGAACACCAAGGCGACACCACAACCGTTCCCGCCCGCCGAAATCCACGTGGCCACTGGCCACACTTCCCTACCCAGACCTGCTCTACCGGCCGCCGGCGACACGCTCGGGCCCTGACAGGGGCGAACACCAAGGCGACACCACAACCGCTCCCGATCACTGAAATCCACGTGGCCACTGGCCACACTTCCCTACCCAGACCTGCTCTACCGGCCGCCGGCGACACGCTCGGGCCCTGACAGGGGCGAGCACCCTAGGCGACACCACGACCGTTCCGCTCACTGAAATCCATGTGGCCACCACATTCCGGACCCAGACCTGCTCTACCCGCCGTCAGCGACGCACTCGGACACCGGCAGGGGCGAACACCAAGGCGACACCACGACCGTTCCCGCCGGCCGAAATCCACGTGGCCACTGCCCGATTTCCCGACCCGCCCCTTCTGCCGGTCGTCGGCGGCACGCTCAGGCACTGGCGGGGGCGGATGCCGAGCCCGCAGTGCTGATCGAGTGGCTGCCGCGGCCGCGCCGCCGACTCTTCACCGGGACGCTCGACCTTGTCGGGCGACGGGTCCGTCGGCGGTGGCGTCGCGGCCGCCTACGGACACCGGCTCAGCGTGCCGGTGCCATGTGCCTCGCAGTGTCGATGTCGCGAGTGCCGCCCGGATGACCTGCTGCTTCGAGAGCCGTTCGGCGCGGTCCGCCCGTCGAGGTTGAGCGCGCTGCCGCGAATGACGGAGTCGGGCACGGACGATCCGGGCTCACGCGCGAAAACTCGGATGCGCGGTAAATGTTCGGTCTGTAGTGTATGGCGAGCGGCGGGGGAAGTCCGAAATGCAGGGCCGCACAAGGAATGTGACGGCGTCGACGGGCGCACGGGGAGGTAATCGATGACGAAGTTGAATCAGATCATCGCAGTCGAGAAGGGCGTCAAGAGCGGTGCGCTGCGCGAATTGGCGCAGACCCAGAGTCAACTGCAGAAGCCGGGGCTGCTGTCCGGTATCGCACGCACCTATCAGCCGAAAGATGAAGAGGGCGAACAGCTTCCACCGGAGTCGACACGGGTACAGCTGAAGTCCGAGGAGGTGTTGCGTCAGACGGCCGCGACGCTCACCCGACTGTTCGATGTGACGGCGACCAAGGACTGGGCCAACTGCGAGGCCAAGGCCGATGTACGCGTCGACGAGGAGACCCTGCTGGCCGCCGTACCGGTGTCATACCTGCTGTTCCTGGAGAAGCAGCTCGCCGACCTGCACACCTTCGTCAAGAAGCTGCCGGTGCTCGACGCCGCCGAGGCCTGGGCGTTCGACGATTCGTCCGACACCTGGCGCACCGACGCCGTGCGCACCATCCGCACCAAGAAGGTGCCGCGCAACCACGTCAAGGCCGAGGCGACCGAGAAGCATCCGGCGCAAGTCGAGGTGTACTACGAGGACATCGCGATCGGCTACTGGACCACGGTGAAGTTCTCCGGTGCGCTGCCGGCTCGCCGGGTCAACGAGTTGGCCGAGCGCATCGAAAAGCTGCAGCAGGCAGTGAAATTCGCCCGCGAGGAGGCCAATGGGAGCCAGGTCACCGACCGCAAGACCGGTGATGTGATCTTCCGCTACCTCTTCGGCTGAACCGGTCGGGGGCGCACAACCACCCCCGACCCCACAGACTCCCCCGCCGCGTGCGGGGGAAGCGCAAGAGCGCAAACTCAAACTGAAGATAAGCCTGAAGACACGGTGACAGTGCGGGTTCGAATCCCGCTCCGGGCACAGGTCCGGATAGCCCAATTCGGTAGAGGCAGCCCGAATCTCAGACTCTCGCTCCAGATTGAGCATTCGCCGCCGAACACCCCATCACGAGGAGAGGACATAATCGCGACGAGATACGGGTTCAAATCCCGTTCTTCCAGCCACAATGGAAGATGGTCTAATCGTATGACACGTCGTAATGAGTTTGATCCGATCCCACCGACCCGGTGCGCGAATTTGGGTGGCACCAAGGAACCCGAGGGCAGGCTAGGCCCTCGGGTTCCCTTGCCTCCCCGAATATTCGGGGCAAACCAGTCAGAGCGTCCGACAGCCCGTACCCGTCCTGCGTCAGTGCGTGGCTTGGACGTACTCCACGAATTACCCGTGTCGTCCCGAAACCAGTCGGCGCTCTCGGCATAGCGCGCAGGATCGCTAGATGGTGTGCCCGTCGGCGACAGCCAATGCGCGATCGAGGATGTCCAGTCCCTCTTTGGCTTCGGCCTCGTCGATGACGCACGGTGGAACGACGTGGATTCGGTTGAAGTTGACGAAGAGCAGCAAGCCCGCCGCTTTGGCCGCGGCGACCGTTTCGTTCATGGCCGTGCTGGTGCCGCCGTAGGGTGCGAGCGGTTCGCGAGTTCGCTTGTCGCGCACTAGTTCCAGCGCCCAGAAGACTCCGGTTCCGCGCACATCACCAATGCTGGGATGGCGTTCGGCGAGCTCGCGCAGGCCGGGTCCGAGGACGCGGGTACCGATATCGGCGGCGTTCTCCACGATTCGCTCATCCCGCATCGCAGTAATGGTCGCGACCGCGGCTGCCGTCGCGAGCGGATGACCCGAGTAGGTCAGTCCGCCCGGATACGGACGATCGGCGAAGGTCGCCGCGATGGCCGGGCTGATCGCGACACCGCCGAGCGGAACATAACCGGAATTCACACCCTTGGCGAAGGTCAACAGATCGGGGACAACACTCTCGAAGTGCGCTATGGCGAACCACTTTCCGGCGCGTCCGAACCCCGACATCACTTCATCGGCAATGAAGACGATGCCGTATTTATCGCATAGCGCCCGGACACCGGCCATATACCCGGGCGGTGAAACCATGATTCCCGCTGTGCCAGGAATGGATTCGAGCACGATTGCCGCGATAGTTTCCGGCCCCTCGAACACAATGGTCTGTTCGAGGTGCGCCAAAGCCCGTTCGGCTTCCTCGTTTTCGGTGCTCGCATGGAATTGCGAGCGGTACAGAAATGGACCGAAGAAGTGGACTACGCCGCTATTGCCGTGATCGTTGGGCCACCGCCGCGGATCGCCGGTGAGATTGATCGCAGTATCGGTGCCGCCGTGATATGAGCGGTAGCGCGAAAGCACCTTGTAGCGGCCGGTATGCAAGCGCGCCAGCCGAACCGCATGTTCGACGGCATCGGCGCCGCCATTGGTGAAGAAGATCTTGTCGAGCTCGCCCGGTGTCCGCTCGGCGATCAGCCGGGCGGCCTCGGAGCGGGCATCGTTGACGTGCTGCGGTGCGATGGTGCACAACTTGGCGGCCTGCTCCTGCACCGCGGCAACGACTTTCCGATGTTGGTGGCCGATATTGGTGTTCACCAACTGTGAGGAGAAATCGAGCAGACGATTGCCGTCGCCGTCCCATACGTAGCATCCCTGAGCCGCGGTGATGGCCATGGGCGTGCGCTGCGCCTGCGCGGACCACGAGTGGAATACGTGGCGGCGGTCGAGTTCGTAGGCGCGGTCGACGGCCTGCCGGGTGAGTTCGGGCGCCGATCCATTCGGTAAGGTCATCGAATTCTCCTGCGAGCTACTTGTTCTGGGGGAATCCGAGTTCGAGTCCGCCGTGGCTGGGATCGAGCCAACGCGTCGTGACGGCCTTGCCCCGCGTGAAAAAGTGCACGCCCTCGATGCCGTGCGCATGCGAATCGCCGAACAGCGAGTTCTTCCAGCCACCGAAGCTGTAGTAGGCCATCGGAACCGGAATCGGCACATTGATGCCGACCATGCCGACCTCCACCTCATTGTGGAAGCGCCGGGCCGCGCCGCCGTCATTGGTGAAGATGGCGGTTCCGTTGCCATAGGGATTGGCATTGACGAGTTCCAGCGCGTCGTCATAGCTGTCGACGCGTACGACCGATAGGACCGGCCCGAAGATTTCGTCGGTATAGACGCTCATATCGGTGCCCACATGATCGAGAACCGTTGGCCCGAGCCAGAATCCATCCGCTTCGCCATCGGCCTGCACGCCGCGGCCGTCGAGAACGACACTGGCACCGGCGGTTTCGCCCGCATCGATGTAGGCAGCGACTCGATCGCGATGCTCACGGGTCACCAACGGGCCCATATCGGTATCGCGGGAGCCGTCACCGGTCCTGATGGTCTCGGCCCGCTCGATGATCTTGGTGACGAGTTCGTCTCCGACCGCACCGACCGCCAACACCACACTGATGGCCATGCAACGCTCCCCCGCGGAGCCGAATCCGGCGTTCACCGCGGCATCGGCGGCCAGATCCAGATCGGCATCGGGCAGCACCACCATGTGGTTCTTGGCCCCGCCGAGCGCCTGCACGCGCTTACCGCTGGCGGTGCCGCGCTGGTAGACGTACTTCGCGATGGGTGTGGAGCCGACGAACGACACGGCCTTGATATAAGAATTGTCGAGCAGTTCGTCGACGGCGACCTTATCGCCCTGCAGCACATTGAAAACCCCTGCGGGCAAACCGGCTTCGTGCCACAGCTCGGCGATCCACAGCGATGACGACGGATCCTTCTCACTCGGCTTGAGCACCACGGTATTCCCGGCCGCGATCGCGATCGGGAAGAACCACATCGGCACCATTGCCGGAAAATTGAACGGCGATATCACCGCGACCGGTCCCAACGGCTGGCGAATCGAGAAGATATCCACTTTCGTCGAGGCGTTTTCGGTGAATCCGCCTTTGAGCAAATGTGGGATACCGCAGGCGAATTCGACCACCTCCAAGCCGCGGTTCACCTCGCCGAGCGCATCGGAGTGCACCTTGCCGTGTTCGGCGGTGATGAGCTCGGCGAGTTCTTCTTTGCGCTCGTTGAGCAGTTCGCGGAAGCGGAACAGGATCTGCGTACGACGCGCCAGCGAGGTGTCACGCCAGTCCGGGAATGCCGCCTTGGCCGACGCGATCACCGCCCTGGCATCCTCCACACCGGCCAATGCGACCTGCCCGGTCACCACCCCGGTCGCCGGATTCGTCACCGGCGCGGTCGCGGAGTTCGTGCCCGCGAAGGGTTTGCCGTCGAGCCAGTGCGCGATTGTCTGCATATCTCCTCGATTCGCTCCGATGGGGTCGTGGTTCCGACTCTGCACCATCGAGACCGGATTTCGGCCCGACGTTCTGTATTCGATATCGGATTTCCTATTACGATTCGTCGGATGCTGCTGTCTGTCGCCGATGTGCTGACGATGCCGGTCGTGCGCGCGGGCGAACCGGAGGTCGTCGGTGCGGCCGCTCTGGATCGGCCGGTGCGGTGGGTGCACGTCAGCGACCTGCCGGATGTCGCCGAATTGCTGGTCGGCGGGGAGCTGATGCTGACCACCGGCTTGGCATTGACCGGCAGTGACGAGTCGACGGTCGCGTATCTGAATTCGTTGGCCAGCGCTGGGGTGGCCGGACTGGTCATCGAACTCGGCGCGGCCGTGCCGCAGGTGCCGCCGATCGTCACCGAGACATCCGATGCACTGGGACTCCCGGTCATAGCACTACATCGTGTCACTCGCTTCGTCGAAATCACCGAGGCCGTGCACCGGGTGATCGTGGCCGACCAATACGCCGAACTCGAATTCGCGCGCACCGTACACGAGACGTTCACCGAGCTCAGTGTGCGCCGCGCCGCGCTGGCCGAAATCGTCGAAACGGCGGCGGACATGCTCGATTCCTCGGTCGTACTGGAGGATCTGGCGCACCGGGTGCTGGCCATGACCGCCCGGCACACCAGCACCTCGGCGATTCTGCAGGACTGGGAGACCACCTCGCGACTGCTGCCGCAGGGCTGGGATGTGGTGCAGGTCGGCCCGCATACCCAGCGCTGGGGTCGGCTGATCCTGCGTTCGAGCCGGGTCGCGACGCCGCGCGCCCGCATGGTGCTCGAGCGTGCCGCACAAACATTGACGCTGCACCGGATGATCGAGAAGGATCGCTTCGGCTTGTATCGTCAGGCGCAGACCGGACTCATCGACGATATGGTCAACGGCCGCGTCCTCGACGAACGCGATGCGCAGGCCAGGGCCGCGGCGCTGGGGCTGTTGACCCGGCGCGTGCAGTATGTTCCGCTGGCGATCGACGTTGCCGTTCTTGCCGAATCCGATCAGGTCGCCAGGCAACGCCGCAGCGCGGGCGTGCTCGACGCGGTCACCCACGGCCTCGGACTGTCGAAGGCGACCGCCTTGACCGCGCCCGGACACGGCGACCGGGTCGCCATGCTGCTCGCGATTGCGCGCAGCGCCGACCTCGACGACACGCTCCGTACCGTCTGCTCGGCGATCATTGCCGAAGTGCGACGCGTGGATGGGGTGCGCCGGGCGGTCATAGGCGTTGGCGCGCAAGCAGGTTCGCTACTGGACACCGCGCGCGAATTGGCGCATGCGGCGCACATCGCCGAGGTCGCGTTATCGCTGGAGTCATCGGCGTCGGATCGCCCGCGACTGTTCTATCGCAGCGGCGATATCCGCCTGCGCGGGCTGCTCTCGCTGATCCGTGATGAACCGGGTGTGCAGAGCTTCGCCGAAACGGAACTGAGTGCGTTGCTGCGCTACGACATTCGGCATGCCACCGATCTGACGCGCACATTGCGACAATTCCTCGACGTCGCTGGCAATAAGACCGAGCTCGCCAAACGGCTCAATATCAGCCGACCGACCCTTTATGACCGGCTCGCCCGCATCGAGCGGATTCTCGATGTCGACCTCGAGGACGGCGAATCGCGCACCTCACTACATACCGCACTACTCATCCGCGATCTGACCGCCGACTCGAACTCCAGGACCGACAAGTGATTTCGATCGGATCGGGAATGTTCCCGCCTCGGCGAACGTTTCACCAGCCCATGACAGCTGTGCTCTCCGAGGAATTGAAGAAGTACCTGGACGAGTCGAAGGTCTTCGCGACCGCGGCCACGATCGGACCGAACGGACAACCGCACCTGACCGTCATCTGGCTCGAGCGCGATGGCGACGAGCTGCTGTTCTCCACGACGGTGGATCGACAGCAGGGCAAGAATCTGGCCCGTGATCCGCGGATCACGGTGATGATCAATCCGCCGGACAACCCTTACGTGTACGCGGAGATTCGCGGCACCGCCACGATCACCCCCGATCCCGACAGGGCACTGCCGGACAAGCTGTCGCACCGCTACAACGGGGTGCCGTACGCCGAATTCAACCCCGCCTCTGTCAACGACGGACCCCGCGTGATCGTCCGGGTGACCCCACGCAAGGTCGCCGGTCGCCTATGAGCTCGCCGGGCGGGGTTCAGCCCTGCCCGGCCTCTTCGCGCGCATGCTGCGCCTGGCCGACCTCGGCCGCCGTATAGCGCAGCGTCAGTGCCACCAGACCGACCAGCAGTGCGCCGATGGCGGTGACGAAAAGTACCAGCGTGTAACCACTTCCGAGGGCATCCAGCTCGGCGGGCGTCATATCGGTGGGCTTACCCATCCGCCCGCCATGCGACACTGTGCGGGAGGCCGCGACCGGCGCGAGCAGACCGATCGCGAAAGGTGTGCCGAGGTTCATGAACATCTGGCCGACCGCCGAGAGCGGGCCGATATTCTTCGGCCCGACACCGACCAATACGCACAGCGGGACGATCACCACGGCTACCCCGATGCCGAAGCCGATCATGATGAACAGCCCCAACAGCGTCGGCCAGTACGGCACGCCCCGTTCGAGCGTCGAGCCGAACAGCAGTCCGACGACGAGCAGCGCCGCGGCACCGCTCAACAACCAACGCGGCGCGACCGTCATCGCCAGCTGCGAAGCCGTGGCGGTGCCCATACCAGCACCGATGGTGAATGGGACGAACGCGACCCCGGCGACCAGCGGGCTGTATCCGACGACGTTCTGCACGAACAGACCCGCGAAATAGGTTGTCGCGGCCAATACTCCGCTGGCTAGGAAGATGGCGCCGAAGGTGGCGACCCGATCGCGCTTATCGAAGAGCGACCAGGGGAGCAGCGGGTTCTCCACCCACCGTTCGGCGAGGACGAAGACGATCAACAACACCAGACCGACGGCAATGGAACCGATGATGACCGGACTGTCCCAGCCGAATTCTGGCCCTTCGGTCGCACCGAAGACCAGGGACGCACACGCGAGGGTGCCGAGTACGGCGCCGCGCACGTCCAGGGATAGTCGGTGGTGGGTGGTGTCGCGCAGCCGCAGCACCGCACCCGAGAGAATCAGCGCACCGATCGGCACATTGATGAGGAAGATCCAGCGCCAGCTCGCCTCGGTGAGCGCCCCGCCGACCACCAGTCCGCCGACCGAGCCGATCGCCATCATCGATCCGAAAATCGCGATCGCCTGATTGCGTACCCGGCCGGGCGCGAACGTGGTCGCGACCAGGGCGAGTGCGGTCGGGGCCGCGAGTGCGGCGCCGGTGCCCTGGATCGCGCGCGCCGCGATCAGCATGCCCGCGTTCTGCGCGAGACCGCACAGCAGCGACGCCAGTGTGAACAGCGCGACGCCAACGATGAACATGCGTTTGCGCCCGAACGAGTCGCCGATCCGGCCGCCGAGCAACATCAAACCCGCGAACGGCAGACCGTATGCGGTGACCATCCAGGCACTACCGGAACTCGATAACGCCAGTTCGTCCTGTAGACGGGGCAGGGCCAAAATCACCACGGTGCCGTCGAGCACGACCATCAGTTGCAGCCCGCTCAGCACCAGAATCGCCAGGCCGAAGGCCCGCCGCGTCACCGGATACGGCGTCGTAGCGGGATTGTCTGGCACAGTCAGCCACTGTAGTCAGAGCGACGGATGACAGGTAGCGGCCCCGTTCGCGGCACCACCGGCATGGAGCCGGTACGCTGCGACTCCTCTTGCGCGTGCTGTGCCTCGGCCAGTTGTCTCGGTGTATAGCGCAGTGTCAGCGCGATGAAGCCAGCCAGCACCGCGGCCAGCGAGCAGACCGCGAGCACCAGCGTGTATCCGCTGCCGAGAGCGAAAATCTCGGCCTCGTTCATATCGGCCGCCTTGCCGGTGCGCCCGCCCATCGACATGGTGCGTGATGCCGCTATGGGAGTGAGCAGACCGATGAAGACCGGAGTCGCCAGGTTCATGAACATCTGCCCCACCGCGGACAGTGGGCCGATATCGGAGGCTGGCACGCCGACGAGCACGCACAGCGGCGCCAGCACCATTGCCACGCCGACACCGAAGCCGATCACGATCAACAGCGGCAGCAGAGTGGTCAGGTAATTCACGCCTCCGTCGAGCTGCGAGCCGACCAGCAGTCCGGCGGACAGCACGAATGCCGCGCCGCATACCAACCAGCGCGGTGCGACGAACAGCGCAGCCTTGGAGGCCACCGCGCCGCCGATGCCGATGCCGATGGTGAACGGGATCGATGCGATACCCGCCACCAGCGGTCCGTAGCCGAGCACATTCTGCAGGAACTGCGCGACGAAGAAGGTCATCGCGCCGAGTACGCCACCGGCCAGGAAGATCAGTAGGAAGGTGGTGACCCGATCGCGGCTGTCGAACAGCGACCACGGCAGCAGCGGATCATCAACAGTGCGCTCCACGACCACGAAAACGATCAGCAGCGCCGCGCCCGCCACCAGCGCACCTATTACGGCCGGACTACCCCACCCCAACTCCGGCCCCTCGGTCGCGCCGAACACTATCGACGCGCAGGCCAGGGTGCCGAGGACCGCGCCCTTGATATCGAGTGCGGATCGGTGGTGTTCGGTATCGGCGAGTTGGGACAGCGCACCGAGGATGATCAACACGCCTATGGGCACATTGATCAGGAAGATCCACCGCCAGGACAGCTGGGTCAGCGCACCGCCGACCACCAGACCGCCGACCGAGCCGATACCGACCATCGAGCCGACGATCGCAATGGCCTGATTGCGCGCCCTACCTGGCGCAAAAGTGGTCGCCACCAGTGCGAATGCCGTCGGCGCCGCAATCGCCGCGCCTGCACCCTGCACGGCGCGGGCCGCGATCAACATGGCCTGACTCTGCGCCAATCCGCACATCAGCGAGGCGATCGTGAACATGCCGACGCCCACGATCAGCATGCGTTTGCGACCGAACGCATCCCCGAGTCGCCCGCCGAGCAGCATCAGCCCCGCGAAAGTCAGACCGTAGGAGGTGACCGTCCACGCGCCGCCCGCGCTGGTCATGCCCATTTCCTCTTGCAGTCGAGGCAGCGCGAAGATGACCACGGTGCCGTCGAGAACAACCATCAGCTGCAGCCCGCTCAGCACGAGAATGGCGAGCCCGAAGGCCCGCTGCGTCACCGGGTACTGCGTCTTCGCAGGGGGATTATCGAGCACGGTGAGCCACTGTAATTGATCCGGAACCCAGGTCTCCGCTCCCGCGGCCGCGATTCATCTAGTCATAGCTAAAGTCACTGGACGGTTGTGAAACCCGCCAGTTGCGGTAGCCGATCGGCTGTGCCATCGAATATCGCGGCCCGGATGCTGCAACGATAAAGCCGGAACGGACCGAGGGGAGCTCATCGAACAGCATCGACGCGATGATTCGTCGATCCGAGGATGCGTTATCCGGCAGCGGAGTTGGCCTGCGGTTCGGCGGCATCGGCGGAGAAGCCCGCAGTGGGCCCGATCACAACGATCGCGGGTGGGCGGATAGCTTCGTCGCGAACGCGAGCGGCGACAGTGCCGAGGTCGGCGCGCAGGATACGTTGGGTGCGCAGGGTACCCTCCTGGATCACCGTCGCCGGGGTGTCGGCGGGTCGGCCGCCCTCGATGAGGGCCGTCGCGAATTGTTCGATGCGCTCGACGGCCATCATGAGCACGATGGTGCCGCGCAGGCGGGCCAGCGCGGGCCAGTCGACGAGGGAGTCCGGATGATCGGGTGCGACGTGGCCGCTGACCACCACGAATTCATGGGTAACGCCGCGATGGGTCACCGGAATGCCCGCGGCGGCGGGCACGGAGATCGGACTGGTGATGCCGGGGACCACGGTCACCGGGATGCCCGCCTCGACGCAGGCCTCGAGTTCCTCATAGCCCCGCCCGAATACATACGGGTCGCCGCCCTTGAGCCGCACCACGAATTTGCCCGACTTGGCGCCCTCGATCAGCGCGGAATTGATCGCCTCCTGCGCCATCGCCCGTCCGTAGGGAATCTTGGCCGCATCGATCACCTCGACGTCCGGACCGAGTTCGGCGAGTAGTTCCGGTGGTGCGAGCCGGTCGGCGACAACGAGATTCGCGCGGGCCAGCAGGCGGCGGCCGCGCACCGTGATCAGATCCGGATCGCCGGGACCGCCGCCGACCAGCGCGACACCCGGAGTGATCGGCGTCGAATCATCGTTCACCACACCTGATTGCAGCGCCTCGAGCAGTGCATTGCGCACCGCCGCGGATCGCCGATGCTGTCCACCGGCCAGCACGCCGAGCGTCAGGCCGTCGTGGCGCGCGGTCGCCGGAGTTACCGCCGTGCCCAGTCGGGCCACATCGGCGCGCACGCAGAAGATCCGTCGCTGGGTAGCCTCCTCGACGACGGCCGCATTGGTCTCGGGTTCATTGGTGCATGCGATCGCATACCAGGCACCGTCCAGATCGCCGTCTGCGTAGGCGCGCAATGTCAGTGTGAGTTGCCCCGATGTAGCCATCCCCTCCACGGCCGGGGTGACTTCGCGACTGATGACGTGCACGTCCGCTCCGGAGGCGATCAACAACCCGAGCCTGCGCTGCGCCACCGTCCCGCCGCCGACCACGACGACGCGTCGTCCATTGAGATCGAGCCCGACCAGGTAGTTCGGATCACTCGCGGGACGGTCGGCCGGATTGATTTCCGGCTGGTCATCGGTAGGTACTGACGTGTTCGGCACAATGTTCGAGCCTACGTCCTGCATGCGCGCGCCCGGCAATCACCCGCCTCGGTCGGCCTCCCTATACTTCGGCCCATGAATCGCTGGGGGTCGGGCGGCGTGATCGGATGGCTCGGGACGGCTTCGGCCGAACCCACTTACACCGACACGCGCTGGAGCAACCAGACCGGCAGGGTGGAGCCATGACACAGGCGGAGCAACTGCTCGAGGTGGCTTACGCAGAGGCACTGCGCGGCCGGGCCGAAGGCGGGATTCCGATCGGCGCGGCCCTGTTCGCGGCCGACGGCACCCTGCTCGGGCGCGGGCACAATCGGCGGGTGCAGTCCGGTGATCCCAGCATGCACGCCGAAACCGATGCGTTCCGCAATGCGGGTCGCCGCCGCGACTACGGCTCGACCATCATGGTGACCACGCTGTCACCGTGCTGGTATTGCAGCGGTCTGGTGCGCCAGTTCCGGATCGGCGCGGTGATCATCGGGGAAGCGCAGACCTTCCGCGGCGGACAGGACTGGCTGGCCGAGCACGGCGTCGTGGTGACCGTGCTCGACGACCGGCGCTGCATCGACCTGATGACCGAATTCATCGCGGATGAACCGCTGCTCTGGAACGAAGATATCGGGGTAGCCGGGGATTGATGTCGGACAAGGGATTTCAGCGGAAGTACGGATAGTCCTGCACCCAGTTGAACCCACGGCCGCGCAGCGGGAAGCTGTTCGGATCGACATGCAGCAAGGTGATGGTCACCGGCCGACCGTTCAGCTGCCCGCTGAGCGTCAGACGGTCGGGCGCTGGCTGTTCGAAGGTGAAGTCGGCGATGTGGGTGGGTTGCGCGTCCGGCCGCTCCGGCGGTGCGGATATCGAGATCTTGTGGGCGGCGGTATCCACAGTGGGAACGGCGGGTACAAGGGTGCCGTCCATCTTCTGGTAGGTCATTCCCGGCACATCGAAAACTACACGCTGCCAACGAGTTTGATCAGTGGTCAGCGGCGGCACCGGTACACCGTCCTGGGTGAATTCCGATACCGTCCAGATCCCGTAGAGCGGCGGCTTCGGGCTGCCACCGCCGCCCTCGTTCCAGTACTTCATGCCGGTGTGCACGAAACCCGATGCCATCCACACCGCCAGGACGACTTGCAGAACGATCGCGATCCGGCGAGTTCGGTTGCCGCGGAATGGATCCGGCTGCATAGCGGGTTCGGACGGCCGATTCAGCACCAGCACATTCGCCAACCGCCGCGCCTGCGGTGCGAGCAGCACCATGCTCAGCAGCATGAGGTGGAAGGCCAGGATCTTGACCGGCACGTCGAAGGTCATATTGAGCACGAACACCTGCGCCAGGCTCACCAGGCTCAGCATGGCGCCGACCGTCGCGGTCCTCGGCAGGAACAGCAGCACTCCGCCGAGCACTTCAGCACAGCCGAGCAGAATTTCGTAGGTGGGTGAACTTCCGACCTGATTCCACAGCACCGAAGCGGGGCTGAATGCACCGTAGGGCTGCAGCAGTTCGGCCAGCGTCGGCTCCGGCATCTGCGTCGGAATCGCCTTGGCGAATCCGTAGAGCAGCATCTGCCCGCCCAGGCACATCCGGATGAAGAGCAGGAACCAGGCCTGTAGCCGCCGATAGTTCGGTCTGCGCCGGTCCAGTGCCGTCCAGGCGAGGGTCGCCACTGCGGCGGCGATCAGCACGCAGAAGACGAATGTCCAGATGAAGTATTGATCGCCGCTGCCCGAATCCTCGCGCAGCACGACATCGGTATCGAAGAACAGTCGTCCGGCCGGTTCGATTATCGGACGCAAGGCGCGAAATTCCCAGAGCACCGCATCGTCGGGCAGCGATTCGGCGAGCAACCCGGCGAAGGCGAACGGAATCTGGGTGAACAGTAGACAGAACAGGCCGAAATAGCCGAAGGAGAACCGAAATGCGATCCTGGTCAAGGGATTCCACCGGGCGGTCGGCTCGGTCGGTATGACGCTGTCTTCCCGATCGAGAACCGCTGTACCGGCCGCGCTCACGACTGCGCCTCGTCGACGCTCGATTCCGTTGTGCGCGAAGACGCCCTGCGCCGATGGTTCACTCGCTGGCGCTCGCTCACACCAGTCCCTCCCTCTCACGACTCCAGGTCAACCGACGGTATCGGCGCGGGAGCTCGACCGCTTCCAGGAAAACCCCGATTCCCACCCCACCCATCGGCGTACGCAAACTCCGCCCGAAGTATGACCTCCACTTGGTACAGCGGATTGTCAATACCGAATATCACCTAGTGAGGGTCGCTCGATTTCTTCGAATTTCTGCGGTAAGCACCGACTAGAACGCGTTACAGTTTCCGCAGGCACATCCGTCAGGAGGACAAAGAATGGCCGACGATCCCGATCCCACCGCGCGACGGCAGCTGACCGTCAGCGCGCGGGACCTCGACACCCTCGCCGAGGACCTGTCCCGGTGGCTGGGCGGCAAGGTTCACGCGGACCACCCGCCCAGGATTTCGGCGCTGTCGCGGCCGCAGGGGGCGGGTATGTCGAGTCCGACGGTGCTGTTCGATGCGCAATGGAGTGTGGACGGGCGCGCCGACGGCGGTTCGTTCGTGGCCAGGATGACACCGGAGGCCGATTCCTTCCCGGTCTTCGAAAACTACGACCTGGAGCTGCAGTACCAGATCATGGCCGGGGTCGCGGCCGCCTCTGCGGTGCCCGTCCCCGAACTGTGCTGGCTGGAAACCGACGACAAGCCGCTCGGCACAAAGTTTTTCGTGATGCGTCGGATCGAGGGTCGGGTGCCTTCGGACAATCCGCCGTATGTGTTCATCGGCTGGCTATTCGACGCGAGTCCCGAGCAGCGGGCCGAACTGACCGCGAAGACCGTCGAGGTCATTGCGAAAGTGCACGAAATCCCGGATCCGGCAAAGCGATTCCCGATGCTGGACGGTCCGGGGCAAGCGCTGCGCCGACATGTCGAGTGGCATCGCAACTGGTACCGCTGGGCTTTGGCCGATGACGGCTATTCGATTCCCCTGATCGAGCGGACCTTCGACTGGCTCGACGCGCACTGGCCCGCCGATCCCGGTCCGGACGTGCTGAGTTGGGGCGATTCGCGACCGGGCAACATCCTGTACGACGGCTTCACCCCGGTCGGTGTACTCGATTGGGAGATGGCCGGGCTCGGCCCGCGCGAACTGGATATCGCCTGGGTGATCTTCATTCACCGCTTCTTCCAGGACCTTGCCACCCGCTTCGATCAGCCCGGACTGCCGGACTTCCTGCGCCGCGCCGATGTCGTCGCGAAATACGAAGAGCTCACCGGGTATACGGTTCGCGACCTCGACTTCTACATCGTGTACGCCGCGCTGCGGCACGCGATCGTGATGGCCAGGGTCAAGCGCCGGATGATCCACTTCGGCGAGGACACCGACACCCCAGACCGCGACGACTACGTGATGCACCGAGCAAGCCTCGAGGCGCTGCTCGACGGAACCTACGAATGGGATTGACGATGCCTTCCCCCCTTGACGAGTACCCGATCCACCAAACCCACCTGTCCATGTCCCGAGTCGCCAGCAGCGACCGGAACTTCTACGACAGAAACTATTTCAATGGTCACGACCGCGACGGCGGCACCTTCTTCGTCACCGGCGGCGGGGTGTATCCAAACCTCGGGGTGATCGACGCATATGCCTGCGTTCGGCGCGGTGATATCCAGCGCGCGGTCCGCTTCTCCGACGCGCTCGGCGATCGCGGCGTCGACCTGCGCGTCGGCGGCTACCGCATCGAGGTGCAGGAGCCCTTGCAGCGGATCCGAGTGATCTGTGAGCACGATGACCTCGGCTTCGACCTCACCTGGCACGGATCGTTCCCCGCCGTCGAGGAACAACCGCATCTGATCCTCAACGGCAACCGCCCGATCATCCAGGCGACCCGGTTCGCACAGGTCGGCTCCTGGGAGGGGACGCTGCACGTCGACGGCGCGGACCTCACCGTCGACCCGGCCGCCTGGATGGGCACAAGGGATCGCTCCTGGGGCATCCGCCCGGTCGGCGAACCCGAGCCGCCGGGCCGGGCCGCCGCCGAACCGTCCGGCGGATTCTGGTGGATGTACGTGCCGCTGCGCTTCGACGATTTCGCCATCGTGCTGATCTTGCAGGAGGAGCCCGACGGCAAGCGCACCCTCAACGACGCCGTGCGCATCTTCCCCGACGGCCGCACCGAACAGCTTGGCTGGCCGCGCTATCACATCGAATACCGGTCCGGCACACGACATCCCATCGGAGCCCGGCTGGAACTGACCACCCCCGACGGTAAGCCGCTCGAGGTCGAGGTCCGGACCGTCACCAATATCCCGCTGCACGTCGGCTGCGGCTACGGCGGGGATCCGGACTGGTTGCACGGTCGATGGATGGGGCGCGACTGGACCTCGAGCAGCAGTTACGACCTCAACGATCCGGCCATCGCGGGGCGCATTCCGTTCGGGGTCATCGACCATGTCGCGCACGCGCGTTGCGGGGATTCCGAGGGGTGGGGCCTGTTCGAACACGGGAGTCTGGGGCGCCACGATCCAACCGGGTTCGCAGACTGGGGTTCGGTCGCGCCGTAGGGTTTTCGGTGGGCGCGTGCTCGTACGTGCCCACCCGCGCCCGTCGCGACACATGACACAGCCTGCGGGCCGAGGGCACAACGGTTTCAGCTCGTCGGGCGAGCCAGTTCGGGACGTTTCAGGTAATCGGTCAGCCCGATCACATTCCCCCACGGATCGCAAACCTCTACGCTCCAACCGGTTCCGACCTCGAACGGCGCGCTGACCACCTGCACGCCGCGCCCTTCGAGCTCGGCCGTCGCCACCAACGTATCCGGCACTTCCAACCACAGCCGCATTCCGGACAGCCCGGCCTCCCCCGCCCGCGGATCCACGCGAGCCATCACACCGGCCACCTCACCCCCGATATCGAATACCGCAATCCCCTGCTCCGGCAGCGTGAACTTCACCGCCAGCCCCAGCACGGCACCGTAGAACGACACCGCGGCATCCAGGTCACCGACCGGAACCAGCACATTGTCGATACCTCGGATCTCCATCAGCCCACTAAACCACGCCGGTGCACGGGATCGGCGCGGATTCGATCGGCTTCCCCCCGTTGAGAACTGTCATGCTGGCGGGCGCGCCGGATGCCTGGCACGATGCCGCAACCGGCGAAACATCCTGCTGAGCAGGCTGATTCGCCGGAAGCTTTGTCTGGTCGCGGACGCGACCGATTGTCCATACCCGTGCCAACGGGTCGGCACCGCCCGAGGGGTCATCATGACAAGTCTTCCCGCATTCCCCGCAGCCGACGAAAGCCCGCTCGACACCTGCATCCGGCTACAGCAGACCGCTCCGGTGGTCGAAGTGGAATTCCCGGGCGGTGTGCCCGCATATTTGGCCTTGTCACACAAAGCCGTTGCGGAGATCCTCGCCGGTGACAACAAGACCTTCGCCAGAGACCCGAAGCATTGGCCCGCGCTCTATGACGGCTCGATCCCCGAGGACTGGCCGCTGCGCGCCATCGTCCAAGGCGACCACCTGGCGACGAAGGATGGCGAGGATCACCGTCGGTTGCGTGGTCTGGTCAGCAAGGGGTTCACACCTCGGCGCGTGCAGGCGATGGAGCCACGCATCCAGGAGATCATCGATGGACTGCTGGACGAGGTGATCGCGGCGGGCGACGGGGTGGACCTGGTGCCCAACTTCACCGACGCACTGCCGATGGCGGTCATCGCCGAATTGTTCGGCGTTGCCGACGCGGACCGGCCACGGCTGCGGAAATGGACCTCCACCCTGTTGGCGCACACCACCCCGCCCGAGGTGGCATTCGCGACCCAGAACGAACTCGGGGCATTCCTGCACGAACTCGTGCAGCGCAAGCAGCAGGAACCTGGCGACGACCTGACCTCGGATCTGGTGCAGGCACGCGATGCGGGCGATCGGCTCACCACCGATGAATTGGTCGGCGTGCTCTGGCTGATGCTGATCGCCGGTCACGAGACCACAGTGCATTTGCTCGGTCACGCCGTTGTCGCACTGCATCGGAATCCCGATCAGCTCGCCTTGGCCAAGGCCGAAGATCGTTGGGCCGATGTGGTCGAGGAGACGTTGCGGTACCGCCACTCGGTCATGATGACCAGCTACCGGTTCACACTGACCGATGTGACGATCGCGGGGGTGCCCATTCCCAAGGGGAGCGCGGTCGGAGTGGTCTATCAGGCGACCGGAATCGATCCGGAGCAGTACGGCGAGACCGCGAACCAATTCGACCTCACCCGCGAGCAGACCGGACATCTCGGCTTCGGGCACGGACCCCGCTACTGCATCGGTGCACCGCTGGCCCGACTGGAGAGCCGACTCGCCCTCGCCTCGCTCTACGGACGACTGCCTGACCTGCGGCTGACCATCGCCCCGGACGAGATTCCCTACTCGCCGTCGTTCTTCACCGTCGGCCCGTTGTCGCTGCCGATCGAATTGGGAAAGGTGTCCTGACTCTCGTTACGGCAGTGGTGATCAGCGGCTGCGATCACTATTCCGTCGACGGTCCGCTTGGGTACTACGAGCGGACCGTCGGCCGCCAGTAGCGCGGCGGCCTCGGCGACGCTGGCGGTGCCGAGAGCGTCCTGGGTGCGTGAGGAGGGATTCGGTACCTCGACCCGCGCGAGTTCGGCTGCGGTGAAGGTGCGGATCGAGACGCCAAGGCGGTCGGCGGCAGCAAAGAGTTCCTCGGCACGTCGATCGATGGTCGCGAGACAGGCAATACACCTGTCGCCCATTACTTCTCGCAGCGCATCGAGAATTCGTCCGCTCGATGTGCCGGGTCGAAATCCGAGGCCAACTGCCAGTTCGGGGGCACGCGGATATCCCGCTGTCGCTGCCTTGGCATCGAACGGCGGCGCCACCGGGCCGTGCGGATCTGCTCCCCGGTCGAGCTGAGCCGCAAACGAGTCAGGCCGTAACACCGGTGCCGCGGGCCGCGACCCAGGGCTCTCAGGCGGTTGCACGGATACGGGCGTAGTCGGCCGCTGCCGCAACGAAACGACATGTTGCTCTGGGGTTTCCGGCCGGATGGGTGTGCAGGTAGGAGGCGTGGACGTGGTGGATGAGAGCGCCCTCGCGGATGCGTTCACCTGCGGTATGCCAACCCCAGGCGGGAGTGTCAGTGCCGGTTGTGACGATGCGGGTGCGGTGGAATTCGTGGCCGCGTACCCGTTCTCCCGTGCGCCACAGGGCGGAATCGGCCAGTGCCACGGCATCTCGATAGCCGAGGGTCAAGCGGGGGCCGAATTCAGCTGTCGCATCGACCACACCGGCCATCGGATGGCCGTCCAGCGAGCGGCAGAGATACAGCAGTCCGGCACATTCGGCATGCACCGGAAGGCCCATTCCGGCCTGCTCGGCGACCTGCGCCAACAGCCGATCATTGGCCGCCAATGCCGCCGCATGCTCCTCTGGAAACCCACCGGGTAGTACCAAACCGGCTGTCCCCGTGGGAAGTTCGTCGCGCATCGGGTCGAAGACCACAACCCGTGCGCCCGCGGCCTCCAACAGCTCCCTATGCTCGGCATACCCGAACGTGAACGCAGGTCCGCCAGCCATCGCGATCACGGGATCGAGCCAAGCCCCGGTGGCCGCACCCTGGCCGCGTGTGGACGTCGCCGCCGCACCGCCTCGCGCAGCAGGCCCGACGGCAGTGCCATTGGGAGCCTGGGCATTCGAATGACTCGCGGCAAGCGCGCTGGTCACGTCTACGGCGGTCGTTTCGTCTACGCTCGGCCCGGCCGCGGCGTTCGAGTCTTCGGATTCGCGGATCGCGGTTACCGGATCCCAAGCTGGGGCGGTTGTGGTCGAGCGGGCGAGGCGGGCGACGGTGGGAAGGTCGACGTGGGCGGCCACGAGGTCGGTCATCGCTTCGACGGCGGCGGTGGCGGCGTGGCCGTGTTCGACGGCGGGGATGAGGCCGAGATGGCGGGACGGGACCTCGAGTTCGGCCATTCGTGGTAGTGATCCGAGGACCGGGAGGCCGACTCGGTCGCAGGCGGCACGTAGTACCTGGTCGTGGCGTTCGCTGCCGACTCGGTTCAGGATGACGCCGCCCAGGCGGATCGCGGTATCGAAGGTAGCGAAACCGTGCAGGAGGGCGGCAAGGCTCTGACTGTGGCCGCGCGCATCGACCACCAAAATCACTGGGGCACCTAGTATTCCAGCTACTTGTGCGGTGGAGCCCTCGGCGATCGGTGCGGCATGGTTCGCATCGATGCGGCCGTCGAACAGGCCCATCACGCCCTCGACCACAGCCAGATCACACCCTTCGGCACCGTGGCGGTACAGCGGGACAACACGTTCCGCACCGACGAGCACCGGATCGAGATTGCGACCGGGCCGCCCAGCCGCCAGCCCGTGATATCCCGGATCGATGTAGTCCGGGCCCACCTTGAACGGCGCCACCCGATGTCCCGCCCGCCGCAGCGCCCCGATCAAACCGGTCGCCAAGGTCGTCTTCCCACTGCCCGAAGCGGGCGCGGCGATCACCACCGCCGGAACCTGTCCTGTGCTCACGACAGGTTCCGGTAGATCGAGTGATGCACTGGTGCAGGCAAACGTCGAGTGCCGCCCCCTACCAACGCATTCCCGAGCGGTGAGGTCACCATTCGATGCCCCGTTGGCCTTTGCGGCCCGCGTCCATGGGGTGTTTGACTTTCGTCATTTCGGTGACGAGGTCGGCGGCATTCAGGAGTGTTGGGGGGGCATCGCGGCCGGTGATAACCACGTGTTGGTTGCCGGGGCGGTCGCGAAGGGTTTCGACGACTTCGTCGACATCGACCCAACCCCATTTGAGCGGGTAAGTGAATTCGTCGAGGACGTAGAAGCGGTGCTGTTCGGTCTGAAGCCTGCGCGCGATCTCGCGCCACCCGGCCAGTGCAGCGGCAGCGTGGTCCTCATCGGTGCCCTGTTTACGGGTCCACGACCATCCCTCGCCCATCTTGTGCCATTCAACCGGCCCGCCGACACCGGTCTCCTCGTGCAGACGACCGAGCGTACGAAAAGCCGCCTCCTCCCCCACCTTCCACTTCGCACTCTTGACGAACTGGAATACCGCAATATCGAAGCCCTGATTCCACGCGCGCAACGCCATCCCGAACGCAGCCGTCGACTTCCCCTTGCCCGGCCCGGTATGCACCGCAAGCACCGGCAGATTCCGCCGCTGCCGCGTCGTCAGCCCATCATCCGGAACCGTCTCCGGCACACCCTTAGGCATCGAAACTCCTTGATAGCCCATTGATCAGAACGTCCACATCGGTCACAACGCCCGCCACGATCATGCGGCTCGCGTCGGGCCGGGGCGGCCGGACCCGGCGCGGACGACGGCGGCGACCGAGTCACCGGTCAGTTCGGCCAGTTGCAGGTAGCCGGCACGAAGGGTACGGGCCAGGTCGGCGGCGAGGCCGAGGCGGATCATGCCGCGTTCACAGTCCACGACCATCGAGGTGATGGCCTCGGCGGCAAGCAGATTCGCGGCGGCGCGGGCGCGCGGCACCGGATCGACGCCGCCGGTGGCGCGGCCGTCGGTGAGCAGGACCAGCATCGGGCGGCGGCGCGGATCGCGGACGCGCTCGCGGTGCACGACCTCGCGGGCCTTCAAAAGACCTGCGGCGAGCGGGGTTTTGCCGCCGGTGCGGATGCCGGACAGGCGTCGCACCGCGATATCCACCGAAGAGGTCGGTGGCAAGACGAGTTCGGCTTCTCGACCGCGCACAGTGATCACGGCGACCTTGTCCCGCCGCTGGTAGGCATCACGCAGCAAAGCCACGACCGCGCCGGTAACCGCCGAGAGACGATCGCGTGCTGCCATGGATCCCGAGGCATCGACCACGAACACCACCAGGTTGCCTTCGCGCCCTTCGCGATACGCACCGCGCAGATCATCGGCGGCCAACTTCAACGGTCCTTCGGCTCGGCCGCGGGCATGCTGGTACGGTGCGGCGGCGAACACGGTGCCGAGCAGATGCAGGCCGCCGGAAGTATCGGTACTGGAGCGCACCATGCGTCCCTGCCTGGTCTGCGCGCGCGAGCGGCGGCCCGCCGCGCCCTCGCCGACGCCCGGCACTTCCCAACGAGGCGGTGTCACAACGGATGTCGCCGGTGCGCCGATACGACCCTCGCGCGCGGACGGTGACTGCCCGCCGCCCGGTGCATCCGGACCGCCGCCGTCGGGGTCAGGAGCGCCTGAACCGCCGTTGTCGGGACCGCCGTCTGGATCATCTTCTGGGCCTCGATCATCCGGGCCACCATTGCTGGGACCACCGTCCGGATCGTCCGCCCTGTTCAACGCACTATCCGAACCGCCATCGGCCCTGGCGTCATCGGCACCGCTGGGGCCACTGTCCAGACCACGCGAACCACCATCGTCCGAACGACCGCCGTCCAGATCCCCGCCCTGCTCCAATTCCGCACGAGCACTGGGCTTTTCCGCCTCTTCCCTCGCGGCACGCATCGCCTCGTCCAGCTGCTCTTCACTGATCCCCGGCTCATCGAACGGATCCCGCCGCCGTCGATGCGGCAGCGCCAACTCGGCCGCAACCCGCACATCCGCCTCGGCCACGGCATCCGCCCCACGCCAGGCCGCATGAGCAGTCGCGGTCCTGGCCACCACCAGATCGGCTCGCATCCCGTCCACATCGAATGACGCACACAGCGCGGCGATTCGCCGCAACTCCACATCATCGAGGGCGACGGATGCGACCCGCTCGCGGGCGGTCAGAATCCGTTCGGCCACCTCCCGGTCGGCCGCGGCATAGCGCGCGGCGAATCCGGCCGGGTCCGCCTCGTAGTCCAGCCGACGCCGCACCACCGACATCCGCACGTCCACATTCCGTGAGGCCGCGACATCGACGGTGAGCCCGAATCGGTCGAGTAGCTGCGGGCGCAGCTCACCCTCCTCCGGATTCATGGTGCCGACCAGCACGAACCGTGCCGGATGCGAATGCGAAACCCCATCACGCTCGATATGCACCCGACCCATCGCGGCGGCATCGAGCAGCACGTCCACCAGGTGGTCGTGCAGCAGATTCACCTCGTCGACATAGAGCACGCCGTGATGCGCGGCCGCCAACAGTCCGGGCCGGAACGCATGCTCGCCATCGCGCAACACTCGTTCCAGATCCAAAGAACCGACCACCCGGTCTTCAGTGGCCCCCACCGGCAACTCGACCAGCCGAGCGGGCCGCGCACCCGTCTCATCGACAATGGGCGGCAGCAATTGCGCAAGCGCCCGCACCACGGTCGATTTCGCGGTCCCCTTCTCCCCGCGCACCAATACGCCGCCGATCCCGGGATGCACCGCACACAGGATCAATGCCAGCTGCAACCGCTCCTGCCCCACCACCGCCGAGAACGGAAAGCCCGCATCACCATCGGCACCGGGACGCGTCCCGGTCAACGAAGGGGTATGCGGCGCGTTTTCGGTTCGGGGCAATGACACGCCCCAAACTCTATTCGCGCCGCCGAACAGCGCCCTGCACCGCCCCGCCACTGGGCAAGGTCTCGCATCCCCAGCGACAACCTCGCACAAGCCACGCCTTAGCCAGCCACGACCTGTGCGACCGCTCGAAGACCGCCGGTGCTCAGCCCTTACGCATGGGCAGGTGCATGATGCCGTCTTCTTCGAACTCGTCGCCATCGGGCTTGAAGCCGAATTTGGCGTACATGTCGACCAGGTAGGTCTGGGCACTCAGGCGCACGGTCGCCGAACCCGCCTCGGCGAGCGCGGCCTGCACCAGCCGGGTGGTGTAGCCGTGCCCGCGCGCCGGAGGCGAGGTGCACAACCGGCCGATACGGAAGGACTTCACACCGTTCTCGTGCTCCTCGGTCAGCCGCAGCGTCGAGATGATCTCGCCCTCGTCATCGAGCCAGAAATGGCGCGTCTCCGGCAGCAGGTCGAGGCCGTCCAACTCCGGGTACGCGCACTTCTGCTCGACGACAAAGACTTCCACGCGAAGCTTCAACAGCTGATAAAGGGTGGCGGTGTCGAGATCGAGCGCCCAGGACCGTTTGAGTGCAACCGTTGACATCATCGCGTCTTGCTATCACAACTGCGCGTTCGGCGCGACCGCTGTGTCCAATTTGCGATGTCGCGGGGCCCTGTGTATTCACGCGAACCACCACTTCCCGGCCCGTCGCTCAACACCGCGCAGTGCCCGATTCGCGATGTTGACGGGCCCTGCGTGGTTACGCGAACTACCGCCTCCGGACCCCGTCGCTCACACCGCGGTGTGCTTTCGCGTGTTGTCCGACACACCGTTCAGGTTCAGCGTTTTAGTCGACCAATCCCAGACTTCCTGGAACAGCGCCTGGTTCTCCGAGAGCTTCACGCCGAGCGAAGGCACCATTTCCTTCAGCTTGGGCGACCAATCGGCGTACTCGCTCGGGAAGCAGCGCTGCAGCACGTCGATCATGGCGCTCACACACGTCGACGCGCCGGGCGACGCGCCGAGCAGACCCGCAATGGTGCCGTCCTCGGCGGCGATAACCGCCGTGCCGAACTCGAGCACACCGCCCGCGCCCTTGCGCCGGATGACCTGTACGCGCTGCCCCGCGGTGATCAGCTCCCAGTCGTGCCCATCCGCGCGCGGAATGAACTCCTCCAGTGTGGCCACCTTGCCCGCCTCGGACTTGAGCAGCTCGCTGATCAGGTACTTGGTCAGGCCGAGTTCGGTGACGCCGACGCCGAGCAGGGAGAAGATATTGTTCGGCTTGACCGACTTGAACAGATCGGTGTTCTTACCATCCTTGAGGAACTTCGGCGTCCATCCGGCATACGGGCCGAACAGCAGGCCGGGACGACCCTTGATGATGCGAGTGTCCAAGTGCGGCACCGACATCGGCGGCGCGCCGACAGCCGCCTTGCCGTAGACCTTGGCCTCGTGCTTGTAGATCAGATCCGGGTTGGTGCAGCGGATGAACTGACCACTGATCGGGAAGCCACCGAAACCCTTGGCCTCCTTGATGCCCGCCTTCTGCAGCAGCGGCAGCGCACCGCCACCGGCGCCGACGAAGACGAATTTGCTGATGAGCGTTCGGGTTTGGCGAGTACGCAGGTTGCGCACCCTGACCAGCCAGGAACCGTCGGACTGCTTGGTCAGATTGCGCACCTCGTTACCGAAGGCCAGATCGACACCGGAGCGGCCGAGGTAGGCCAGCAGTTCGCTGGTGAGCGAACCGAAGTCGATATCGGTACCCTCGTTGGTCCAGTTCAGCGCGATCGGATCGGAGAAGTCGCGACCCCGGGCCATCAGCGGCAGCCGCTTGGCGAATTCGTCGGGGCTGTCGATGTATTCCATCGTCGAGAACAGCGGATGCCGCGACAACGCCTCGTACCGCTTTCGCAGGTAGTCGACGTTGTCCGCGCCGTGCACGAAGCTGACGTGCGGGATGGGGTTGATGAAGGCGGAGGGATCGCCGAGGATGCCGTTCTCCACGCCGTAGGACCAGAACTGGCGCGAGACCTGGAACCGCTCATTGATATCGATGGCCTTGCTGATATCGACCGAACCGTCCGGATTCTGCGGGCTGTAGTTCAGCTCGCACAGTGCGGAGTGTCCGGTGCCCGCGTTGTTCCACGGATCGCTGCTCTCAGCGGCGGCCGCGTCCAGCCGCTCGAATAGGGAGATCGACCATTCCGGCTGCAGCTGCCGAAGCAGTGCGCCGAGAGTGGCACTCATGATGCCGGCACCGATGAGTACTACATCGGTCTTTTCAGTCATGGCAGCGTTCGGCACGGGTAGATCGACTTCCTTGTCCTTCTGCGCACGCCCACCCCCACGGTGGGCCTGCTGGGCACGGGCGCTATGTGGTTGTTGCGAGTCCTGCGTGACTCGGCGGGGTGTAGGTTACCCGCCGTTCACCTAGCCCAATTGTGCACCTCACCTGTTCGAAGTCCGGCAACGAACCTGACGAATGTGACATAGATTCCTTCCGGGCTTCGATCTTCGAAACGGCGCTGACGTCGCCTACATTGATCGTTGTGACGAATGAAGCCTCGCTCAGCGTGTCCGATATCACCGCTCTGGCGGCCGAGCGGTGGCACCCCGATGTCCTCGGCGCGGGCTACGAACAGCGCACGCTGCCGCTCGGCCCGGACCCCGATGGTGAGGGTGAGGCCGTGGCGACCCTCGTTCGCTACACCCCCGACACCGGTGCCGCCGCGACCGAGCCCGCGGTGCTGTACGTACACGGTTTCACCGACTACTTCTTCCAGCAGCATCTGGCCGAACACTTCGCCGGGCGCGGGCATCGCTTCTACGCGCTGGATCTGCGCAAGTGCGGTCGTTCGCTGCGCGACGGCCAGACGCCGCACTACGTCACCGATCTGGCGCTCTACGACGCCGAACTGAACGAGTCGCTGCGCATCGTCCAGGAAGAGGCGGGCGATAACGTGCTGCTGGTCGCGCATTCGACCGGCGGACTCATCGTGCCGCTCTGGCTGGACCGGCTCAACAAGACCAAGGGCACGGCCGAATCGGGAATCGTCGGTCTGGTGCTCAACAGTCCCTGGTTCGACCTGCAGGGCCCCACGTACTACCGGACCATCGGCACCCCGGTGATCAAGTTGCTCGGCCGGTTCCGGTCGATGTTCGAACTACCCGGCGCCAAGATCAGCTCCTACGGCGACAGCCTGCACTACAGCGTCGCGGGCGAATGGCATTACAACCTGGATTGGAAACCGCTGGCGGGCTTCCCGGTCCGGTTGGGCTGGTTGCGTGCGATTCGCAATGGGCATGCCAAGCTGCAGGCGGGTCTGTCGGTCGGCGTGCCCGCGCTGATTCTGCGTTCGCGCATCACGAAATTCGCGCGCAAATACGGTCCGGCCGTCGATGTGGCGGATGCGGTGCTCGATGTGCGCCAGATTCAGCGCTGGTCGGGCTGCCTGGGTGATCGGACCAATATCGTCCCGATCGACGGCGCGCGCCACGATGTCTTCCTGTCCTCGGCCGAACCGCTGGCCAAGGCCTTCGCCGAACTCGACAGCTGGCTGGACTGGTTGGCGGTCTTCCGCAAGAAGACCGCCGGTTCACCAGAGGCTGGTGCGTAGCACGATCTCGGTGGCCAATTCGTGGTCGGCCTCGGTCGCCACATTGTCGACGTCGATCTCCACCACCCGGAACTCGCCGTAGACGTAACGACCGGAGGCATCGGCGACCGACCGCGGCATGTTCTTGGTGACCAGCACGGTGGCGGCGACCTCTACCGGCCGACACGTCGGGTCCGCGACGGTGCCATCGGCTGCCGGTATCGCTGGATGCCCACGATCGGCGACCACAAGGCTGATGAACCGGCCGAAACCACCCGCGCAGACCTGCCAGCCAAGCTGCGCGCCCGCGCCGCGTCCGGCGACATTCACCCAGGGGATGCCGAGTTCGTCGAGGATGGCGTGCACACCCGCCGGATCCAGGTCCGCTACCGATTCCACCGCGATGGTGCGCAGGTCCGAGGTGTGCAGACGCGCGCACACCTGATCGTAGACGTCGACCGGATCACCGGCATCGGGCAACAGCAGCACGCTGTGCCGAGACTCCGGGCCGTCGACCCGTACGGTCCATGACCGGTCACCGACCGTGATCCGCCGAGATTTCATGCCGGAGTACGGTACACGCCCGACTTGAACGGGACCGCGTGTCAGTTACCCGCGAGTCAGGAATATAAGCATTTCGATTGTTGTCCGCGCTGGTCAGAGCGGGATGCTGCCGATTCCCAGACCGGAGACGATGGCGGGCAGATCGGCAGGTGCGCCGTCGTTGAGCAGACGTTCGATGGTGGCGATATCGAGGTGCCGTTCGATCAAGTCGGCGAGTAGGTCCAGTTGGGACGAGCGGATCGCGGCTACCGAGGTATTGTCGGCGACGACGAAACCGTGCCGCCCGGCGTGGTCGGCGACATCGCGGAGCCAGGAGCGACGGAACTCATCCGATTCCAATAGGCCGTGCAGGTGAGTGCCCCAGACCGCACCGCGCACCGTGCCCTCGGGTTTGCTGTCCAGCTCGAGCCAGGTCGGATCGCCGCTGCGCTCGACACGACCATGGTGGATCTCATAGCCGCGCACGGGAATTCCATTACCTCGTCCGGCGCTGCGCCGCAGCACCTTCGGATCGGCGAATTCGATCTCCAGATCGAGCAGACCCAACCCCGCGACCGTCCCCGCTTCCGATTCCACTCGGTCGACGATGCGACTGCCGAGCATCTGATATCCGCCGCAGATGCCGAGGATCGGCCGACCTGCCGCGGACCTTGCCTGCAGCGCATCAGCAATTCCGGTGCGCCGCAACCACTCCAGATCCGAGACGGTCGCCTTGCTGCCCGGCAGGACTACCAGATCGGCATCGGCAAGCCGAGACGGGTCGCTCACCCAGCGCACCGCTACACCGGGCTCACAGGCCAGCGCTTCGACATCGGTGGAATTGGAGATGCGCGGCAGACGGATGGCGGCGACCGTGAGCCATTCGGTGCCGCGCGGCGGACTGGGGCGACCGACCGGTGCGTCGGCGATGGTGCCGAGCGAGTCCTCCGCGTCGATCCACAGTTCGTCCGCGTAGGGGATGACACCGAGGGTCGGGCGTCCGGTGAGCTCGGTGAGCCGGTCGAGGCCGGGACGCAGCAACTCGACGTCGCCGCGGAACTTGTTGACAATGAAGCCGCAGATCAGTTGCTGGTCTTCGGGTTCCAGTACCGCAACGGTGCCGAACAGGTGCGCGAGCACGCCGCCGCGGTCGATATCACCGACCACGAGCACCGGTAGTCGTGCCGCCCGCGCAAGACCCATATTCGCCAGATCGGTGGCGCGCAAGTTGATTTCGGCGGGTGAACCGGCGCCCTCGCAGATCACCACATCGAATTCGGTGCGCAGCGAATCCAGTTCGGCGGCAACGACTTCCCGTAGATCCTGGCGATGCTGGAAGTAGTCGCGCGCGCCGACGGTGCCGATTGCCTTGCCGCGCACCACGAGTTGGGAGCGTCGGTCGCTGCCGGGTTTGAGCAGGACCGGGTTGAACCGCACACTCGGCTCGAGCCCACACGCCACCGCCTGCAGTGCCTGCGCGCGACCGATCTCGCCGCCGTCGAGGGTGACCACCGAGTTGTTCGACATGTTCTGCGCCTTGAACGGCGCGACTCGAATTCCCCGCCGGGCCAACATCCGGCAAAGTCCGGACACCACAACGCTTTTCCCGGCGTCGGAGGTGGTCCCAGCGATCAGCAATGCGCCCTTCAACGTGCCGGCTCCGTCAGCGGAGGTCCGTGTCCGTCACGACCCAACAACGCGAGCCTCGAACCGCACGGCCCACCCCTCACGGCAAAGTCAGAATTTCGGCGCCCGCGTCCGTCACGACCCAACAACGCGAGCCTCGAACCGCACGACCCACCCCTCACGGCAAAGTGAGAATTTCGGCGCCTGTTTCCGTCACGACCAGTGTGTGCTCGAATTGCGCGGTCCACTTGCGGTCCTTGGTGACGACGGTCCAGCCGTCGTCCCAGATCTCGTAGTCGATACCGCCGAGGTTGATCATCGGCTCGATGGTGAAGGTCATGCCGGGCTCGATGACCGATTCGATGGCGGGCTGGTCGTAGTGCAGGATGACCAGACCACTGTGGAAGGTCGGGCCGACGCCGTGCCCGGTGAAATCGCGTACGACGCCGTAACCGAATCGGTTGGCGTAGGACTCGATGACGCGCCCGATCACATTGAGTGCCCGGCCCGGCCGGACTGCCTTGATCGCCCGCATGGTCGCCTCATGCGTGCGCTCGACGAGTAGCCGCACCTCTTCGTCGACATCACCGGCCAGGAAGGTCTTATTGGTGTCGCCGTGCACGCCGTCGATATACGCGGTCACATCGATATTGACGATGTCACCGTCCTGGATCACCGTCGAGTCCGGAATGCCGTGGCAGATCACCTCGTTCAGCGAGGTGCAGCACGACTTCGGAAAACCCTTGTAGCCCAAGGTCGATGGGTATGCGCCGTGGTCGCACATGTACTCGTGCGCGATCCGGTCCAGCTCATCGGTGGTGACACCGGGCGCGACAGCCTTGCCCGCCTCTTCGAGTGCCTGCGCCGCGATCTTGCCCGCGATCCGCATCTTATCGATGGTCTCGGCCGTCTGCACCCAGGGTTCGCTGCCCTCGTTCACGGTCTTCTTCCACGCATACTCCGGACGCACGATCGAGCGCGGAACCTCACGGGTGGGCGAGAGCGTGCCGGGAACAAGCGGCTGGCGGGTACGCACTGACATGGAACAAGACTATCCGCACCGGTCAGCGTGCACTGTCCGTGCCCGCGCGCGAACGCGCGGTCAACAGCCGGAATAGTTGCGGACCACGGTCCGTTTAGTCTAGTGGTTGACGTAGAAACTACACATGAACAGGACTCGAGCTGTGGAACTGGGACTCACGACTTTCGCGGAGCTGTACCCGGTCGGCGACCGACCGGCGCCAACCGCGGCCGAACGGCTGCGCGAGGTGGTCGACGAGGCGGTCGCCACCGAGCGCGCCGGACTCGATGTCTATGGTGTCGGCGAACATCACCGCAAAGATTTCGCGGCATCCGCGCCCGCGGTGGTGCTGGCGGCGATCGCGGCTCGGACCGAGCGCATTCAGCTGACCAGCGCGGTAAGCGTGCTGAGCTCCGATGATCCGGTACGGGTGTACCAGGATTTCGCCACGCTGGACGGACTCTCGAACGGTCGTGCCGAGCTGATGGCCGGACGCGGTTCGTTCACCGAGAGCTTTCCGCTGTTCGGCTACGACCTGAGCGACTACGACGAGCTGTTCGAGGAGAAGCTGGCGCTACTACTGCACATTCGCGCGGACGAGCCGGTGACCTGGAACGGCAGATTCCGTGCCCCGCTGCGCGATGCGGTGATCTACCCGCGCACCGACAACCGGCCGCTGCCGGTCTGGATCGCGGTGGGTGGCAGTCCGGAATCCGTGGTTCGCGCCGGACTGCTGGGCTTACCGTTGGCGATCGCGATCATCGGCGGTCAGCCCGCACGCTTCAAGCCGCTGGTGGACCTGTACCACCGCGCGCTCGAAGAGGGCGGCCACGAGAAGCAGCCGGTGGCGGTGCACGCGCACGGCTATATCGCCGATACCGACGAACAGGCCGTCGCCGATTTCTATGAGCCGTATGCCGCGGCGATGAGCACCATTGGGCGCGAACGCGGCTGGGGTCCGATGACCCGCGCGCAGTTCGACGCACTGCGCTCCCAGAGCGGTTCTCTCTTCGTCGGCACGCCGGACTACGTCGCCGAAAAGATCACCGATATCCGCGACACCCTCGGCTTGGACCGCTTCATGCTGCACACCAGCGTCGGCACGCTGCCGCACGAAAAGGTGCTGCACAATATCGAATTGCTCGGCGCGAAGGTCGCACCCCAGGTGCGCTGACGCACCATTACGAGGTGAGCCCGTTCTGCTGGTGCCGGGGTTGCGGTGTCGGCAGCGCGGTGAGAATTCCCGAATCGGCTCCCGCGCAGGCGTAGCAGTGGTCCCTGGCTTCCGACGCCTGCGCGAGTGCGAGTGCAACGGTCTCGGCGGATGCCGTATTCGATTCCCCGCGAGTACTTGTCCGCTGTCGGCGGTGACACTGGTCGTGCTCGGTCGGCTGCGGGCTCGCGCCGTACTGCGCTGAGCGCCATACGATGACCGCATGTCAGCACTGCCCCTGATCTTTACCGCGGGCTGGGCGAGCGGGGTCAATGCCTATGCGGTGGTCCTGCTGCTCGGGCTATTCGGCGTGACCGGTCTATCCGATGACGTGCCCGAGGCGCTGCAGCGCACCGATGTGCTGATCGCGGCCGGTGTGTTGTTCCTCATCGAAGCCGTCGCGGATAAGATCCCCTATCTCGACAGCTTCTGGGATGCGGTGCACACCATCGTGCGCCCGGCATCGGGTGCGGTCGTCGCCGCGCTGCTCGCAGGCCAGGACGGATCGC
Organism: Nocardia sp. NPDC050630; assembly: GCF_044457245.1. Classification (NCBI taxonomy): domain Bacteria; kingdom Bacillati; phylum Actinomycetota; class Actinomycetes; order Mycobacteriales; family Nocardiaceae; genus Nocardia; species Nocardia sp. NPDC050630. The sequence continues at coordinate 175,224 of NZ_JBITGN010000004.1, forward strand.
TGCCCCAACTGGCGGCCGGTGCGGTCGGCGGAACCACCGCCCTGGCAAGCCATCTCGTGAAGGCTGGGACACGGATGGCGATCAATACCTCACCGGAGCCCGCTAGCAATATCGTGATGAGTCTCGTCGAGGATCTGACCGTCGGCGGCATCGTCACCATCGCGATCTTCCACCCTGTCGTGGCGGCCATCTGCGCGGGCACACTGCTGGTGATCGGCGTGGTCCTGGTGTATCTACTGGCGAGCCGGATCCGTCGCTACCGCATTCGCCGCAGACAGCGCCGCGAGGCCAAGCGCGCGGCCGCCGTCTAGGCGGGTTTGCGCCACACCAGCGAGTAGCGCCAAAAGACCAACCGCCGCACCCGCGCACCGGGCAGAATCGTCGCGATCCGCGCCCGCACCTGCCGCGTCGTCAGCGGCGGATCGAGCACAACCGGCATGACATCATGGGTCGCCTCGACCGCATACCAACTGCCCCGCCCGCGCGCCCGAAGAATCCGAAACACGATGCCGAACAATCGATGCCCGATCACCGCCGCCAACTCGACGGGCAATTCCCGAAGCAGATCGGGCCGGGGCAATGCCACAGCGGCGAGCACGCCGCCCGGCCGCACTGCGCGCGCCAACACCGGCAGCACCTCGTCGAGCGGCAAATGGTGCAGCGTGCTGATCGAGACGATCGCGTCATAGGCATCACCGGCCAGCGGCTCCGTCAGCACATCCCCGAGAATGCAGCGGACATTGTCCGGCGTCGCCTGCTTCGCGGCATCGATCATCACCGGTGACCGATCGATCGCATCGACGTGCTCGACCCGCCGCGCAAGTTCTCCCGCGAATGCCCCAGCCCCACAACCAACGTCCAACACCCGAGTACACGGGGCGGGCAGCTGCCGCATCAGAAACCGTTGGTAGTAGGCGTTATGGCTCCAATTGAGCTTGCTCATCGAGAACACCTTGCCACGCGTGTGCCGAAAGGTCCTCCGCGCCGAAGTTATGTTCCGATCGCGGCGGAATTGCGTTGCAGGGCGGAGGATATCGATCGGCCCGCTATCGCGCGGCGGGTGATCGACACTGACCTGGCACGAACTCGGATGGTCCGGGTGCCATTCTTCGATCACACCATTGGAGACAGTATGACCGAGTCGGTCATCCAGCTGCCCACCGCTGGAGAAACGGTTCTCGAAACCTATGAGCGAATCGCTCGACGGGGGCCACTTGTTCCGATCGAGTTGACCGGCGGCGTCGCGGCCTGGAGCGCCGTGAGCTACCAGGCGGTGAGCGAGGTCCTCGCGGGTGACGGCACGATCTTCAGCAAGAACGCCCAGAAGTGCCCGGCGCTGCACGACGGCACCATTCCGGCGGATTGGCCGATGCGCGCATTGACCGATATCGACCATATGCTGAACAAGGACGGCGAGGACCATCGGCGGTTGCGCAAGACGATCAGCGCCGCATTCACACCAGCTCGGGTGGCCGGGCTAGAGCCCCGGATTCATCAGATCGTCAACGAAATCATCGATGACTTCGCCGACGAACAGGGCGAATTCGACCTCGTCCCGCGATTCACCACCCCGTTCCCCGTGCGGGTGATCTGTGAACTGTTCGGTGTGGAGAAGGCGGACCGGGGCCGAATCCGGGACTGGTCCACCACGATCGTGTCGCACACCAGCACCATCGAGCAGATGCAGACGGCGATGGGGGAGATGATCGCATTCTTCACCGAGCTCATCGAGGGTAAACGGCGCGAGCCGGGCGACGACCTCACCTCCGCCTTGATTGCGGCCAACACCGACAATCTGACCACCGACGAGCTGGTCAACATGCTGTGGCTGGTGATCGTGGCCGGACACGAGACAACCGTGCACCTGCTGGCCAACGCGATCATCGCGCTCACTGAGAACCCCAGGCAACTGGACAAGGCTCTCACCCAGGACCGCTGGGCGGATGTGGTCGAGGAGGCACTGCGATATCGGTCGCCGGTGTACAGCGCCAATCTCCGTTATGCCCAGCAGGATGTCACCATCGCGGGCGTCGACCTGCCGAAGGGGGCAATCGTCATCTGGTACGGCGGTGTGGGGCGGGATCCGCAGCACTACCCGAATGCCGATGTCTTCGACATCGATCATGATCACCGCGGTCAGCTGGCCTTCGGGCGCGGTCCGCATATCTGCCTCGGCGCTCCGCTGGCCCGGTTGGAAGCGCGTATCGCGCTGTCCACGCTGTTCAACCGCTTCCCGCTGTTACATCTGACGCAGGACTCGGCGTCACTTCCGGTCAGCCCGCAAATCCTTACCGCGGGCCCGCTGACGCTGCCGGTGCGGTTGTATCCATCCGAATGACCGCCGGTGTCGGCTGGTCGAGGGTCTCGGCCAGCCGGCGTTTGCGGAATTCCCTCGGAGTTTCGCCGTATCGCGTCTTGAACGCGGCGGAAAACCAGGTAACGGTGAATCCGCTGCGCGCGGCGATCTCGCCGATTGTCAGTGTCGCGCTCGGGTTTTCGAGCATGGCGCGCGCCGCACGCAATGATTCATCCTGGCGCACTTCACGATAGGTGGTTCCGGCGTGCTCGAGCGCGGTGCGCAACTGCCGTGGCGACCAGCTCAATGCCCGCGCCACCGCGGCCAGCCGCAGATCGGCGACCCCGATATTGTCGCGCACATACCGGCGCACCGCCTCGGCCGTCTCGGCCAGATGCGCCCGCTGCGGGCTGCGATCGCCAACGGCCATCATGCACAGCAGTTCGGTGGTCCGGTCGCAGACCGCATTGAATTGCCGACCGGTGAGCCGGGATCGTTCGGCGTGGGTTTCGCGGATCATGGTCCGGGCGATGCGGCCGAGTCCGGATTCGAGGTCGAACACCGGTCGGCGGGTACCCAGCGGTGCTATCGCGTGGTCGATGTCGGCGCGTGGGATCTGGAAGCCGAATGCCACCGAGCTGGGCACCCACAATCGCAGCAGCTGGTCCAATCCCGTCAGTACAGCCTGTCCCGGTGCGACACAAGTTATTTCGCGATCATCGGCGACACTGAACGAGCCGCGCTCCGGGATCACCAGCCAGTAGAAATCCTCGGCAGGCATCCGGCGGATGTGTGACGGCGTGCGGAAGGCCTGTCGGTCCCCCGGCTGATCCCAGCGCAGCAGGCTGTAGCTCGTCGTGTGCTGCGTGATCAGCGTGACCTGCCACTGGTTGCGATCTCGGTACCGGTGGTCCATCGGAACGATGCTGTTGGCCACGGCGGTCCATTCATCGACGCCGGTCACGTGCAGTTCGTCGCATCTCATATCGACACTCCGATCACCTCAACGAATAACGATATCCGCTCCGCTGAACAAAAGGTCGGCGGGACGGATTCGAGGCGACTGTCCCGGCGCCGCCAGTTGTGCGTGCGGTGCCCGGCTGTGCAGTTCGCGCAGAAAGACTTCCACCGCTAGCTGGGCCAATTGCCTTCCAGGACAGACGTGCCTACCGAATCCGAAGGTGAGTGGAGCTTTTCCGGTGCTGTCCATGCCCAATGGATCAGCGAAGGCCATGGGATCGCGATTGGCGGCGGCCATCAGTACCAGCACCGGTCCACGCGGGAGCGTTGTACCGCTTCGCAAAGCGATGGGACGCACGACATACCGTTTCCATCCCACCAGCCCGGGGTCGAGCTGCAGTATCTTGGCCGCGACGCGGGTGACACCAGCTGGTTCGCCGAGCAGCTTCCACCACTGCCGATCCGGTTCGCCGAGCAGCCGCAGCAGGCCCTGCTGGATGGTGCCGCTGATGGTATGCACACCAGCCGCCAGCGAATTCGCGACCGCGGAGACGGCCACTCTGGGCGGAATACCAGCCGCACGTAGGTGCCAGGGAAACCCCGTGACGTGCTGTCGGCTGTGCGCCACCGCCATGCCGCTGACCGTGAACAACCGGCCGAGTGCGCCGACCGCGTCGGCCAACTCGCGTCCGCGCATCCACCGACCGAGCAGCCCCGACTGCGCACCGCTCCAATCCGCCACCGCGGGCCAATCCCGTGGTGGCAGACCGACAGTTTCGCCGATGATGCGGCTGGCGTACGTGATCGACATCGCGGTCACGTCGAGCGGTTCGGTTGCCGCCGCCGGGAGCGACTGCCGGAAATGCTCGGCGAGCGAATCGGCCCGCTCGGATCGCGTGTGCGCAGGCACCGTGAAGTATCCGGTCGGACCAGCCATGGCGGCCCACACCCGCTGGTGCAGGGCATCGTCGGTCAGGTCCGCCGTAGCCTTCGCGGGCAGCGGGAGCAGGTGCCGACAAAGATGACCAACGGCACGCGGATTCATGGCAATGCGCCCGAAACCCACCAGCGGTTGTAATGATCGCGCATTCGAGATTTCCGGGGCGCTGGCTTCCAGCAGTTCTCGTACATCGTCGTAGCGCCACACGATGCGCAGCCCGGAATCATGGTGATAGCTGGGTTCGGGCCACGCATGCAGCCGCCGGTACCTCTCGTCACGTTCGGAATAGCTCAGCTGATTGGGAGTCAGTTGCGCGAAAGGAAATTCCGCTGCCATGCCGTCCGCCTGTCGCTCGATCGATGCAGCGAATATCATGCCTGACAGGCGAAGTCGCGTATTCACGGCACACCGCAAAACACAAGTTCTCTGCCCCGAAACATAATCGGCACCGAATCAGAGTTCGCCGACGGTAGTGATCGGACCGCAGGCGCCGCGCCACGTTGACATCGGTCCGGCCTCCCGACTACGCATGAGTCATGCACAACGACCGGCGAATCTGATCGTGGGCACGCTCCTGGCGTTGGTTTCCGCGTTGAGCTACGGGCTGTCGGATTTCGTGGGTGGGGTGGTATCACGGCGCGTCGGATTCGGACGTGTTGCCTTGTTCGGCCAGCTCGGCGGGTTCGTCGGGACGGCGATCGTTGCGCCGTTTGTCTCCCACGGGGTGCCGCAGCCGACGGATCTGGGCTGGGGAGCGCTGTCCGGCGTGGGTACCGGTATCGCGATGACCTTCCTGTTCCGCGGAATCAGCCGCGGGGCAATGTCGGTGGTCGTCCCGGTCAGCGCCGTCGGCGGTGTCGCGCTGCCGGTTCTCATCGGAACGGTCATGCTCGGTGAACATCCGACAGCATTGGCGTGGGCCGGGATCGTGCTCGCGCTGCCCGCCCTCTGGCTCGTCGCGGGCGGCAGCACCGGCAGCGGTCCGATTGCCGGTGCGGCCATCGGTGACGGACTGATCGCCGGTCTCGGCATCGCCGTGCAGTATCTGGCGCTGGCGCAAGCCGCGCCCGCGGCCGGGATCTGGCCGGTGACGGCGGGCCGGGCCGCGGCCGTCGTCCTCGTCGCCCTGCTCGCATGGCAGCTGACATCCGAATTCGCGGATACCGCACCAGCCCAACGACATCGGGACGACCTCTTGGCCGCATGTTCAGGCATCCTTGCCGCCGTAGCGCTGGTGTCCTATCTCTTCGCGACCCGGACCCAATATCTTGCCGTGGCAGTCGTGCTGTCTTCGCTCTATCCCGTAGTCCCGGTAATTCTGGGTGTGTCCGCGCTGCGGGAGCGACTGCGCGCAAGCCAGATCATCGGCCTGACGGCCGCATTGATCGCCAGCACTGTCATCGCCACTTCCTGATAGTGACCACAGGTCTCGATACGGAAGCCTGCTCAAAACAGCTGTGGCAGCATGAGGAACTCGGCGGTGAGCGCAAGGACGGACAAGATGATTCCGGTAACCGCCAAGCCCTTGGCGCGGTGGCGCCCAGTGCAGCCGACGATCCCGAGGACGAGTCCGGGTATCGCGAACGGGAGGCCGATCAGCGGTCGCACGCCGGTCAGGTCGATCGGCAGGAACGGGAGTACGCAACCAACTATGCCGAGTGCCACCGACGCTAGCGCGAACCATGGCCCCTGCCGCCGATCATCCGTCGGTGCGCCGCCTCGCCATCCGGGATCGCTGGTATGCACCTGCAATTGTTGCTGCTGATACGGATTCGGCCCCGGCGGCGGAATGGGCGCGGAGTATCCGGCGTTCGGGCCGGGATTCGTCGCGTCCGGATGCCAGGCGGGGGTGGTCGGTTCCGGCGGCGGACTGTACGACATCGGTAACCCTCACTCACGAAATCCCCGAGAACGGCCTGCAATCGTCTGCGAGCCACGATAGCCGCATACCGAGCGTTCGGGTCGGTGCGGATGTGCTCGGTCGAGCTGTCTCTACCGGCAATGTGAAAAGGGTTCCGTTCCATGGGCGCTACACATATATTCGAATGTGCGTTCGAAGCGCGGAGTGTAACCTCGGTCCCGCCCCTTCGGCGCTATCCGATGCATCGGACCTATTCTCACAGCACGGCTCCGAACAGTGGCGCGATAGAGGGGGTAATCGAGGTGGTCCAGGCGACGAAGCTGTTGCGGGATATCGAGGCGTTGCCGGCGCCCGAGCGACAGCGTGCGATCGCGGCGGGGGCATTGCGTTTGGTGGGGACGCCCGGTCTCGGGCAGCTGCTCGCCGACCTGTCGGCGCGTGGGTACTACGAGCGGGTCATCGCGATTCGCATGGCCGCGATCATCGCCGACCATGCGCATCTGCTGGTCGAACTCGATTCGGACGGACCGGAATTCGGCACGCGAGCGATCGTCGGGCTGGTGCGGACGGGTGTCGAGCCCGAGGTGCTGATCGAGCGGCTGCCGCGGATGTCAGGGCGGATACGGCGAGCCATGTATCGGGCCCTCGGCTACGGTCAGCGGTCCGGACTGGCCGATCCCCTGCTTCCGGAGGTGCGACGCCGGTTCGGCGATGCCGAGGCCGCGCGGGTACTGCCGAATTGCTCAGCTCCGGTGGTCGCCAAGTATTTGCCCGAACTCGATTACGCGGTCGTGAACTGGGCAGCGTTGGGCCGCAGGCATATCGACGCGGTCCTCGACCATGTCGAAGGATTGGCCGCGGAAGCGGGCGAGTCGGATTGGCCGAATCTGTGGCGGTGGATTGCGGCCGGAACCGTACGGGCCGCACAGCGCCACCCGGATCGGCTGCTCGCCCTTGCTACCCGAGCAGTCCGGTACACCTCGATCCATGAGCTGAGTTCGGCGGCCGGACAACTCGCCCGGCACGACGCGCTCCGGGTCGTCGAGCTGATTCTCGATCCAACCGGGAACGGCACCGGCCTGAGTGGCACCGCCCTGTGGCGGGCGCTGAGCGGACTTCCCGACGATCGGCTGGTGGCACTGGGCACGGTCTACTCCGAATACCAGCGCGATCGGTTTCTGCGCGCCCTTGCGCTGCCCCGCCGCGCCGTCGTGGTGCGACAAGTCTTCGCCCGGCCCGGTGTCGATCCGGACCAAGTCCCGATGACCGCGCTCGATGCCCTACCACGCGGGGAAGGTACGACCCTCGCGCGCGAGCTCCTGGACCGGCCCGGCGGGTCCGATGTGCGCGCGGTCCGCGAACGGTTGACGGCTCGTCTGCCCTGGGACGAAGCCGAACCGGTACTGGCCGAGGCGATTCGACGCCCGACCGCGGATGAGCGGGCGCAGGCATACCCGCTGTTCATCACGGCGGCCGCGGGCACCCGCGATCCAGCGACCATCGCCACCATGCTCGAATCCCTGCGCCGCCTGCGCAATGAGCAGGACCCGGTGCGCTACACCGCGCTCCAGGCGATCAACCACCTTCCGCCCTCACTGCTGCGTACCGAACACCTCACTGCCCTGGAACAACTCGGCACCGATGCACTGCAGGCGCGCGACTGCTCGTACCCGACCAGGACCACCATCTCCGGACTGGCACGAACTCTGCTCCGACGCGGCGTCGAAATCGATGACCCGTCGTTCACCGACTCCGCACTGCGCCTGATCGAAAGCCTTGCGACCCACGCGATTTTCCCGATCTCGACGACCTGGACCGATCACTGCCGCATGGCACGGAACACCGGGTCTTCGCGGCGCTGCGCCGACGAATCGACAATGACGCCGCCCGCGACGAATGGCGCCTGACCCTCGAGCTGGCCGATGGTCTGAACAAGCGCGCTTGGAAGATTCCTGCCCTGCAACAGCTGCTGATCCGCGCATGCGGAGCTCGCGACGACCAGGTGGTCCGGCGGGCGGTACGGCTGGCACTGAGCAATCCGATCACTCGCGACCGGACCCTCATCACCCTGCTGAACCGGGACCGCTCACTGATCACGCTCGACATCGTGCAGCGGTTGATCGCGACCCGCCGCACCGATCTGCTCGATTCGCTCCTCGGCTCCGCGACGCCCGGACGCTTCGCATCGCCGAAAGTGCGCTTGGTGCCCGATTTCTACTCCGGATTCGACCGCTGGACCCCACAGCAGGTCGAATCGTATGCCCGACTGCTGACCAGCCACTTCGAGTCGAAGAAGTCATCGCAATACGAGCGGGTACGGGCGGTAAGGATTCTGGGTCGGCTGCCGGGCAGCGCGGACCGCCTCGCGGAATACACCGAGCACCCCGATCTACCGATCGTCGAGGCGGCACTCACCGCGTTGGGACGCAGTGACCAACCAGAGGCGGCGATCGAGCTGCTCGCCCGCCATGTCGATACCGATCGTGCGCGTGTCGCGGTGAGCAGCATCGCGACCTGCGCCAAAAGCCTCGGCCCCCATCAGGTCGCAAGCGCTGTCGCACCACTCATCGACTCCCCCAAGATCACCGCTCGCAAGGAAGGCGTCCGGCTGCTCGCCGAACTGCACGCCCCCGATGCGATGGATGTGATCCAGACGCTGTGGACGCAGCCGGATCAGCACCGCGATGTTCGTCGCGCCGTAGTCTTCGCCTGCCGCTGGCTATTGGACACCGACCCCGCCTGGCGGATATTCGCCGATGCCGCAGCCGATCCGACGGTCGCGGATGAAATCTTGAACTTGCGACCGGAACTGCTACCAATCGCCCAGCGCCACCGCACGGCCGAGCTTATCCGGCGGATAGCGGGCGGCACCGACAGTCGACTCGCCACCCGGGCAATCGCGGTACTGCACCGCTGGAGCCGCTGGAGTCCGCCCGATACGGCGATAATGTTGGCGCACCGCATCTGTGACCTCGATGAACTCGGGCTGTGGCTACCTGCCGCGCAAGCGCTCGTCGACACCATCGCTACCGCCGCAGATGATTCGGCGCTGACGACCGTCGTCGATCGGCTACTCGCAGCGGGCGATCACGTCATTCCCGGACGTGACCTACCCGCCCTTCAGCGCCTGGTCGGGCTGACCACCACCCTCGGCGCGGCCGCCAAACGCTCCGATGCGGCCAGGTCCGCGGCCGGCACGCTCGCCGATCGGTTGTCGATCGAGCCGTTCTGGCGCGCAGCGGCCATCGATCTGTACTTGGCCCAAATCCGCTGGGCGGAAAGCAAACCGACCGCGCGGTTGATTCAGCAAGCGGGCGCACTCGCGACCGGCGCGCTGGTCGACCATCCCGCGCAACGACTGAAGGCGACCTTGCCGAGCGCTCTGCGCACCGCGCGGCCGGAGACAATGCTCGCCATCGCGGGCGCGCTATCCCGTAGCGACGAATTGGCCAGCCTGCTTGCCGCGGTGACGCTGACCCAGCAGTGCGGGAATCGCTTCGGGTGGTCGACACCGTGGGTCGATCTGCTCGCCGCACTGCGCGCACACGACACGATCGATATTCGCGTTGCGGCGGCAGCGGTCTGGATGGTTACCGAATGAGTTCGCAGACTGTTGAATTCGCCAGCGGAGGCGAATTCGCGGCGGGCGTGCCGCGCCAGTCGACCACGCGGCACGCCGGGCAGGGCGCCCCGTTGCGCCCGCCGTCACTGTGCCGGCGACGTGAGCTTCCGGGCCGGGCCATTGGTCGGATAACGAAGACCCGGGACGTCGCCAATTGAGCAGTAACGCTGTCGGAGCAGTGTCACTATTGCAGACGATGGTCGCCGTCAGGACTTCATTGTTCAGGCAAACGGCGGCGGCCACCGGCCACGTCGGTTACCAGATCAGTGTAGCCGTCAACGAGTTCCGCCAAGTGGTACCAGTGTTTATGGGTATTGTCGCTACGCGCGCCATCGACATCGATGGCGGTGTTGGCGTCTACCCAGCTGCGCGCCATCCGATCCACCACCGCGCCGAGGCTCTCGGTATGTAGCGAGGCACCATTGCGGTGCTGCGGGATCTCCTGCGCAATCCACTCATTGATATCGTCGACGAGCTCACTGCGACGGCAATCGATTTCGGCCACGAGGTTCATATCCTGAATCTCGGCACGGCGTGCGTGCAGTTCGGCGAGAGCGTGTGCGGAACGCAGTAATTCACGATCTTGAAAACGTCGTCCCTGGAATGCACACAATATCTGCGGAGCGGTCGGCAGCACCCCCACCGTAGGCGCGCTCATCGCCGTACTCCGAATTCACCCGACACCAACGCGCTTTGTACCAACATGATTGGCTCTCGATTCGGTAATCCCGGTCATCGGATCGGTTCTTCACAACTAGCGTAGCTGGATCATGCTCTTACAAATGCAAGAACGCAAGAGTGCGTTCTCATTGCTGCGGTCACGACCCGATCACCGAGTAGCGAGTCCACACCGAGCTGCTGACAACGACTTTCACGCTCGATACTCGCCGGGCGCTGAACCGGTGGCCAAGAGTTTGCCACATCATCGCGTGGTGCGTGGGCAGTATGCGATCGCCGCCTACGGCCCGAGAGTCGCGAGATAACTAGTCATCCCACCCGCTGGACACGAGGATCGTCTCCCATGTTGGTTGCGCCAGCTCCGGGTTGCGCAGCCGCAGGATCTCGCGGGGCACTGTGCCCAGGGGCGCCTTGTTCGGATCGGCGACGGTCTGCGCCTCGATGGCCGCAGTGCGCGCGCATAACCCAGTCGCGGATACGCACGGTGCACCCGACCGGCGTATCCCGGCGGCAGGTCGGCCGGGCCGGCCGCGATGTCGATCCCGGTGCCCGACACCGCGATCCAGAGTTCCGCCGGACGCCGACGCCGGTAGACCGGCGACTCGCTGAGCCCGGTCGTATGCGCGGCGATCCCGTCCCACACGATATCCACTCGCCCATTGGTGAGGCGGCGGTCCTCGAGGAACTTCGCGGCGAAATCCGCCCCGTCCATTTCGAATCGCTGCGCACCGTTGGCTATTTCGGCAAGGCCGATATCGTGCAGCAGCACAAATCAGGAACATCAGTTCTTCGTCGTAGTCCGCGCCGGGGCGCATACCGGCCTGCTCGGCGAGGGCGCGCCCGAAAAGAAAACCGCGCACACTGTATTGCGTAGCGGTGTCGCCAGCTCCCGAGTGACCAATTCCGGCGCAGCACGAGCCAACGCAGTCGTGGGTAAGGACAGCGAATCTGATTGCGCCGCAGCGGGTCCCGGACCACAGCAGCGCGGTACCGGCAACCCGACTCCGAGGACAGTGCGGCGTGAAATGGCCATGGGTCACTCCTGATACATTCGCGCAGTGCTGAATTCGGAAAAATTCGCCACAGCGCGTGAAAGCGGTGTCGATAATCGGTGGGCGTTATGCCGAGTAATTTCGAGACGATGCGACGCATCGTCTCCTCGGAACCACAGCCGCAGTGGCGCGCAATGGTGGCCACCCCATCGGTTGAGGATTCGAGCAATGCCTGGGCAGCATCCACCCGCACCTGCTCGACATACCGCCCGGCGATATCCCGATTTCCTTGGCGAACAACCGCGTCAGATGACGTTCACTGAGTGCGCCACGTTCGGCCATGGCGCCAGACTGTGGTCGCCCCCTGGATCCGCGACCACCGCGTCACCCCCTCGACGCAGTCCGGGGGCGGCCGGCGTTCCGATGCTGTTGCGGACGCCGAACTGGGATTGCCCACCGGGTCTGCGCAGGAACAGCACCAAATGTTCGGCAAGTGCGCGCGCCAACTCGGCGACGGGGTGGTCCTCCCGAGCGGCTCGCCCAACATCCGTGCGCACCGCGCGTCCGTCCGATGTCCGGCCCAGTGCGGTACCTGCACCGGCCACATCGAGCAGCAACACACCATCCGAAACCACCCACCACGATGTCGCCGCGCTCCGCCGAACCCATGCACCCAGTCTCGAGTAGGCGGCCGCCGCGACTCCAAGGACGAGCACCCCACAGATCCGGTCATCGACCGCGATCTGCCGCTAGGAGGCATATCGCACCGAAAACTCCGAACTTTATTACTGCAAATGGCGGTAGTCTCTCACCACGCTGCGATTGCATATTTGCGGTGTGTGGCGGGCACTTACTACAGACATGTACGCAAGAGTGCTATCGGGTGCGCCGGGCGAAAGGGTTGTCATGGCAGGCAAGCGCACAGTCCTCACCGCAGGTTTGCGGCGGCTATCGGTACTACTGACCGAGATGCGCGAACACGCAGGGCTCAGCAAAGAGGATGTCAGCGGCAAGACCGGCATCAATATCACCACGCTTTACCGCATCGAGACAGCGCAGGCGCGCCCGCAGCGGCGCACGCTGATGGCGCTGCTGGATCTCTACAACGTCACCGAACAGCAGCGCACCGATGCGCTCGAGCTCCTCTCGGACGCGCTCAAACCCGGCATGTCCCGCCCGTACGAGGCCACGCTGACCGAGGTACACGCGGCCTATATCAACTTCGAGTCCGAGGCGCTCTCGGCTCGGCACTACCAAACCTCCTATATCCCAGGGCTATTGCAGACCTCGGAGTACGCCGAGGCGGTCATAGACACCAATATGCCCAAGCTGGACAGCGATACGGTGTCGCACAATGTGCGGGCGCGGATGGATCGGGCCATGCACCTCACCAAACCGGATCCACTAGAGCTGTGGGTGGTACTCGACGAGGCGGCGATCCGGCGGATGGTCGGTGGCCCCGATGTCATGAAGGCGCAGCTGAAGCGCCTGCTCGACGATTCGCAGATGAAAAACGTCATCCTGCAGATACTTCCGTTCAGCGCGGGGGTGCATCCGGGTATGGCCGGATCCTTCACGCTGCTGGACTTCAAGGATCCGGCCGATCCGGAGCTGGTGTACGTCGAGGGCATCGCAGGCGATCAACTGATCGAGGGCCATCCCCAGATCCGCCGCTTCGGCATTATTTTCGACCAGTTGCGCGCCATGGCGCTGAGCCCGCGCGACTCCATGGCGCTGATCGACAAGGCCTCCAAGGAGATGGGCTGATCAGCGGCGGCTGGCCCGCCGATAGCCGAGCGCCGCGGGAATCGCGAAGACTACGAGCGCGCCGATACACCAGGCGATGGTTGCCAGCAGCGGGTTGCGCACCGGACCGCCGACCGATAGCCCCTTCATGGCATCGATGGCATAGGACATCGGCTGATGCTGCACGATCGGCTGGGCCCACCGTGGATAGAATTCCAGTGTCACGAATCCGGTGCTGAAGAACATCAGCAGCGATGATGCAAGCGAAACCGCCTCCACCAGTGCGGCTTTCGCGCTGAACACGGCTACCGCGGTGACCACGGTGGCGAAGGCGAGGCCGAACAGCAGCGGCACACCGAACAGCGCGATCGCGGCGAGCGGCCCCTGTTGGAATCGAAGGCCGATCGCCACACCCACCGCGAACATCACTGCGGTGCACAGCACAATCCGGATCCCCTCGGCGACAATGCGCGCGGCCAGTCCGGACGCGCGGTGCACCGGTAGCACCCAGAAGCGGGCCAGCAGACCCTCGTCACGCTCGCGGCCGAGCGTGATGGCACCCGCCACCGAACCGGACATCACACCGACCAGCGCCGCCATCGGCACGAAACCGACGAGTGCGCTCACCCCCAGGGCAGACGAAATCTGATGTCCCAGGACGGTATTCAATACGATCAGCAGTAGCGCGGGAAAGACGAGCGACTGCACCACAGTCAGCGGATCACGCCACCAACGCACCAACAGCCGCTTGGTCTGGATCAGCGTCTGCGGGATCAGCAGACGCCAGGTCTCGGTCCGACCGTGGACCTTGGGCAATTCCTCCGTGGGAGTCAGTACCTCGGTCATTCCGACCTCCGGATCGAGACATATACCGCACCCGCACCGAAGACAATGGCGATCCCGAGCGTCCAGGCCAGCGCGGGCCCGAAGATCGACCAGCCGACCGCACCCGCGCGGCCCGATGGATCACCGGCCAGCGCTCGCAGTCCGTACACGAAATGCGAGACCGGCTGGTTGCGTGCGAACCCTTGGATCCAGTGTGGAAATTGGTTGACCGGGGAGAATCCGCTGGACACCATGCCGAGGATCAGCTGCGGCAGGATCAGCGCCTGGGTGGTCGCCTCCGGGCTCTTGGTCAGACTGCCGAGCAGATCGGCACCCAGGCACAACGCCAGCCCGATCAGCAACGCGAACCCGATGAAACCGATTGTTTCCCACCAGCTTCCATAGAAGCGGAAGCCGATCACATGGCCGCACACCAGGGCCGCGGTCAGTGCGACCGCCGCGCGATACAGCGAGGTCGTGACTCGCGCGGCCAGTGGTACCGTCGAAAACATCGGCATCGATCCGAACCGCACATTCAGCCCATCCTTGGCATCGGCGGCCGCCCGGAATGCGGCCGTGATAGCACAGAAGGCGATCGCCTGCATGACGATCATGGGCATGAGGAATTGCGCGTAGCTGCTCAGCCCACCCCGCCGGGCGGCGCTCAGCGACATCACGAAGTTCAGCGGGACATAGAAGCCGACGGTGAAGACCGCTGGCGCGACCACCGCGGTGATCAGCTCGCCATTGCGCCAGGACGGCCGGATCAGGCGCCAGGTCAATGCCCACCATTGCGCCACCGTCGCCGTACGCGGCGGTGGCGCGTCCACCAATCTCTCGCTGCTCAGGCGGCGGGTTTCCCCGGCGCCACGTTCCTGCTGGACGGTGCTCGATACCGCGTCGCTACCGATGCTCATCTGCACGCTCCCATCCTGCGCGTCAACTGTGCTCGTCGGTGGGGAACCGGCTGTTCTCAGCATGTCGCACACAACCGGAGCCGGTACTGCTTTCCGCACACTTCGCCTACGTACCGCATGGTCGATCTCGCTCGCTCTCGTCCCCTGCCCACCGAAATCGGGCGCATCGCCGTCGTACCGGCGATTCAGTCGCCATCCAATCTCGCCGCACCGTCGAGATTTCGATACCACCCCTGCGTGTCGCCACGGCGACTCCGAGGGGGCACCGAATCCCACCAAGGTGTCTGCCAGCTCGAGAACAGCGTCGCTGAGGTGCGCGAATTAGGTAGCGTGGCTATCGGTTTCGACGGAATGTCCGATTCGCGAGGTGACTACCACGCACGGGGTGAGTAATGTATGCCCCGATGACCAGCATGGAAGCCCGATTCCGTGAAGCAGCGCGGACCGTACCCCTCCCCAGTCCTTGGAATCTGTCCGCCTACCTCGCAAGTGTCGCCGCGCACCGTGGTCGTTCCATCTCACTGCAGGCGATCCCCGCGGCCGCGCTCGCGGATGTCGGGTGTCGTGGCAGCGGACTCTGGGTGGCGCGCGGTCACGATGACATCATCGTCTACGACGCCTCCGCCACCGAGCGCAATGCGGATCACATCATCCTGCACGAGATCGGCCACATGCTGTTCGGGCACGGCAAGGAAGGTAGGGAGGCAGGCGAGCCGATCACACCATCGCTGGCCGCACTGCTGTCGTCCATCTCACCGTCGTCCATCAAGCACGTACTCGGCCGCGAGCATTTCGGCGCCGACCGCGAACGGGAAGCGGAGGTCTTCGCCGATATGACGATGGTCTACGCCACCCTGCCGCGTCGGCCCGCACGTTCGTTCCGACTCTTCGGGCGCGGCCGCTAGCCCCCGGGCAGTCGACGGGCGCCATCACATAGTCCATCGACGAGATCCTGATAGCTATCGGCCAGTTCGTTGAGCTGCACCCACGCCTCATAGAAGACGGCCTCCGGCGCCGCGGACAGCGGTACGAAGGCCTGCGTGGCCAGCCTGGCCAGCCGATCCACCAGCTGTCCGACGGTTTCGGAGTGCAACTGTGCCTGCGAGCTCGGCACCGGTATCACCAGCGCCACCCACAGATCTATCGACCGCACCAGTTGGTCGCGCCGCCGATCCAGCTTGGCCATCTCGCACACCGGCGTCCGCTCGCGAATTTCGTGTAGCTGCGCCAATTCCCCGGCCGCCTCCAAGATCGGATGATCATCGTGCGGTAGTCCCCGGCATGCGGCCAGCAACATATCCCGCTCCGGAACGATCCGGTTGTTTTCGACATTCCTCATCTGGGCCTCCCGCTGACGTCGGAACGCGCCACCGTCGGCGAACCTCCCGACCAGCAACGCCGCTTCCGCCCCGCACGACCACACGCGACGCCTTCGATTATCGACCCAGATCCGCGCTCGCGAGCCGAATCGGCGATATCAATTTGTTACAGAGACGAGCGTTCGCGGCAAATACGCAGTAACCCAGGCTATGGTCCGGACGGGAACGCCTCGACTAGGCCAGTATGTCCGGGGGTCAGGCCGTCCGCGAGATAGTCCGCGCCGCCGACATAGAGCGTGCGACCGGATTCGATTGCGGCACTCGCGGCCTCGCCGACGACGGCGGCGAACTCCTCGATGGTCGGCAGCGCACCGTGATCACGGCGAGCCGAAACCGCCTCGGGATTACGGCGTTCCAGTAGGCGGACAATGATCGTGCCATCGATCATATCGCCGGACACCACATTCAGCCCGATGCCGCGTTCGGCCAGCTCCGGAATCATTGCGAGCAAGGCATCTTCACCCGCACGCTTGCTCGCGGCGATCGGCTCATAGTCCGCTGGCACGGGTTTGCGGCCGTGGAAGTGGGCTTGATGACTGGTCACGAAGACGATCCGGCCGCCGGATGGCAGGTGTGGCAAGGCTGCTCGCACCAACCGGACCTGCGCGTCACGGTTCAATGCCATTGCGTAATCCGGCGCGGCATTGCGCTCGAGACCGCCGGATGCATTGAGCACCAACACATCCAGCCGACCGAATTCCGCCACCACATCGGCGATAAGCGCTGCGGCGGCATCCGCGTCCGCGATATCCGCGCCGGCGATCGAGGCACTGCCACCGACCGCACCGATCTCATCGGCGATCATCTGGGCACGCTTGCGCTTCTCCCGATAGTTGATGATCACGTGATCACCACCGGCCGCCAGCACTTTCGCCGTCTCGGCCCCTATCCCCCGCGACGCGCCGGTGATCAGCACAATCCGTCGTTCCGTCGAGTCGCCCACCAGCTACCTTTCGCTCACCCACAGCAACGCTTCTAATTTAGAATCACTATGGTAGTTCGAAATGAGAAGCGCAAATGGAGCCAAGCCGTCGCGCGGGCGAAACGACCCGGCGCACGCGCCCGTGCTGGCCACCATGGAGCTCATCGGCCAACGCTGGATCCTGCGTGTCCTGTGGGAATTGGAACCGGGCTGCCTCGGCTTCCTCGAACTGCGCCGCCGCATGGGCAACTGCTCGTCGAGCATGCTCTCGACCCGCCTGCAACACCTACAGACCGCAGGCGTGATCATCAAGAACGCGGACAAAACCTACGAACTCACCCCGGCGGGCCTCGAACTCACCGCAGCGCTGCAACCACTCTGGAGCTGGTCCGAACGTTGGAGCCCGCCATCCCCGGATGCCGTGTAGCGCATACGGCGAAGGCGGTCCCCGACCGGGAACCGCCTTCGCCTACGTAAGGATTACTTCAAGCGGAGCTTGCCGAACAGACCTTCCTTCTCGTCATCCGGTCCCGCGGTGAAGTACAGCGAATCGGCGTCGCCGAGGCTCTCGCCATTGCCGAACATCAGTGCCCACAGACCTTCGATCTCGACCGGCTGGCCCTTCTCATCGCGCAGGTAGTCGACGAACTTGCCGGTGGCGTCGTCGTAGGCGAGCACATGGCCGAGGCCACCGAAGTTGCCGACCAGCAACTTGCCGCTGAGCGGACCGAAGTTCGCCGGAGCCACCGCGACACCCCACGGCGCATTGAGGCGACCGTTATCGTCGAGGACGCGGACCAACTTGCCGTTGCCGTCGAATTCCGCGACCTTGCCCTTGGCTGGCTTGCCCTTGGCGTCCCTCTCCTGGTCCTTGTCGAGCGAATCCTCTTCGGCCTTGTCGAACTTCGACGCGTCCTGCTCATCGGGCTTGGTGTCGGCGTAGGAGACGAATACGCGGCTGCCGATGGTGGTCACATTGAACGGAGCGGGATCGCCCGGCTTGGCCTTCTTGCCCTTCTCCGGTGCGGCCGCATCGATCTGATCGCCGGTGGCGAAGGGGTTGGCGAAGCCGACGGTCGGGATCAGCTGCCAGTCCTTGTCGAACGTGCGGATCTGCGGGTTCTCGCCGAAGTCGGCGGCGAGCAGTTTGTCACCGGACGGGGTGAGTGCGATGCCGAAGAACGCCATGCCCTGGGATTCGCCGTCGAAGACCAGATTCGCCGGACCGTCGTGCCGGATGATCGCACCCTCTGGCCCCTGCTCGGTCCAGGCCGAAATCTTGCCGGAGTCGGTGGCGAAGATGAACCGCGAGGAACCGGTCAGCGGTACCGGCGCACCGTCGACATCCACCGGCTGGTCACGCACCACGAACAGATCGGAGGTGATGGGAGCGCCGTTGAAGACGACACCGGTGGTCTTGCCGATGCTCTTATCCGAAGTGTCGGCATCCGCGCCCGGAATCGTGACGATCTTCAGCGGATCCTGGAACAGCTTCTGCACCTTGGGATCCGCGGACGCGCTGACATCGCCGACGAATTGAAAGGACTTGCCGCCCGCGCCGACCCAGAAATGCCCGCCCGCCCCCTTGGGGCGATCGGCTAGTCCCCACGCGTTCACCATGTCAGGAAAGGTGTACTGCGCCTTGTATTCGGCATTGTTGGCGGCGAGGTTGGTCTGCGCGTAATGATTGCCGTCGAGGGCGGGCACTTCATCGTTCGACGACTTCGAATCCGAGCATGCCGCGGCCACGACCAGGGCAGCGCCGAGCACCGATGCGCGCAGCAGACCGTTGCGGGTCCGCGACCGCCGGGCACCATTGCGGCGCGATTCACTAAGGCGTGCGTTCAACTTCTTCGTCCTTTCCAGCCACTCGCAACCCTCATTTGGCGATTAGGCGACGCTAACCTTAGCTTGATGGAATTTCGCCGGTATCGGAACACCCCGGATCCGACAGGTTTAAGCTGTCGCGCGTGGTCGCCCCCCAACCTTCCGTCGCTCCCCATCCGGATATCGCTCCGCTCGCTCCATTGCTCGGCATATGGCGCGGACCAGGGCACGGTGAGTACCCGACCATCGAGTCATTCGACTATGTCGAGGAAATCAAGTTCGGCCACCTCGGCCGACCGTTCCTGACCTACCGGCAGCGCACCCGTGCCGCCGACGACAGCCGGCCGATGCATGCGGAAACCGGGTATCTGCGTTGTCCGCGCCCGGATCACGTCGAGCTGATTCTGGCCCACCCGACCGGCATCACCGAGATCTGCGAGGGCAGCCTCACCATTGTCGACGGCGAACTGCGGATGGAATTCGAATCGACCAGCATCGGCCGCAGCAGCACCGCGAAAGTGGTAACCGCCCTCGGCCGTTCAATCGTGTTGACCGGTGACACCATCGAATACACCTTGCGCATGGCTGCGGTAGGCGAACCACTGACCCACCACTTAGCGGCGACCCTGAACCGCGCCTGACGAATCGCATCGGTTGCCGGGTTACCTCGTCATACCGGCTCAACCGCATGGATGTGGTGACATATCCGCGCAAGTATTCGCGTCGGGTCAGTCGCGCGTCGGGTCCGGGTGCCAAGGGACGTAGATTCGCCCTTCGGCCTCCGCGGCAACCGCAGCCGAGTGCAGCTGATATGGCGTGATACCGCCCGCCTCCCAAGCCCCAACAGAGCCCGCGGCGACGGCCTCGGGTGCCTTCGCGGTCAAACCGATCTCGTTGCGCACCACCGCGATCGGGCGATCGGCCAACGTGAACCAGTCCAGGTCCAGAAAATCATGGCTGCCGTGGGTGAGCGCGCCGCGGCGCATGGCATCGCCCAGACGCGTCGCCATGCCGGCGGTGCTCAGATGTCCTTGGTTGGCTTCGAATAATCCGGCTCCGGCATGCAGGTAGCCGGTCTCGAAGAGCGAAATCACCATGGCGAGCAGGCTGAACGCGCGCGGATCGTCATTGGCGCGCGCCATGAAGGCGAATACCTCGATCTCGTTCTCCAGCGTGGTGCCATATCCAGCGAGCACATGCACCCAGTCGTGCTGGGCGAGCAGCGGCGGCGCGGAACCCGGCAGGCCCGGGGTGACGAAACCGCGGTCGGCATAGAAATCCGCGACGCCGCGCCCAAGCGTGCCGACGGGCAACTCACGCAGGGTGGCCCAGCGCGCAGCCAAGGCCGGATCGTCGCTGACCTGTCCCCAGGAGGAATCCAGACTTTCGGTATGCAGTGCGGTCAACCGGCTCGGGTCCAACCCGCCGAGATAACCGTTGCGGTCGAAATCGACCGCCGCGAGTTCGATCGCGCCCTCGGCGTACTTCTGTGCCACCGCGATCATGTCGTCGTCGACCTCGAGCGCGTCGGCGAACTCGCGCAGCTTGGTCGCGACGGCGGGCGGCAACGGCCGCACCACCAGCGCGGACAGCAGCATGGTCTGCACGATTCGCTCCCGGAAGATCCGGTTGCGCCGGGCCAGCCCGACCGCGAAGGTCTCGGCATCGACGGGCGGCAGCGTGTCGAGCTCGACTCGATGTCCGGTCATCGACAGGAACAGCGACGGGATCAGCAACTGCTGCAGCGGAGTCAGCCCGTCCGCATCGGACGCCGCGGCGACCACACCGCTGGCCAGCAGCGCCACTTCAGCCGCATCGGGCGGGGTCAGCAGTACATCATCCATCCGGTCAACTCCAACAAGATCGCCGACGTTATCCACCGCGGCGGCGGATGCTCCCATTATCGATCCGAATTCGATACGGCGCCCAGTCATTTCGCCGACGGCGTAGTCGTTGCGGGCACGGCGCGCCATCAGTGCGTATGCTGAATCCCATCGCGTGACCTTCCGTCGGTGAAACAGCCGTGGGGCAGCGGCGGCCCGGAAGCGGATTGCGTTCGGAGGGAATCTCGTGGCCTCTGCGGGCTCGAATCGACCGGCGCTCGACCTTCGAGTGCTCGGACCGGTGCGCCTGCTGGTCGACGATCAGGCGATAGCGTTGCCCGGCGCCAAACTCCGCGCGCTGCTGGCCATGCTCGTCATCAACCGCCGCAATGCCGTTGCGAAAACCACACTGGCGAACAGCATCTGGGAAGAGGAGATGCCGAATCGCTCCGTCGACGGCCTCTACGCCTACGTCTCGAATCTGCGCACGATTCTGCGTTCGGCCGGGGTGGACGACAGGTCCGTCCTGCGCACCGTGCACGCCGGATACCTCCTCGATATCGCCGAGGACCAATGTGATGTCGGCCGGTTCGAGCGGGCCAGGACCCAGGGCTCGCTGGCCTTCACCACCGGCGATCTGGAAACTGCGGCCGAATGTTTCGCCGACGCGCTCGCGCAGTGGAGCGGTGAGGCGGTCGCCGGATTGCGTGGCCTGCGATTCGCCGACAATTTCGCCACCGACATGGACGAACGCCGGTTGAATGCGATTGCCGACCGCCTCGATGCGGATATCGCGTGTGGTCGCGAGGGCGCGGTCCTTGGCGAACTGACCGCATTGACCGCCGAACATGCTGTGAACGAACGACTCTGGCGACTGTTCATCTCCGCGCTCTACCGCGCGGGCCGCCAGGCCGACGCACTCGCCGCCTGTTTGCGCATCCGCCGCAACCTCGCCGACGAGCAGGGCATCGATCCGGATCCGCGCACCCTGGCGCTGGAGCAGGCGATCCGCAGCCAGCAGGCACTGCCGACGGTCTCCTCCTCACCCGGGGCGACCAAGCGGGATCTGCCCGATCTGCTGCGGCAGGCCTGGCTGCGGGTTGGTGATGGCGAGGCGATCGCCATACCGGCGACCGGGCTGCGGATCGGCCGCGAATGGGATAACGACATCGTGCTCGACGATGCCCGGGTCAGCCGCAAGCACGCGCGCATCGTGCCGCGCGATAACCGGATCTTCATTCGGGATCGGGATTCGGCCAATGGCGTCTACGTCAACGGTGTGCCGATCGGCGCCGATACCGCACTCGCGGACGGTGATGTCATCCGAATCGGTTCCACCACACTGCGTTACGAGATGCCCGATCGGGGCACCCCGCCGGAGGCGACCAGTCGCACCAACTCCAGGCGGGTTCAGTAGCCCGCGGGCAGGGCGGCGAGCATATCCCGCGTCACCGCGACCGCATGATCCGAACTGCCGCCCTTGACCAGCAATGTCGCGAAGGCCAGATCCCCGCGATAGCCGACGAACCATGAATGCGAGCCGCCGTCGACCTCGGCCTCTCCGGTCTTGCCGTACACCTCGCCCTGGTCGGCAATGCGTTCGGCGGTTCCGCCGGTGACCACCTTGCGCATCATCATGCGCAAGCCATCGATTACCTCCGCACCGATGGCCGGACGGTCGCCCTTGATCTCGGTGGTCCGTCCGGCGATCAGATACGGTACCGGAGCGGACCCGTGCGCGACGGTCGCGGCGAGCACCGCCATTGCGAACGGACTCACCACCACCTTGCCCTGGCCGATACCGTCCTCGGTGCGCTGGATCATATCGTCGGACGGTGGCACCGAACCCGACTCGGTCGGCAGGCCCGGAACTGTATACGACTGTCCCACACCGAGTTTCGCGGCAGTATCGTGCAGTGCGTCGCCGGGCAGTTCACTGGCCAATTTCGCGAACGCGGTATTGCAGGATCGCTCATAGGCCGTGGCCATCGGAACGTCACCGAGTTGGAAGAGGTTGTAGTTCGGAATTGTCCTCTCCCCGACGACAATTCGGCTCGGGCATGGCAAAACCGTTTCGGGCGTCGCCTTTCCGAGTGACATGGCCGCTGCCGCGGTCACCGTCTTGAAGACCGAGCCCGGCGGGTACTGGCCAATGGTGGCCACCGGACCGTCGCGGTCGGCCGCCCTGTTCTGTGCGACAGCCAGAATCGCGCCGGTCGAGGGCCGCAGCACCACCATCATGGTCTGTTCCTCACCGCCGTTGACGGCCCGCTGTGCCGAGTTCTGCACATTGCGATCGATACTGAGCGAGAACGACGGTGCGGGTTGTGAGGGTACTTCGGTGAGTACGTCGGTATCGGCGCCGTTGGCGTTCATGGTGACCACGCTCCAACCCGCCTTGCCGTCCACCTCCGCGATGACCGTCTTGCGAACCTGGGCGAGCAGATCGGGTGCGAAATCCCGGTCGGTAGCGACCAAATCCCACTGTTGGGTCAGCGTGACCCCGGGCAGGCCGATGAGATCGGCATCGACCTGGTCGTACTCGTACTCGCTCAACAGCGCGACGGTGTACTCGCCCTTGGCGGCGCGCGCCGCATTCAGGATCGACTCGGGGGTGAGCCGCTGGTCGAAGCGGTTCAGCGCCGCCGCGAGCGAGTTCGCGGTGTAACCCGGATCCGGGGCGGAGGCCACGGTGAACGCGACCCGAGATACCTTGCCCGGAACCAGTACATCGCTGCCGGACTGCTCGTTCACTCTGGCGCGCGGGGCGGGGTTTGCGCGCAGTGCCATGGTCTGGGTATCGCCGAGTTTGGGATGGATATCGGAGGAGCTCCAGCGCACCATCCAGCGGCCGTCACTGCGGCCCATCTGCAATTGGCCGGTGTATTTCCAGATCCGGTCCTTGGGCAGATGCCACTCGTAGGTGTAGTCGACGGTCGCGGTATCGCCGGTGACCCTGGCCGCCCCGGTATGCGCGGTCAGCTTCTCGGCCTGCAACTCGACCCATGTCGAACGCAGTGCGGCGGTTGCCTTCTCGGGTTGACTGGTGAGTTCGGCCGCGGCATCGATGTCGTGGGCGGCGAAGGCGGCCAAGAAGGTATCGGCCGCGGGCACCGGTCCCTGCGGGCTGGCCGAGCAGCCGGATCCCACCGCCGCGAATGCCGCGACGGCCAGCGTAATGAGCATGCGAGTCGACATCGGGACCGATCGTATAGTCAACGCCGGGCAAACGGCTGTGGCACACCGATGTTCGGCGCAGCGTTCAGTCGAGCAGAACGGTCGCGAAGGTGGCGATCTGCCGGAACCCGACTCGGCTGTAGGCCCGGCGGGCGATGTTGTTGTAGTCGTTCACATACAAACTGGCGGTGCGGCCCGAGGCCACCACCGCATTCGCCACAGCAGCCGTACCGCGGGTGCCGAGACCAGCGCCGCGCCGTTCGGGATGTACCCATACGCCCTGGATCTGTCCGGTACGCCGGGACAGCGATCCGACCTCGGCCTTGAACACCACTTCGCCGTCCTCGAAACGCGCCCAAGCGCGGCCGGATTCGATCAGGCTCTGGATCCGGCGCCGATAGCCGCGGCCACCGTCGCCCGCGCGCGGATCGATGCCGACCTCCTCGATGAACATGGCGATGGCCGCGATGAGATAACGCTCCAACTCATCCGGCCGGACTCGGCGGACCTGGGTGTCGGCGGTGGCCAGCGCGGGCTGGCCGAGGGCTAGTAGCGGCTGTGCACCGCGCAGCTCGCGTTCTGGTCCCCAATGCGCGGACAACATCTCCCACAGCGGCAGCGTCAGTTCCTGACGCCCGACCACCGACGAACACACCCGCGGCCACCGCACCGCCCGCGCGGCGAAGGCGCGCAACGCATCCTCATCACCGCGCAGGGGCACCAGATTCGCACCGGAGAAGCACAATGAGTCCAACGGACCACCCCGACTCCACAGTTCGCTGTGCCCGACGCCGGTATCCAAACCGAATTCCTGTAACCGCGCCGCCACCATGCACGAGGCGATCGGATCACTATCCAGCACCCGCAACACCTGTGCCAGATCCCGGTTCGCGAGCTGACGCGCGGGGGCATCCTTGGCCCGTCGCGCCGGCTCCAGCAGACTCCGCACATCGACAGCCTGCCACGAATCGGGCGACTCTGGTACGGCTACTCGGGAACTGCTGCTACCCGACAGTGACGACGGGTTCGCCCGCGTCGGCCGTCTCGCCCATCTCCTCGGCAATGCGCATGGCCTCTTCGATCAAGGTCTCCACGATCTGCGCCTCCGGCACGGTCTTGATGACCTGCCCCTTCACGAAGATCTGGCCCTTGCCGTTGCCCGAGGCGACACCGAGGTCGGCCTCGCGTGCCTCACCCGGACCGTTCACCACACAGCCCATCACCGCAACGCGCAGCGGCACTGCCATGCCCTCCAGACCTGCGCTCACCGCATTGGCCAAGGTGTACACATCGACCTGGGCGCGACCGCAAGACGGACAGGAAACGATCTCGAGCTTGCGCGGGCGCAGGTTCAGCGACTGCAGGATCTGCCCGCCGACCTTGACCTCCTCGGCTGGCGGCGCGGACAGCGACACCCGAATCGTGTCACCGATGCCCTCGGACAGCAGCGCACCGAATGCGACGGCGGACTTGATGGTGCCCTGGAACGCCGGACCGGCCTCCGTCACACCCAGATGCAGCGGGTAATCCGACTGTGCGGCCAATTGGCGGTAGGCCTCGACCATAACCACCGGATCGTTGTGCTTGACCGAGATCTTGATATCGCCGAAACCGTGCTCCTCGAACAGGCTCGCCTCCCACAGCGCCGATTCGACCAGCGCCTCCGGGGTCGCCTTGCCGTACTTCTCCAACATCCGCTTGTCCAGCGAACCGGCATTCACGCCGATGCGAATCGGGATGCCAGCCGCACCAGCGGCCTTGGCCACTTCGCCGACCCGACCGTCGAATTCCTTGATATTGCCCGGGTTTACGCGCACCGCGGCACAACCCGCATCGATGGCGGCGAAGATATAACGCGGCTGAAAATGGATATCCGCGATCACCGGGATCTGGCTCTTGCGCGCGATGGTCGCCAATGCGTCGGCGTCCTCCTGGCGCGGGCAGGCGACGCGCACGATATCGCAGCCCGAGGCCGTCAGTTCGGCGATCTGCTGCAGGGTGGCGTTGACGTCATGGGTCTTGGTGGTGGTCATCGACTGCACGGAAATCGGGTGATCGCTGCCGACGCCCACATTGCCCACCATCAATTGGCGGGTCTTGCGGCGAGGCGCGAGAACGGCCGCGGGTGCGGTCGGCATCCCCAATCCGATTGTGCTGGTCACTTTCGGCTGCCTACTTTCGTGCGTACTTTTTCGGGCCGTTCGCCTACCGAGCTTAGCCGCGTGCCGCAGCTGCTCACCCTGTGAGGGCCGTGACATGAGTCATGACACACAGATGTCCCGAATTGCCAGCACTCCGGCGTTCGCGGTAGTTATCGCGGCACAACTGCGACAGGTTAGCGCGTCAGCGGAACAACTGGATCGGATTCACAATGTCGGCGACCAGCGTCAGCACCATATACGCACCGCCGATCACCACTGCGACGTAGGTCACCGGAAGCAGTTTCAGATAGTCGACCGGACCGCCCGGCGCCAGCCCCTTCCAGCCGCGGACGGTATTGCGGATCTTCTCGTAGAGCACCACCGCGATATGCCCGCCGTCCAGCGGCAGCAGCGGCAACAGGTTGAAGGCGCCGAGGAAGAAGTTCAGGCTGGCCAGAACCAGGATGAACACGCCCCACAGGCCGCGCTCCGCGGTCTCACCACCGATCTTGCTCGCGCCGTAGACACTGACCGGAGTCTCCGGATCGCGCTCACCGCCGGTCACCGCGGTCCACAGCGCGGAAACCTTCTGCGGCATCTGAGCCAGCGACTCCACCGTGCGCACGAACATCTGCCCGGTGTACGCACCCGCGGCCGGAATCGCGGCCAGCGCGTTGTACTTCAGCGGTTCGTAGTACTCCGAACCGACGCCGACCGCACTGACCTCGCGGCCCGGACCGCCATCCTCGGGATAGCGCGTGACGCGTTCCGGAGTGACCTCGATGGTCTCGGTCTTACCGTCGCGCTCGATGGTGTAGGTGAACGGACCGGTCTGCTTCTGGGTTTCGGCGGTGAACTGCTGCCAGCTCGTCACCTTGACGCCGTTGACGGCCTTGACCACGTCACCACGCTGCATACCGGCCCGCTGCGCCGGACCGGTGCCCTGGCAGTCGGCAAGCGACTTGTCCGGATTCTGCTGCGCGACACATTTCATCGCGCCGATGGTGGTAGCCGGCGGCTGGTCGAAGCGCGGCAGGCCCCAGCCGATCGCGAGCACGACCAGCAGCAGGAAGCCGAGCACGAAGTTCATCGCGATCCCGCCGAACATCACGACCAGGCGCTTCCAGGTGTCCTGGCGGTACATGGCGCGGTCGAGATCCTCGGGTGCGAGTTCGTCCAATGCGGTCATGCCCGCGATATCGCAGAAGCCACCGAGCGGGAGCGCCTTGAGGCCGTATTCGGTTTCACCGCGCTGGAACGAGAAAATCTTCGGACCGAAGCCGATGAAATAACGTCGCACCTTCATGCCGGTGGACTGGGCGGCCCACATATGCCCGCATTCGTGCAGTGCGATCGATATCGTGATGCCGAGGGCGAACAGAACGAACCCCAACGCGAACACCATTTGCTGTACAGCCCTCCTGCGTTGCGCAGCTCGCCTCAAATGAAGTGCGGCCGCCCGCAGCGGCCGCGATTACCCGCACAGGCGCGTCCGTCCGCGCCGCGAGCACCCCGACCACAGTAACCGGACGCCGACGAACCCTCTCCGGTAAGTCTGCCAGGCCGCCGTCCTACGGCGCGCCCTATACGGTTCGATCGGCGGTGACGAGCGTCCGCGCGTAGTCGCGGGCCCAGGTGTCGGCGGCGAGTACGTCTTGCAAAGTCTCCGGTTCGGCGCGCCACCGATCGGCTGCCTCGACCGCGCGGGCGACCGTGCGCACGATCGCCGGGAAACGAATCGACCCGTCCAGGAAGGCTTGCACCGCAATCTCATTCGCCGCGTTGTAGACCGCGGTGACGCTGCCGCCAGCGGTGCCAGCCTGCCTGGCCAGCTCGACCGCCGGGAATACCGCATTGTCCACCGGCTCGAAATCCCAGGTCGACGCGGTGCTGAAGTCGCAGGCGGCGGCCGCGCCGGGCACACGATCGGGCCAGCCGAGGGCCAGTGCGATCGGCAGCTTCATATCCGGCGGGCTGGCCTGGGCCAACGTGGAGCCGTCTTTGAAGGTAACCATCGAGTGCACGATCGACTGCGGATGCACCGTGACATCGATCCGGTCGTAGGGCACCCCGAACAGCAGATGCGTCTCGATCAGTTCGAGGCCCTTGTTCACCAGCGAGGCCGAATTCAGCGTATTCATCAGACCCATCGACCAGGTCGGATGCGCCTTCGCCTCGGATGGATTCACCGATTCCAGCATTTCGGTGCTCCAGCCACGGAACGGACCGCCGGACGCGGTCAGCACCAGCCGGTCCACCTCATCGGCCCGCCCGCCACGCAGGCACTGGGCGAGCGCGGAATGTTCGGAGTCGACCGGCACAATCTGGCCGGGTGCGGCGGCGCGCGTCACCAGCGAGCCGCCCGCGACGAGGGATTCCTTATTCGCCAGCGCCAGCCGCGTGCCCGATTGCAGCGTGGCAAGTGTCGGCTCCAGGCCGAGCGAACCGACCAAGGCGTTGAGTACGACATCAGCCTCGGTACGGCGCACCAGTTCGGTGACCGCGCCGGGACCGCTCAGTGCCAGGTCGAGTCGGGTGCCCGCGGCCGGATCGGCGACCGCGACATTGCGGGTCCCGGTGGCGGCCATCTGCGCCGCGAGCAGCTCGGTATTGCCGCCGCGCGCGGCCAAGCCGACCACCTCGAACTTATCGGGGTTGGCGGCAATCACCTCGAGCGCCTGGGTACCGATGGAACCGGTGCTGCCGAGCAGAAGGACTCTCACGATGTCGGACACGGCCCCATTGTGGCAGCGGGCCTGGCGACGCGCCCGCAGGCGGTAGCCCGCGTAACGACGGAGGGCACCGCCTGCCGATCGAACACGGCCCTGCTGGCTACGACGAGCGGTCGTATGCCACGATATCGACAGCAACGCCCACACCGAGCTAAGGAGCGATCGTGGCCGCCACGGAACTCGAACCCACCAGTGACCGCGCAATCGTCACCCACGTGGATACCGCCGAGGTTCCGTCCGCCGAATGGGGCTGGAGCGGGGAATCGCGCCGCACCTTCCGCGTCGCGGGCTGGATCGTCTGCGTAATCCTGGTGGCCATGACGATCGGCAACCACAAGGGCCACATCGAGGACGTGTTCCTGGTCGGTTTCGCGGCCGCGATCGCGGGCATCTTGATCCGCGACTCGATCCTGCGCCGCAAGCCTCGGTAGTCCGCACCGAAAGATATCGACTCGCTTGGGGATCCGCCCGCCTAACGCCCTCGTCGCTTGGCGGGCTTTTTCTTGGCTCCGGTGTTCTTGACCACGTGTTTTGTCGAGCGTTTTGCGGTGCTCTTCTTCGGCTCGGCCTTCTTGCGCTGAGCCTGGCTGCGTGAGCTGCGTTCCGAGCGACCACGCACGATACCGACGAAGTCCTCGACCAGGTCGGTGGTCTGCGCGGCTGGCCAGGCCAGGGCGATTTCGGTATCAGGGACGCCCATCATCGTCCGGTAGACGAGGTCGCGGCGGGCGTAAAGACGGGCAATGGAATGCGGGACGATGGCGACGCCGACACCGGCCGCGACCAATTCGATGGTGCTCGCGATCGCATCGATATCGCTCGAGTCCTGGATTCGTTCGCCATCCAGATCGCCCATGCCCACCTGTTCGAACAGCGACAAGGTGTGCTCCTTGGGCAGCACGACGACAGGAAGCTCCCGGTAGAGCGGAATCGCGTTGAGACCTTCGCGATCGATGGGTAGCCGGACGAAGCAAGCGTCGACGCGCCCGTCGCGCAGCGCGGCGAGTTGTTCGGCCATCGGGACCGCGATCACCTCGAGCGGGGTGTCCGGAAACCGCTCAGCCCAGATCCGCGTCCATTTGGACACCGTTACGCCAGGTACGAAGCCGACCCGCAGTGCCACATCCTCCGGGGCCACCGGTTCGGGCTCTTCTTCGGCGCGCGTGATGATCTCCCTGGCATCGTGCAGCAACTGCTGTCCGGCCTCGGTCAACTGCGTCGGTTGCGCACCGGGCACAAAAAGTTTGGTCCCGAGTTCCTGCTCCAAGTCGATCACCGTGTGACTCAACTTCTGCCGCGAAATGTGCAGCGATTTCGCCGCGCGGGCGAAATGCAGTTCCTCGGCAACCGCGACAAACCAGCGCAAGCGGGTCACGTCGATGGACTCGGGGTTCATTCGTATCAGGGTATTGCCATGGGGGCTGTCGACCAGCGAGGCGGGTGGTCCGGGGGTGGCACCGGGCCGGATAGTCTGTACCGGTGAGCCCGGATAAGAAACCGCAGACCATGAAGCCGCTGACCGCGGCGAACAAGCTCGGCATCTACCTTCCGGCGACGCCCGAGGAATTCCGCAACTCCCCGATCTCACGCGCCGAACTCGAACAGTTGCGCACCAACCCTCCGGCCTGGCTGACCGAACTGCGCAAGACCGGGCCCTTCCCCCGCGATATCGTCGCCCGCAAACTCGGAGTTTCCAATACCGGCCTAGCCCGCGCCGAAGTCTCCGATGCGATGAACGCCGAGGAAATCGCCGCGCTACTCGCCGACCCACCAGAATGGCTGATCCGCGAGCGCGAGAACTACGCCGCGGTGCGTGAGGAAAACGAGCGCATCAAAACCCAACAGGCCGAACGCCGCGCCGCGGCCAACCGGCCCGCCAAGAACCGCACATAGTGCAGGCCCGGCTGCGCGCCGAGCGCAGTCGAAAGATGACCCGGCACGCCGTCCGACACCGCAATTCGACTGCGCCCGACGGGATGGCGCCGAACCCGACCATTGGAGCAGCCGCACCCGGCGGGGTGCGGCTGCATTTCGGCGGAAGTGGTTATGTCGCACCGGGTTTCGCGGTGACAAGTTGACAGCTTCCATCGGTGCACGAGCGCTGCAATCGGCCGCGGGAGAGAGTCTGGAGCAGGCCGATCGCCCAGCAGGTCGGGCAGCCGCGCAATGCGACGAGGCCGACCGGTAGCAGCAGCAGGCTAACGAGGCCGACCGCTGGCATCAGGGCGAAGGAACCGATTACAGCGCCGAATCCAATTGCGCCACGGGCCAAATGGCGTGATAGCGACGCACTGGCGAACTCATGCCCGCCGGTCGCCCGACCATCACCCCGCATGGAATCGCTACGCGATACTTTCCGCATTACCGACCTCCAAACTCTGCTGCACCGCCGCACGCGCCCGATGCAGCCGTGACTTCATCGCCGCGGTGCTCAGGCCCAGCAGATCCGCGACCATTCGACCGCTGTACCCCTGCACATCCCGCATGATCAGCACCCGCCGCTGATCGCCGGGCAGTGCCGCGATCGCCGCGGCCACCCGCTCGGCCTCCAGGCGATTGATCGCCTCCTCCTCCGCCGACGCGATGGTCGATTCGGGAGTCGGCTCGGCCCGACGCACATGCCACCGCAGTTGACGCAGACATTCATTGCGCACAATCCGAAACATCCACGAGGCCAACGCACCCGATGCCCGCAATGTGCCGATCTTGCGATACAGAATGATCAATGCTTCCTGCGCCGCATCCTCGGCATCCTCCGGCGACGCGCACAGCGAGTACGCGAATCGACGCACATGCGGATGCGATCCGGACACCAGCGTGGTGATCGAGTCGATATCGCCCGCCCGCGCCGCGGCGACGAGATGTTCGTCGGGCCAGCACACTTCGGTCATCGCGACCGGCTCCACCGTCGCAGCACGGTGATACTGCACGCGCAAATGAGCAGTGCCCCAACAACAATCGCGGCAATGATCACGACATACCTCCCGATCTCGTGCCGGCCGTGTTGCCGACACAAGTATGAGAGGTGTAAACCCACACAAAGGATTCACCGCGATCCAGCGGCGCAGTTC
Source organism: Nocardia sp. NPDC050630 (assembly GCF_044457245.1). Lineage (NCBI taxonomy): Bacteria > Bacillati > Actinomycetota > Actinomycetes > Mycobacteriales > Nocardiaceae > Nocardia > Nocardia sp. NPDC050630. The sequence goes on from NZ_JBITGN010000004.1 coordinate 207,133, forward strand.
GATCCACACGGACAAACGACCAGACGTTGTTACGATGTGTCGAAGGACATCTAGGAGGTGCGGTGGCCGAGGCCGATCGGGCGCCAGTGCGCGTCGATCCATCCAAGCCCAACGCTGCTCGGGTGTACAACTACCTGCTCGGCGGTAAGGACAACTACGAGGTGGACCAGCGGGTCGCCGAGCGAATGCTCGCGGTCGCGCCGGACACCAAGACGACGGCCTGGTTCAGTCGTAAATTCCTCCTCAACGCCGTGGAAGACGCGGCTCAGCAGGGGATTCGGCAGTTCATCGATATCGGTGCCGGAATCCCCATCTCGCCCAATGTGCACGAGGTCGCGCAGAAGGTCGATCCCTCGGCACGCGTCGTGATGATCGACTACGACCCGGTCGTGTACGTGCACACCAACGCACTGCTGTCCGGTACATCCGGTGTCACATCGATACTCGGTGATATTCGCCGAACGGACGAGATCATCGAAATGGCGCGGACCGAAGGACAGATCGACTTCGACCAGCCGGTAGCGATTCTGATCGTCGGCGTACTGCACTTCGTGATGGACGACGAAGACCCGGCTGGGATCATCGCGCGACTGCGCGATGTGATGGCACCGGGAAGTATCCTGGCCTTCACTCACGGATCGGTCGATACACACGCGGAGTTCGTCGCGCAGTCGATCGGCGATACCGACGGCAGCTCGGCGCAGGTCCAATACCGGACCCCGGAGATGGTGGCCGCATACCTGGACGGCTTCGAGGTGGTCGAACCCGGTCTGGTGCCGGTACAAGATTGGCTCGACGACGATCTACCGCGCACAAAGTTGGTGCTGTTGGGCGGCATGGGCCGTAAGCCCTAGGTCGCGGCGAGCGCTTCTGCGCGTGCCGCGAGTGCGTCGGCGATCGGACGCGGACGGCGACCGAGTCCGCACGCACTCGCGACGCCGTCCACCGGTCTACCCAGGGCGTTCTCGATCAGCCCTAAGGTCTCGACCTGCTCTGCCACCGTGGGACTGTCGTGGACGAATCCCGCATAGAAATTGGTGCCCGTGTCGAGTGCCAGGTCGGCAAGAGGTGCGTAGAACCCGGGATCCGCGGACGGCGGGATATCTCCCGCCGCGAGCGGAGCGTGCACAAAGGTCAGCGGACGATCCGAAGGCCACTGCCGGACAACGGAATTGGCCAGCTCGACGAACGGGCGTAGATCACGCATGCGAACCCTGGACTTGTTGCGCATACTGCCGACGCACAGGTGCACACCGAATTTCGTTCCAGCAGGCGCGGATTCGGCCAGCGCCGCAATCCCCTCCCCGAGACGCAACGCCGCCTCCAAGCGTCGGTGCAATGGTTGCGTCTTCGCCATGAGCACCATTTCCGCGGTGGCCTCCAATTGCACGACCACGTCGGTACCGACCAGTTCGTGGATGGCCGTGATATCGCGCACGGTCGCGTCACGAAATGCCTTGCGGTGCGACCGGACACCGGGAATGCCCATGGCGATGAAGGCCAGGGTGAAATCGGTCGGCATCCCGATCTGGAGAGTCAGCTCGGGCAGCTCGCGCGCCGCGCGCAAATCGCGGAATACCGCCAGCGCCTCCTCGGCCTCGCCGAGATATCCGAGATCCATCATGTCGCCCGTCAGTTCGCGACCGGACGGGACACGGTGGATGGTCCGTTCTCTACTCGACCGCCACGTGCCCAACTTCTTCACTTCCAACGCGCCCTGCGCCACCAGATCCTCGATGATCGGCTGAATGTAGAACTCATAGCGGCGCGTTTCCCCAGTAGGGAGCGTGCGTAATCGCGGTCCCGCGGCATCGAGCATCGCACGCATAGCGTCCTCCGTACTCGTCCCCGGAAAGCTGCCAACGAAATGCACACCGCGCGAACCCATGCTGTGCATCGTAGATCGCGTCTCCGCCACGCAACCCCATAGCTACGGATCTTCGTGTGCGGTATGGTGATTCGCCAGAAGATGGCGCGGCGCAAGATATTTCCCATTCGGAGGGAACGCGGTGACGAACAAGCTCTACGCCCGAATGCTGGTGGCCGCTACCGCGGTGGCGTCAATGCTCGGCGTGGTACCGGGGGCTGCCGGTGCCGATCCGGCGGCCGCACCCGACCGTTGTCAGGAGATCTCCTTCCCGGTACCGCAGGGGAGTTTGGGCGCGACGCTGTGCCTGCCGGATCGGCCGACCGACACCGTCATGGTGTTGATGGCGGGCTCCAATTACAACCACACCTACTGGGACTTCCCTTACGCACCAGAGACTTACAACTTCCGGCGCGCGATGAACGCCGCGGGCTACGCGACGCTGGTAGCCGATCGACTCGGTAACGGCTCGAGCACCCGCCCGCCGAGCATGTCACTGAGCGCGACCGCGACGGCGGAAGCCCTGCACAACATCGTGCAGGGCCTGCGCCACGGACTCGCGGGCGCACAACCGTTCGGCAAGGTCGTCACCGCTGGTCATTCGCTGAGTTCGGGCACCTCGGTGATAGAGGCCACCACTTATCACGATGTCGACGGTGTGCTGCTCACCGGATATTCGCACACCCTGAGCGTGCCGGACGTTCTCGGCGTGATCAGCACCTACTACCAAGCGGTGCAGGATCCCGTATTCGCCAGCCGGGGATACGATTCGGGCTATCTGGTGACTCGGCCGGGCACCCGGGCCGCTGATTTCTTCGGTCCGGATAATGTCGATCCACAGGTGCTCGCGATCGATGAAGCGACCAAGGAAACCTTCTCGCTCACCGAATATCCCGACGGGCTCACCTCCACGCTGCCCGGAATGTCGAGTTCGATCACCGCTCCGGTCATGCTGGTCAATGGCAGTTTGGACCGGCTGTCGTGCGGACCCGCCTATTCGATCTGCGCCGACAGCGCGACCCTGCAGGCCGCGGAGGCGGCGTTTTTCAGTCCGGCCGCGCGGTTGCGCACATTCGTGCTGCCCGGCAGTGGACATTCGGTGAATCTCGCACGCAACACCGCGCAGTATCAGACCGCCGTCATCGACTGGATGAAGTCGGTCGTCGGATAACTCGACCCGCTCGCGGTGGTCGACGTGCCGCGATCACAAGAGGCTGTCCTGCGGCAGGTATGGACGCACGACCGCGGCCGCGCGACCTTGCGCCTCGGGATCGCACCGGTAACGCACCAGCTGACCTTCGGTGAGTGCGCGATAGCCCGGCACATCGATATGGCTGTATTCGACGAACACCGGCCACTGCCGGACACCATCGGGTTCGATGAAGCCGAACCCACGCTGTTCGTCGAACCAGGCCACCGTACCTGTCAGCCATACCGAGGTCGGATCGATAACGCTGCTCATCGTAGCCTCCGCGAGGTCGGGATCGGCGATACCCCCGCATTCGGCCTACCCGCGAATGCCACTGGCAAACACCGCTTTTCGGGACGCGAAAACGCCACACATCAACCCGATTAGTCGGCTCGATCCGGGGTAGGTCGCAGATGTGGTCCGAACCGGGGCCGCAGATAGTTCCAACTACCGAAAAGGAGTGCCGATCATGGCAGATCCGAAGAACCCCGGGCAGTTCGGTAATCGCAAGGACACCCAGGAGCAGGCCAGCAAGGGCGGAAAGGCCAGCACCGGCAGCTTCGGCCAGGAAAACGCCGCAGACCCGCACGAGGCCGGTCGTAAGGGCGCACAGGCGCAGCCGACGGCGGCCAAGCAGAAGGGCGGCCAGCACAGCCACAGCGGCAGCTAGCTCCAACGGTCGAACGGGCCTCGGTCATCGCGAGCCGGGGCCCGTTCGCATGCGTCGAATATCATTGGCGAACCTGGGTAAGCGCCCGACATGGTCACCTTCGGATATTTCTTAGCCAGCGAACAGTTCGGGCCGAAAGAACTCGTCGAGCAGGCCAAACGCGCCGAACAGGCGGGGTTCGAACGGCTGTGGATCTCCGACCATTTCCATCCCTGGAATGACGCCGAGGGCCACAGTCCCTTCGTGTGGGGCACCATCGGGGCGCTCTCGGAGGCAACCGACCTGCCGATTACCACGGCGGTCACCTGCCCCACCGTCCGCATCCATCCCGTAATCATCGCGCAGGCCGCCGCGACCGCCGCCGTCCAACTCGGCGGCAACTTCGTTCTCGGCGTCGGCAGCGGGGAGGCGCTCAACGAGCACATTCTCGGCGATCCGTGGCCATCGCCCACGGTCCGGCTCGAAATGCTGGAGGAAGCGGTCCAGCTGATTCGGCGACTGCACCGCGGCGGTAACGTCAACCACCGCGGCGAGTACTACACCGTGCAGGACGCCAGAATCTATACGCTGCCCGATGCTCCGGTGCCGATCTACATCTCCGGATTCGGCCCGCAGGCAACGCAATTGGCGGCGCGCATCGGCGACGGCTTCTGCACCGTACTGCCCGATGCCGATGCGGTCGACACCTTCCGCACCGCGAGCGGCGGCGCGAAACCGGTACAGGCGGGCGCCAAGGTCAGCTGGTCCCGCGACGAGGAGTCGGGCCTGGACGCCGCACACCGCCTCTGGGCCAATGAGCTACTGCCGGGCCAGCTTTCCCAAACGCTGCCGCGGCCACGCGATTTCGAGGACGCGATGAGCCTGATCGATCGCGAGTCCACCCGCGACCACTTCGCCACCGGGCCCGATCCGGAACGCCATATCCGCCAACTTCGGCAGTATCTCGATGCCGGTGTCGACGAACTGTACGTCCAACAGATCGGGCCCGATCTGGACGGCTTCTTCACCGCTTGGGAGAAGGAGATCCAGCCCGCCCTGAGCTGAACCGAGATCGCTAGGCCGGTACCGCGACGGTCGCCCGGTTCCAGACGCGATGCCGGGCAACCGCATTCGCGAAAGCCTCGATGAAGTCCTCGGTCACGCCCGCACCGCTCGCGTTCGTGGTGAAGACACCCGCTAGCGCGTCATGATCGGTGTCGGATACGACACCGGCGACTCGCAGCAGCGTGACACCATCGCCGAAGCCGCCGATCGCTTTGACGTGTTTGAACGCCTCCAGGACGAAGTGCACCGCCGCGCCATTGCCCGCCAGCGTGTCGGCGGATCGTTTTCCACCCGCGACGAGCACCGCGTCATAGAGCACCGAAGCAACGGTCGCCAGCGAACGGTCCACCGCCAGGGTTTCGCCGTCACTGCCGTCACCGCCCAACGTACCGGCATGCGGCGCAAGCACTTCGGGGATCGCACCACGCTCGGTCAACCACGATTTGATGCGGCGTACACCGAGTGTGTCCACACCGTCGGCGGCCAGGATCGCGATCTTACGGGTCGCGATGGTGTCGGTGACCGTATTCAGTTGCGACAGTGCGGGAGATACCACCGCGTCCCGATCATTCGAGTCCGGTTGCGGTACCGGCATACCCAGCTCACCCGCGACCCGCTCGGCCAGCTCCGGTTCGATCTGCACCAGATGTTCGAGCACCCTGGCCCGGATGGCCACCCGCTCCACCTTGCCGAGTTCGAAGGCGAAGGCGGCGACAATATGATCGGCCTCCGGCGGTGACATGCTGCGCCAGAACATTCGTGGCTGGCGGTAGTACTCCCGAAAACTGCTGGCGCGCTGCCGAATAGCTGAACCGGTGAGCGGCTCGGCGTAGTGCCGGAACATCTCGGTGTCCGCCAATGCCGGACAACCCCCACCGATGGTGTTCTTGGTATACGCGGCCTCGCCCTGCGGGATGGCGTGTTGGCCGAAGCCGTCCTGCTGGTGATTGCGCACATCCGCGACCGGCTGATTGATCGGCAACTGGGCGAAATTCGGCCCGCCCAAACGGATCAGCTGGGTGTCGAGGTAGGAGAAGTTGCGCAACTGCAGCAGCGGATCATCGGTGAAATCGATGCCGGGCACCAGATTGGCCGTGTGGAAGGCCACCTGCTCGGTCTCGGCGAAGAAGTTGTCCGGATTGCGATCCAGCACCATACGCCCCACCGGCTGCACCGGAACCTGCTCCTCCGGAATGATCTTCGTCGCATCGAGGAGGTCGAAGTCGAAGCCGAATTCATTCTCGTCCGAGACCAGCTGCACGCCCAGCTCCCACTCCGGATACTGGCCTGCCGCGATGCAGTCCCACAGATCGCGTCGGTTGAAGTCGGGATCACGTCCGGCGATCTGCTGACATTCGTCCCACACCAGCGAGTGCACGCCCAGTTTCGGTGTCCAGTGGAACTTCACGAAGGTACCTCGACCTTCGCTGTTGACGAGCCGGAAGGTGTGCACGCCGAAGCCCTGCATCATGCGATAGCTGCGCGGCAGTGCTCGGTCCGACATCAGCCACATGATCGCATGCAGCGTCTCCGGTTGCTGCCCGACGAAGTCCCACAGGGTGTCGTGCGCGGAGGCGGCCTGCGGAATCTCGTTGTGTGGCTCGGGTTTCACCGCATGTACGAAGTCCGGGAATTTGATTCCATCCTGGATGAAGAACACCGGGAAGTTATTGCCGACCAGATCGTAATTGCCCTGGGCGGTATAGAATTTCGTCGCGAAGCCACGCACATCGCGCACGGTATCGGCGGATCCGCGCGAACCAGCGACGGTCGAAAATCGCACGAACACCGGTGTTTCCACGCTCGAATCAGTGAGGAAGCGGGCGGTGGTGAATTGGCCGAGCCAGCCGTCGTAGGGCCGGAAGTGTCCGTAGGCACCCGCACCTCTGGCATGGACCACCCGCTCTGGAATCCGCTCGTGATCGAAGTGGGTGATCTTCTCTCTGGCATGGAAATCGGCGAGCAGCGTCGATCCGCGCTCCCCCACTTTCAGGGCGTCATCGGTGCTGTCCACCCGTACGCCCTGCTGTGTGGTCAGCTTCCCTTGTTCGCGATCCACCCGGTATCGATCCAGCTGGCGCTGCTTCTCATTCGATGCGCCGTTTTTGTTCGTCGCGTCGGTCACGCCGCTCACCCCTCGGTCTTGCGGCGCCAATCGCGCACCGCGTCGCGAATCCGGTCGAAGAGCGCAAGTGGCGGTCCGGCAACGATATTCACCAGTGCCGACTCGCCCGCCTCCGGATGCGGCCGGGTCGGGGCGACAGCCTCCGCGACCCGCACGACATCGGCGAGCACCGCGCTCTCACTGGCTGAGAGCTCTTGGCGCAGCTGGTCGAATTCCTCCTTCTCCTCCAGCTCGGCGTGTTCGATTACCGATTCGGCGAAGGAGCGGAACTTCGTATCGAAGTCCTTGTGCTGCACGCCCAGGTCGTAGAGCTCGGCCAGCACGCGCTTGGCCTCTTGCTCTTCGTGCAACCTGTCATCGACAACGCTGGCGGGCACCGATGCGCGCCGTGATGCCGGATGCACCACTTCCTCTTCGGCGCTCTCGTGCACGGCCAGCGCGCGGACCAACTCCTCGAACGGCTCGCGCTTGGCCGCACCCTGCGCAAGCTGTACTTTTTCGATCAGGCCCTTGATCAGTTCGTGCTGTGCCAGCAAGAGCGTGACGACGTCTTCCTTCTGACCGGTGGCCATTGCGTACCTCCTCGATCGGGGACGGAGCCACCGCGGCTCCTCTCGTCCGCGCATACCCGCAAGCCGCACAGTCACACCTGAGGCCAGGGCCGTGCGGACGAGTTGGAGCCGAGTCGATTCGCAGGTCGGGTCAGTCCGTCGACACCGCCTCTACCACGCCGCCGGTATCGGCATTGCCGAGCGCGACGGCCACATCGGCCTGCGCCACAATGCCCACCAACTGGTCGCCGTCGAGCACCGGCACCCGGCGGATCTGATGCACCGACATCACATTGAGCACCTCATCGGCATCGGTACTCGCCTGCACCGTGATCGGTGTGCCCTCGGCCAGTTCTCCGGCCTTGACGCCGAGTGGATCCTTGTTCTCGGCGAGCACCTTCACCACGATGTCGCGGTCGGTGAGCATGCCCTTGAGCCGATTGTCCTCACCGCAGATCGGCAGCGCGCCCACACTCAGCTGTTTCATCAGCTTGGCGGCCTCCAGCACCGAATCGCTGGATCGCACACACTGCACGCCCTCGGTCATGAGTTCACGCGCGGTTGTCATGGTTATCCTCCTATTCATCGCAAGCAGACTCGGATTCGCGGTACCCGTCGAGATGCCCGATACACCCCTGATTGATCCTCAACATCCGGGGTATCCGCTTGAACACGACGATCCATCCGAACGGAGAGGACGCCATGTTTCCTGGATCCGACCAGCCCGAATCCGACCGGCTGCGCTCCGACTTCCCGGACCGCGCACGCAACACCAGAAACCACGCGGGCGAATTGATCGCCGACACCCACAACTGGCCCGGCGTCATCCTGGTACTGCTCGGCGTAGTCGCCGCCGCCCTTACCCTCACCGCCGCAGGCTACGGATTCGCCGGTTGGGCCATCATCGCAGGCATCGCCGCGGTCGTCTGCCTGATCTGCGGCGGCGGACTCATCGTTGCCGAACACCGCCGAGTCAAGGCCGACGAGGGCCGCGAACTGCTCGAGCCGGGCGGCCACTGACCCGCACCGCATGGACGCACGCTCGAGTTCGCGGATCTTGCTGCCCGCGAGTCCGCCCGCCAGCACGTCCAAGCCCTTTTCGGCATCCGCGCCCAGGTTCTCCATCAGCAGGATAGCCTCGGCTACCAGGGCGTAGGCGCCGCCGACGACAAGCTGGTTGGCGGCCGTGACCGCTCAGCTGCGACGATCGGCTCGAGTAATTGCGACCCCCAGCTGGCAGCGGCCGCCGGACCCCTACGCCAGCCCGGCAACGCGCGCAGCTGGATCACGATGTCGGCCAATTCGACCGACCGCAGCGACCAAGTGCCCTCATCCCGGGGTCCTCGCCCCGGACGATCTAACCTTCGGCAGCGAGTTGCCCACAGGCGGCGGCGATTTCCTGGCCCCGCGTATCGCGCACTGTACACGGGACGCCCTGGGCGTTGACGCGCCGAACGAATTCCTGCTCAACGGGTTTCGGGCTGGCATCCCACTTGCTGCCCGGCGTTGGGTTCAGCGGGATGACATTGACGTGCACACGGGAGCCAAGGGCCTTGTGCAGCTTGGCGCCGAGCATATCCGCGCGCCACGGCTGGTCATTGATATCGCGGATCAGCGCGTATTCGATGGACACCCGACGGCCGCTCTTGTCGGCGTAGTAGCGGGCGGCATCGAGGACCTCGGCGACGGCCCAGCGGTTGTTCACCGGCACCAGGGTGTCGCGCAGTTCGTCATCGGGCGTATGCAGCGACACCGCGAGAGTGACCGAGAGGTCCTCGTCGGCGAGCTTGCGAATGGCCGGAGCCAAGCCGACGGTGGACACGACCACGTTGCGTTGAGAAATACCGAAGCCATCGGGCGCGGGTGAAGTAATGCGGCGAACCGCGGCGACCACTCGCTTGTAGTTGGCCAGCGGCTCGCCCATACCCATGAAGACGATATTGGACAGGCGGCCCGGACCGCCCGACACCTCGCCATCGCGCATGGCCGCGGCAGCGGCACGGACCTGGTCGACAATTTCTGCGGTAGAAAGATTGCGATTAAGGCCGCCCTGGCCGGTGGCACAGAACGGGCACGCCATACCGCAGCCTGCCTGGCTGGAAATACACAACGTGGCGCGGTCCGGGTAACGCATCAGCACGCTCTCGAGCAGGGTGCCATCGCCCGCGCGCCACAGGGTCTTTCGTGTCTCGCCGCCATCGCACGCGACATGCTTGACCACCGACATCAGCGGCGGAAACAGCGCCGCGCCGATCTTTTCGCGCACCGCGGCGGGCAGGTCGGTCATCTGCTCCGGATCGGCTTGCAGACGGCCGTAATACTGGCGCGCGATCTGATCGGCACGGAACTTCGGCAGACCGAGTTCCTCGACCGCGACCTTGCGCCCGTCGGCATCGAGGTCGGCGAGGTGCCGCGGCGGCATGCCACGGCGCGGAGCATCGAAGACGAGGGGCAGCGAAACGGTCATAGTCCTTCCAGTGTCCCATCCTGGGTGTGCGGACCGGACCGAAGGTGACCATCACGACGCCCGACGCGACGAAGGTCACGTCCGATCAACTCGGTGAGCGGCCGCGTGCATCGACATAACGACATACCGGTCACCGCGTAGAAATGCGTGCACCAGCGATAGCGATCGGTAATGATCGAAGTATGACCAGTCACGCCGAGTCGTCCGAGCCGGAGCGCACCGGAGATGTCGCACCTGCGTCGACCGGGCGTGAAACGGTCGAGCCGACCGACCGTCGGACGGTGGAGCCGACCGGTCGCAAGTCGCTGGGAAAGAGCCGGACCGGTGACACCTGGGTCGCCCTGGTCGCCGCGACGCTGATCGGGATCGTGCTGCTGATCTTCATCCTGCAGAACCTCGAACAACAACGGGTGGATCTGTTCTTCTGGAGCTTCTCCCTACCGGTCGGCATCCTGGTGCTGCTGTCGGTGATCGCGGGCGCGCTGGTGATGGCACTGGTCGGCGGGGTGCGGATCATTCAGCTTCGGCGGGCGGCCAAGCGATAGTACGCGGTTCGCACGCACCGCCCATTCGTCGATTCCGCGGGATCCCGCGGATTCAGCTCGAGAATGGACGCTGACTCAGATCAAAGTGGACAGCACCAACCAGGACACGAAGGCCGAGGGCAGCATCGAATCGAGGCGGTCCATGATGCCGCCGTGGCCGGGCAGCAAGGTGCCCATATCCTTGATGCCCAATTCCCGCTTGACCTGGGATTCGATCAGATCACCCACGGTCGCGACCAATACCAGGCCGACGCCGAGCACCACGCCGATCATCGAATTGGCTTCCAACAGCAGGGTGACCGTGAGCAGGCCGCCGATTACGCTGAACACCAGCGAACCGCAGAAGCCCTCCCAGGACTTCTTCGGACTGATCGCGGGCACCATCGGATGCCTCCCGAACAGCACACCCGCGACGTAGCCGCCCACATCGGAGCAAACCACCAGAATCATGAAGGTCAGCACCCGCAGATTGCCGTCGGGCTCGAGCAGCAGCAGCGTCGCGAACGACGCGAGCAGCGGGATCCAGGCCAGGGTGAAGATCGTGATCGCGGTATCGCGCAAGAAGTTTCGCGGCGCCGTCTGCAAGCCGTGATCGAAAAGACGCCACACCATACAGATCAGCGTGGTCGCGGCGAAGGCGCCCGCCACACCGCTGGCACCCCACGGCCAGCCGAGCCAGAACACCGCTTGACCACCAACGATGAGCGGAATCCGCGGGACCAGGACATCCGCCTCCCGCAGCCGCTTGGCGACCTCCCAGGTGGCCACACCGACTCCCGCGGCCGCGACGCCGATGAATACCTTCGGTACGAACAGCAGAATCGCGATGAGCGACAGACCGAGACCGAAGCCGACGGCCAAAGCGGCGGGCAGATTGCGGCCGGCGCGCGAGGCGGGGGCTGGTGGTTCCGCCGAGTTCTCTTGTTGGACAGCGGGATTCACTGAGGCGGTCGAATATTCGGAGATCGCGGATGCGTCGCTTTCGGAGCCGGGCGTCGCCGGTTCCCAGGTCGAGGGGCCATCGGTGGCGGTTCCTGGAGTCGCGGGGCTGTTAGCCGCGGATCCGGGCGTCGCGGAACTGTTAGCCGCGGATCCGGGCGTCGCGGAACTGTTAGCCGCGGATCCGGGTGTCGCGGGCCCATCGGCAGCTGATTCAGAAGTGGCAGACCCATCGGCCGCACGCCCAAGGGCCGCGGGCCCACCGGCCGCACGCCCAGGGGCCGCGGGCCCATCGGCCGCACGTCCACATGTCACAGGCCCAACGGCCGCGAGGCCGGGAGTCGTCGGTCCCGATGGTACGGCAGTCGCGTCTCCCGGAGTCGCGGGCCGACCGGTCGAGGCCACAGGCGTCGAGGATCCCCAGCTCTCAGCCTCGGACGACGCGGAGTCGGTGCGCACGGGTTCGGGAGGTGCGGCTTCGGGAATCGCGGCGTCGACCGCGCGCCCGTCCGTCGCATCAACTGTGCCGTTGCCCGGCCTCGGCTCCTCGGCCGCACCGGTCGCGGCGGCGTTCTCGGCCACGATTGTCCCGTCGCTCAACTCGTCGTTCCGTTCGTCCCCCGCCCGGGCGGGCCCGCAAGATCCGGCCTCGGACCTCAGACCTCGAGCAGTTCAGCTTCCTTGTGCTTGACCAGTTCATCGACCTGGCCGACATATTTCGCGGTGGTCTTGTCGAGCTCCTTTTCGGCGCGCCCGACCTCGTCCTCACCCGCCTCGCCATCCTTCTGGATCCGCGACAGTTCGTCCATGGCCTTGCGGCGGACATTTCGAATCGAGACCTTGGCGTCCTCGCCCTTACCCTTGGCCTGCTTGGCCAGTTCACGGCGCCGCTCCTCGGTGAGCTGCGGGACCGAGATCCGAATGATGTCACCGTTGTTGGTCGGGTTGACACCGAGATCGGAATTGCGGATCGCGGTTTCGATCGCGCCGAGCGTCGACTGCTCGTACGGCTTGATCACCACCATCCGCGGCTCGGGCACGGAAATGCTGGACACCTGGGTAATCGGGGTCGGCGAACCGTAGTAGTCGATGACAATCCGTTGGAACATCCCCGGATTCGCCCGACCGGTACGGATGGAACCGAGGTCGTCCTTCGCCACCGAGACGGCCTTCTCCATCTTCTCCTCGGCGTCGAAGAGCGCTTCTTCAATCACGACCGTTTCCTCCACAGCGTCGTCATCGTCATGATCCGCGGGCGCGGGGTCAGGACCGAACCAATGTGCCGATCTTCTCACCGGCGACCGCACGGGCGATATTGCCCTTCGTCAACAAATTGAACACCAGCATGGGCATCTGGTTGTCCATACACAGGCTGAAGGCCGTCGCGTCGGCGACCTTCAGGTCACGCTCGATGACCTCTTTATGCGTGATTTCGGTGTACATGGTCGCGCTCTCGTCGACCCGGGGATCCGCGGTGAAGACCCCGTCGACGGCCTTTGCCATCAGCACTACATCGGCGTCGATCTCCAGTGCGCGCTGGGCGGCGGTGGTGTCGGTGGAGAAGTAGGGCATGCCCATGCCCGCGCCGAAGATGACAACGCGGCCCTTTTCCAAATGCCGCTTGGCGCGCAGCGGCAGATAAGGTTCGGCCACCTGGCCCATGGTGATCGCGGTCTGCACGCGGGTGTCGACGCCCTGCTGTTGCAGAAAGTCTTGCAGCGCAAGGCTGTTCATCACGGTGCCGAGCATGCCCATATAGTCCGAACGGGCGCGTTCCATACCGCGCTCCTCGAGTTCGGCGCCGCGGAAGAAGTTACCGCCGCCGATCACCACGGCCACCTGAACACCGCTGGAGACGACCTCGGCGATCTGCTCGGCGACCGTCTGCACCACATCGGGGTCGAGCCCGACCTTGCCGCCGCCGAACATCTCCCCACCCAATTTGAGGAGCACCCGGCGATATCCTGGGCGGTCCGTCCCGGGGTCGGTCATGGGTGTTCGTCTCCTTCGGCGATAGTTTCGGTCTGTCGACACAGCACGTGGGCCGGATGGCAACGCGGAAGCTCAATACGGAGCGCCCTTATCCTGCCCTACTCGGATTCGATGTGGGTAGAAGACCCCCTCGGACGCAACGAACTCGCCCGGTCAGGCTGAGGAATTGCGGATGAACGGATAACGTCCGGACAGCCGAAACCCCCCGTACACCGTATCCGGAGCACGAGGGGTTCACGGGCGTTATCAGGCCTGGCCGACCTCGAAGCGGGCGAAGCGGGTCACGGTGACACCGGCCTCGTCCAGCAGCGCCTTCACGGTCTTCTTCGAATCGGTGACCGACGCCTGCTCCAGCAGAACGACATCCTTGAAGAAGCCGTTGACGCGGCCCTCGGTGATCTTCGGCAGCGCGGCCTCGGGCTTGCCCTCTTCCTTGGCGGTCTGTTCGGCGATGCGGCGCTCGTTCTCCACCACGTCGGCCGGTACATCCTCGCGGGTCAGGTACTTGGCCTTGAGCGCGGCGACCTGCATGCCGACCGCACGCGCGGCCTCGGCGGCGGCGTCACCCTCGCCCTGGTACTCGACCAGCACGCCGACGGCCGGCGGCAGATCGGTGGCCCGCTTGTGCAGGTAGACGGCGACGGGGCCGTCGAAGGACGCGACCCGACGCAGCTCGAGCTTCTCGCCGATCTTGGCGGCCAGCGCCTGCAGTGCATCGTCGGCGGTCTGGCCGCCCAGGTCCAGCGCCTTGAGGGCGTCCAGGTCGGCCGGCTTGGCGGCCGCGGCGGCGGTCACGATCTTGTCCGCCAGACCCTGGAATTCGGCGTTCTTGGCGACGAAGTCGGTCTCGGAGTTGATCTCGATCAGCACGCCGTCCTTGGCGGCGACGAGACCCTCAGCAGTGGCGCGCTCGGCACGCTTGCCGACATCCTTGGCACCCTTGATGCGCAGCACCTCGACGGCCTTGTCGAAATCGCCGTCGGTCTCGACCAGCGCATTCTTGCAGTCCATCATCCCGGAGCCGGTGAGCTCCCGCAGCCGCTTCACGTCAGCGGCGGTGTATGTCGCCATGGGTGGCGATCCTCCTGTGTGTTGTTTCGGGTGGTAACACCACCTTGCCGACCGCTCCTGTTCAGGAGAGGTCGGCAAGGTGAACAGACGCTCGGCGATGATGGCGACGGGCTGGAGGCGGTGGCTTGCGTAACCACGCAGGCCCCGCCGCCATCGCCATCAAGCACTGCGACGATCAGGCGTCGGCCGGGGTGGCGGGGGCCTCGGCGGCAGCCTCGGCCTCGCTCGCGGCGGGGGCGGCCTGCGCGAGCAGCTCCTGCTCCCACTCGGCGAGCGGCTCGCCCGCACCGGCTTCCGGCTTCTCGTCACCGGAGGAGATACCGGCCCGCGCCTGCACGCCCTCGGCCACCGCGGAGGCGACGACCTTGGTCAGCAGAGCGGCGGAACGGATCGCGTCGTCGTTACCCGGGATCGGGTAGTCGACCAGGTCGGGATCGCAGTTGGTGTCCAGGATCGCGATGACCGGGATGTTCAGCTTGCGCGCCTCGCCGACGGCGATGTGCTCCTTGTTGGTGTCGACGACCCAGATGGCCGAGGGCACCTTGGCCATATCGCGGATACCGCCGAGGGTGCGCTCCAGCTTGTTCATCTCACGCGTGAGCATGAGGATTTCCTTCTTGGTGCGACCCTCGAAGCCACCGGTCTGCTCCATCGCCTCGAGTTCCTTGAGGCGCTGCAGGCGCTTGTGCACGGTGGAGAAGTTGGTGAGCATGCCACCCAGCCAACGCTGGTTGACGTAGGGCATTCCGACGCGAGTCGCCTCGGCCGCGATCGACTCCTGCGCCTGCTTCTTGGTGCCGACGAAGAGGACGGTGCCACCGTGGGCGACGGTCTCCTTGACGAACTCGTAGGCCTTGTCGATGTAGGTCAGCGTCTGCTGCAGGTCGATGATGTAGATGCCGTTGCGGTCGGTGAAGATGAACCGCTTCATCTTCGGGTTCCAGCGCCGGGTCTGGTGTCCGAAGTGTGCGCCGCTGTCGAGCAGCTGCTTCATTGTTACGACAGCCATGGTGTGCGTATCTCTCTTTCGTTGCCGGTTGCCGCGGCGAATCGGTGATCCGCCGCCCTGGCGCCTCCGAATCATCGGACCCGATCGCGAGGATCAGGACCAGCCGATGATTCCCTGCTCCGCATGCACTGCCGAGTCACGAAGTCGAACTCCGGTTCGAACAGCGCCGTTACGAACAAGCACAGGGTGGCGCGCGAAGTCGGTCCGTGCAGGCACAGACCGCTCGACCAGTCTACGGGCTGAGGGGGTCAGTTTCTAAATCGCCCTGTCATGGATCGAAACGAGTCATCTCCACAACCGAGCAAATTGTCCACACTCGCCGAAGCCGGGGCCCGCGGGCGCCGTGTGCGGCCGACGCTTGAAGCATGAATCGCATAGCAATCTCGATAACCATGCTCATCCCACCGCTGTTCCTGCTGTCACTGGTTCTGGCGCAGCCGGTTTCGGCAGCACCATCGAACGGCGCTGCTACTGCGGTGCTGCCTTGGGGTTCTCTGGCAACCGATGGGCTTGATGGCGGTTTCCCGGGGATGGAGGTCGTGATCGGGGAGTGCACGGGTTCGGCATGTCCGGCGGGTCGCGGACTGGCTCGGGTGCCGGATCCGCTTCGGGTTGCGCCGCTCGTTGTGAATGTCGCGCCTAGCGTGCTGGGTTCGAGAATCACGCCGGGTCCAGCCCGGGTGGACATCGCGCCCGGTGCGCTTGGCGTAAATGTCACGCCTGACTCGCAGCCGGTAAACGTCGCGCCGGATGCAGCCCGGGGCAACATCGCACCCGACGCACTCCGCGTGGACCACACACCCGACATGCTCGATGTGGGTAGTGCATTCGACATGCGTTCGGGAGGCGGGGCGCAGACGCAGATCTTCGACGACGGTGCTACGCCGCTCACCATCGATATCGCGCGTGGGGGCGGTACCGGGTCGGCGAGTTCCTTGCCGCGGGTTCTCTGCGATCTGCTGTCGCGGCTGCTGAGTTCGGTTAAGCAGGCTCCGCTCCCGCTGACGCGCTGATCTCGGATGAATCGCCTCGGCAGGGTCGGCGGTATCTATCATCGGCGACTGATTTCGATCGTTCTCGGGATCATCGCTCTGCTCGGACTCGTTGCGGAGCAGTCTGTTTCGGCTGCTCCGCACGAAGAGTTCGGCTGGCCGATGCAACCGCGACCTGCGGTCGAGCGGCAATTCGACAGACCCGCGCAGGACTGGCTACCCGGGCATCGCGGGGTCGATCTTGCGGGTACACCGGGGCAGGCGGTTTTCGCGGCCGGTGCGGGAATCGTGGTCTTCGCGGGAAGGGTCGCGGGCAAACCAGTTGTGTCGATCGACCACCCCGGTGGTCTTCGAACGACGTACGAGCCGGTACAAGCCGAGGTCTCGGTGGGCCTACGAGTTGCACGTGGAGCGCGAATCGGCACCGTGGAGGCAGGACACGAAGGTTGCGGGGCGGCGGCGTGCCTGCATTGGGGTGCGAGACGAGACGAGAGTGGGCACAGCCGCCGTGAGTACATCGATCCACTCGGACTCCTGCACTCCACTCCCCTGCGACTCAAGCCGGTGACTTGACTTCCTCCCCCCGCAGTCGAGGAACCGCCCCAGCTAGAGATCTCCACGCTACGGACATCTGATGCACCCGGCCGAGTAGCAGGTTCGGCGGGCGCACTTCCGTCGTGGCGGTTCCCGGACGAGGATCGGGTTATGGGATATGCGCTCGGAGATCCGCCGTTCACCTATACCGAGGTCGGCGCGACGAAGGAGGTGCTTCCTGCGGGCTATCACCGGTTTCGGCTGCGCCGCCGCATCGGATCCGGGCGGGCGCTGTTCGAGCGCGCGGGTGCGGAGATCCTGACGTATCGAATGCAGAAGGGCACCGGCATCTTTCGGGAGGCAGACACGCCGACCGCGGAGCCGGGGACGCGGCTGACGGTGCGGTTGGGCCTTGGACCGGTCGGTATCACGGCACCGTGCCGGGTCGTGTACGTCCTCGACGAACCCGACCGGCGCGGCTTTGCCTACGGCACGCTGCCCGGACATCCGGAGATCGGCGAGGAACTATTCGCTGTCGAATACGACCCGACCGACGATGTCGTCTATGGCCTGGTGACGGCCTTCTCCCGGCCCGGGGCCTGGTACGTCCGGCTCGGCGGACCCGTGGTACGAGCCATCCAGCGGATCATCGCCGGAAAGTACATCGATACGCTCCCGACCTCCGCCTGAGGATCCGCAAACGACCGGCTCAGGACAGCGGATTCCACTGCAGCATGACCGAATTCGCCGCACGCAATTCCACTGCGCACCTGGCCCAGCGCACCCCGGCATGCCGATGCGCGAGATCCACGCCGGGCAGCGCGATTGCCTCGATGGGCAGCAGCACGAAAGCGGAGCGACGATGAATCACTCGGCCGCCATCCAGGCGTCGCGTTCCGACCCCCGCATGTGCAAGAGCGTGTGGCGTCGGCTACCGCGTGCGGCGATGAACGCTCAGCCACCACCCAGACGTCACCCCCCAATCCCCACACGCACAACAACACTCGACGTCAGATACCGCATGCGACGACGAACGTTCAGCCACCACCCAAGCGTCACGCTCCATCCCCGCATGCACAACAGCGTTCGGCGTCAGGTAGCGCATCCGACGACGACGAACGCTCAGCCACCACCACACGTCCGCCCCCCATCCCCACACGCACAACAACACTCGACGTCAGATACCGCATGCGACGACGAATTGCTCGGGCGCCACCCAACCCCTCACTCCCATATGTCGGCACGGTCGAGAGGGCCTCGTCGGGTACTAGAGCTGTGCCTCGAGTGCGGCAGCTTCGGCGCGCAACAGGTCGCCGTGATCGGAGCGTCCGAGAGTGTCGTATTCGGCGGCGGCTTGCTGCCGGTCGGCGATTTCGGCACGGACGATCTGTTCGATATCGGCCTCAGTGAGATCGCGGCGGCGAGCTTCGGCGGCACCGAGTCCGACCGCACTGTTCTCGATGGCACCGGCCGCGATGTCCGCGGTATCGATGGCTTCGGCATTATCGATGGCGCCGAGGGCTGAGCGCAGTCCGGAGATCGCGGTGCGGTCGCGGGTCTTCATCGCAGCGGACAGGGCGATGCGGAGGCGCTCACGCAGAGGTACGGAATTGTCGATGGCATCCGTGGACATGGTCGCCGACCATACGTGCCGGGACCTCGCAGGTCGAGCGGTTTAGTCGATCAGCACACGAAGTCGCGGCACAATCTCACGGGGTGACGATGGCGAAGTTCGGATCCGGCGCGTCGATCACACCGACCAGCACGTTCAGCCCGCTGGGATTCCCGGCAACGGCGATATCGCCCGCGGCGACCAGTGCGCCGAGATTTCCGCCTATCAACAAGGCCCGAATCAGAATCGCCCGCGTCAAGGTGAAAGACGCGTCCGGATCGGGTAAGTCGGCGCCGTCGGGCTTGTCGTAGTGGACCATCAGGCCGTTGCGCAGTTCGAGGCGGTAGGTGCGTTTTTCGTCGGTAATGTGCCAGTCGATCACCACGCGCAGATTCCACGCCTTCGGTCCGTCGATGCGCAGCGCGATCGCGTCGAAGATCTGCTCGACGGTCAGCGCCTCGACCATCGTGGGCGCATTCGTCGTCGGCGTGCCGAACGAGCCGTTGCGCAGCTCATATGCTCCGCTGAGGTAGAAGTTGCGCCAGGTGGCGTTCTCCGCGCCATAGCCGAGTTGCTCGAAGGTGTTGGCCTGCAATGTTTTCGCCGCCTCGTTGGCCGGGTCGGCGAAGATGACGTAGTTGACGACCTGCGCGACCCACCGGTAGTCACCCGCGTCGTAAGCGGTTTGCGCCTTGCGCAGCACCTCCTCGGCACCGCCCATGAATTCCACATGGCGCCGCGCGGATTCGACCGGCGGATGCTCCCACAGATGCGCCGGATTACCGTCGAACCACCCCATGTACCGCTGGTAGATGGCCTTGACATTGTGGCTGACCGAGCCGTAATACCCGTGCGTATGCCACGCATCGGCGATGGCCGGTGGCAGCTCCGTCATCTCGGCGATCTCAGCACCCAGATTGCCCTGATTGAGCCTGCGCACCGTCTGATCGTGCAGATAGCCGTACAGGTCTCGTTGCAGCGAAAGGTATTCCACCAGCCGATCGGTTCCCCAGGTCGGCCAGTGATGTGAGGCGAAGACCACGTCAGAATTACGGGCGAACAGATTGATCGACTCGGTCAAATATTTGGCCCACACGCGCGGGTCACGCACCAGCGCGCCACGCAGTGTCAGCAGGTTGTGCATTGTGTGCGTGGCGTTTTCGGCCATGCACAGCGCGCGCATATCGGGGAAGTAGAAGTTCATCTCGGCGGGCGCCTCGGTGCCCGGGGTGAGCTGGAAGACGATCCGGATCCCGTCGATCGTTTCTTCCTGACCAGTGCTGGTGATATCCACCGTCGGCGGAATCAAGGTGATCGTGCCGAGCGAGGTGGTCTGTCCGAGACCCGCGCCGACTTGGCCCTTCGGCCCGCGTGGCAGCGCGGCGCCGTACATATAGGCAGATCGACGTCCCATCGCCGTTCCCACATAGATGTTTTCGGCAACCGCGTGTTCGAGGAATCCGGCCGGTGCGAGCACCGGGCAGCGGCCCGCCGCGACGTCGTCGACCGTCGTCACACCCATCGCACCGCCGAAATGGTCGGCGTGCGAATGGGTGTAGATCAATGCCGTCACCGGTCGATCGCCCCGGTGCGCGCGATACAGCGCCAAGCCCGCCGCAGCGGTCTCCGCCGAGATCAGTGGATCGATCACGAGCACGCCGGTGTCGCCCTCGATCAGCGTCATATTCGACAGGTCGAGCCCGCGGATCTGGTAGATACCGGCCGCGACCTCGTACAGCCCCTGCTTGACAACCAGACCGGACTGCCGCCACAGGCTCGGATTGACCGACGCAGGGCAGCTTCCCTGCAAAAAACCGTAGGAGTCGTTGTCCCACACCAACTTCCCATCCGACGCGCGAACCTCTCCGGGCTCGAGTGCCGCTTTGAAGCCGCGGTCCGCATCCGCGAGATCGGCCGTATCAGTGGGCAGTGCGCCACGCGCTCGTTGCTGCTCGGCGACGATGAATTCGCTCGGCTCGGTCGCAGTGCTCATATCCATCCTCCTGTGGTTGTCCGCCGAAGATGTCCAGCCCGCAACGCATTAGGGCCGTGAATCCGAAAAACCTATTGCGGCCGCGACGCATGCGACGGCCAGCACCGCCAGCGCTGTCGCGGCAATGGCGCCCCCGCCACGGCCGTAACGCCCCTGATGCAAGGCGCGATTGCGTGAAAAAGACAGGACAGCAACGGCCGCCATGGTGATCGCCGCGCCGGTCGGTGCGAGGGCGACCGCGCGCCACCCGTGCATCGCGGAATGATTGAGGAAAAGCGCCGCGACGACCATCGCGGCAACGGCGGTGCGCCGCCACGCCAATGCGGTGCGTTCGGCGGCCAAAGTCCTGGCATTCATCGGAACAACACCACCACGCACGCGAATACCGACACCACGGCGATACCCGCCGACAGAATCGGCACCATGATCGTGTCGGGTAGCGGTTCACCGCTTCGCATGGCCCGACCGACGCGCCGCCAATGCGCGTACGCACCGACCGCGATGATCACGGCGAGCACGATGCAGCTCATCGCGAGCGTGCGGCGCAATCCCGACATCCGCAACGGCTGCACCAGTGTGTGCACCGCGACACCGCCCGCAAGCAGACCGAGCGAGGTGCGCATCCAGGCCAGAAAGGTGCGTTCATTTGCGAGGGTGAAGCGATAGTCGATCTCGTCTTCCCCGTCCTCGGATTCCTCGGCGGGGTTGGGGAGGGTCATGCCGCCTCGGCTCGGACTGCGCCATGGTCGTCGTCGGAATTCACGGGCACCTCTCCATCGCTGGTCGGTTTCCTGCCGCATACGAACGCTCCGCTACGTCAGGTTAACTACCGGCATGGTCATCGTCCACGAAGATCACCCCCGCGGGTGCAGCGCCCCCGGTCAGACGGGTACGGCGTCCTGAAAGGTCATCGCGAGCCGATCAACAGTGGAGGCCATGAGTGCACGCTTGGGTAATCCGAGGGAGCGCAATTCGTCGGCCCAGGCGTGCTCGCCGAGGGACAGTTCGGCGCCACCGGGCCGCGCGCGCATGCCGGACGGCTCCATCTGCCACGGCGTGCAGCGGGTGATCCCGTCGATATGGGAGTACGCATCGAAGGAGGAGCCGCTGCGGCGCTGGGGGACCGCGAGCCCAGGGCGGATGGTGAGGTCGACGATCAACACTCCGTTCTGACGCAGTACCCCACGTCGCACGCTGCCCTCGTGCTGTGCGCCGAAATCGGCGATTTCCTTCGGGAAACCCCAGATACCTCGGCCCGCGGCCAAGGTGAATTCCCCGTCGACGGGAAGGCGATGGATGAAGACACCCGCGCCACCGGTGGAAAGCGCGCGCAGATCACCGAGCGCGCTGGTGTGCCCAGCGGTGTGGTGCCGGACCATGAACGACACACCGAACTCGTTGTACGGCCCGAGGTCGCCGTCGACGTAATCGACGAAAACGAGCGTGCACATCGCGCGACCGCCCGGCAGCCGGAGGATCTGCAGGCCGGAATAGTCGATGAGTCGCTGGGCGGCGGCCGCCGATACCGCGTAGGTCGCCATGAAGGCACGTGCAAGCCGAATCCGCACCGGCATCCGCACTTCCTTGCCCAGCACGGTATGTGTACTCATCGGCCCGACCCCGAGACAGCAGTGCGGCATGCACCGAACCTGTCGACAAATCGTGCGGTGTTCACGAATCCCTCCAAACTAGAACTCGTGTCAGAATAGCTGCCATTTCGTCATTGCTACACCACTTATCGCCATGAGAACGCGTTTCACAATTTCACCGCGCCCACGGGAGAGCCGCATCGAGTTCGCATACCACTGGTGGGCTGCACACACACGCACAGCGAGGTGCGGCCGCAGCAAGCGGAGGAGCGACTTCAGCCGATGGCGCCAGGAGACACCTTCGCCCCGATCATGGCGGTCGTACGCATTCCCGTCCGCCGCTCCGGTGGGCACTCAGGAACCGGAGCAAGCTTGGTCGCGTTTCTGCCCGCGCAATAAGGCCAACGCACCAACCCGAGGCTCCAGTCCGGTGGTCGTCCACCGATAGTATCGGCAGCCACGCACGGCTCGGCCGATGATTCCGGCCTGAACAGCGCGCCTCGCCCCGACCGGGCGCCGATCCTCGTCCGCGCTTCTGCGGCCCGTCAGGCGCGCGGGTGAGCTTGATCATGGACCTTCTTCAGGCGCTCGATGGAGACATGAGTGTAGAGCTGGGTGGTCGCCATACTGGCGTGGCCGAGAAGTTCTTGTACTACGCGCAGGTCCGCACCCCCCTCGAGCAGATGGGTTGCGGCCGAATGCCGCAGGCCGTGCGGTCCCAAATCCGGTGCGCCGGGAATTGCCGAAACGACCTCGTGGACAACCGTTCTGGCCTGTCGCTGGTCGAGCCGTTTACCGCGACGGCCGAGCAGTAGGGCGCGCCCGGAGTCCGCTGTCACGAGTGCGGGGCGACCGTACTGAAGCCAATTCGCGATCGCCTCGTCGGCTGGTACTCCAAAGGGCACCGAGCGCTCCTTATTGCCCTTACCGATAACGCGGACCAGCCGCCGTTCCCGATCGATATCGTCGAGATCCAGACCGCACAACTCGCTGACCCGAATTCCTGTCGAGTACAGCAACTCCACAATCAGCCGATCCCGCAATGCCATCGGATCGCGTTGCGCCGCACCCGATTCCGCAGCATCCATAGCCGCGACCGCCTGCTGCGTACCGAGTACCGCGGGCAACGCCCGATGCGCCTTCGGCGACCCGAGCCGCAACCCCGGATCGATCGCTAGCCGCCCAATGCTGGTCAGCCACGCGGTGAACGTCCTCGCCGAGGATGCCCGCCGCGCCATGGTCGTCCGCGCCGCCCCACCGGCCGACTGCGCCGCCAACCACGACCGCAACAATGCCAAATCCACTTCCCGCACCGCCGAATCCGCCGATCGCGCGACCAAATGCCCCAACAACGACCGCGCATCCCCCACATACGCCCGTGCCGTATGCACCGACCGATTCCGCCCGAGCCGCAAATGCCGCTCATACTCCGCCAGCAACGCCTCGAGATCCTCCGGCAGCTCCATCTCCCTACCGTCACCGCCCCCAACCCGACTTGGCAAGTAAGCACGCCGCAACACCGTAGGTTTACTGCCGTAGACACGGTCTGCCACGTCACCGCCTCGCCCCATCGTGGCGAAGCACGGGTTTCCAGACGCAATGTTCCTCGCCGTGAAAGGACCATTTCCCACACGGCATGGACGTGGGTCTGCGCGCTGCGGAGCCAGGGCGGTCATCTAGCGCCCGTTCGCTGGATTCGAGGTTCGGTGCCCGACGTACGATCCGCCTCCCGGGCGAGCACAGTTACTCCTCGAGGGCGAGCACACACCTCGTGCCGCGCGGCACGAGCACCTCGCCGCGCAGGTGCAGGCACTCCCGGAAGTAGCGCGCGCAGCGATCGGGTCGGCGCCTGAATCCTTCATCGGCTCTGACGATTTGCGGTTCGGTGCCAGCCGTTGTCGTCTATACCTACTAGGCCGGCGAGTTCGAGGGCGGGGAGGATGGCACGGACGATGGAGAGGTCCAGGCCGGAGTTTTCGGCGATGGCGCGGGGTTGGCGGGAGCCGATTCCGGGGAGGGCGGCATAGACCGAGGCTTCCTCGCCTTGCAATCGGTCGCTGGGGTCGGACGACTGGGTGGTTGGAAGTGATAGACGTAGTGGGCCTGCTTCATCGATGACCTCTTCGGCGCGGGTGACCAGCAGGGCCTCACCTTCGCGGATCATGCGGTGGCAGCCTGCCGATGACGCGGCGGTGACCGGACCGGGGATGGCGAGGGCGGGACGACCGAGGCGGCGGGCCCATTTGACGGTATTTCGAGCGCCGCTGCGTAGTCCCGCTTCTACGACGAGGACGCCGTCCGCCAGCGCGGCGATCAGGCGATTGCGGGCCAGGAACTGGTTCTTGTGGGCAACCGTACCCGGCGGATATTCGCTGATTACCAAACCTGTTTCGGCGATCTCGGCCAAGAGTCGCTCGTGCTGGGCGGGATAGGGGCGATCGACGCCGCAGGCAAGGACGGCGATCGTCGGAGCGCCGATGGCTAGCGCGCAGCGATGTGCCATACCGTCGATACCGAAGGCGGCTCCGGACACGATTGTCCAGCCCTGTGCGGCCAGGTCCCCGACGATCTCGCCGGTGACATGCTCGCCGTATCCGCTGCTGCAGCGCGCCCCGACTACGGCGATCGCCTGCTCGCTCGACTCCAACAACGAGCGCGGCCCACGCACCCATAGCGCCAACGGCACCGCCCCGTCACGATCGCGTCCGGGCTCTAGTTGTCGGAGTCCGAGCATTCGCCAGGCCGGCCACTCCGGATCGTCCGGAGTCACCAACCGACCACCCAAGTGCTCTATCCGCTCGAGATCCCTTGCCGCACAATCGATCTCCCTTCGTTTAACGGTCGCACCGAGCAACGACTCCGGCAGCTCACACTCCCGTACCGCCCGCGCCGCCTCCACCACCCCCACCGATTCGATCAACGATGACAGCGCCGCACACGGCCCCTGAACCACCCGAGACAAATACGCCCAAGCCAACCGCCGCTCATCAACATCCCCACGGGGAACCGCCAACTCCGATCCGCTCGAAACCCAACCATCGAGATCCACTACCCCATGCCCCGGACGAGGCGTGCTGCCAGCCCGGCCACAGCCCGGCGCATCCACCCTGCTGACCACCAATGCGACCGGATACGTATCACTTTCCAGCGAGGCATGCGCGGTTCTCGTTGCCGCAGCGTCATTCGCTGAGGCAATAGATCTGTCGTCCGCTACGTGATCCGAGGCAACGTCCGAATCGCCTGGGGCATACGGGCTGTCGCCCCCCAGCGGACCTGCGGTAAGAGCACCGCCACAGGTAACGGCAGCTCGGCAATCCGAGGTGACCATCGACTCAATCGCACACCTGGCGGTGTCGGATGCACCGCCCGCCGCAGTCTCTGGGCTTTCGGGCGCAACGACCGCTCGCGTCGCACAAGACCCGCTGCCCACCGAGGTGCGGGTGGTACCGCCCGCAGGACGGTCACCACACGCCGTCGATGCCGCACAATCGGAGACATCGCCCGTCGGCTCGCTCGGACACCCAGCGGCAGCAGGGCAACTCGCTGCCGTCGCCGCGAGATCCGAAGCGGTCGCGCCGATGTGCGCTGCGCCTGCGCACCCCGAGGCGTTTGCACCGCCGCGGATGTCTGGCGCAACAGACCTCATAACCTCACCGTCGATCGGGCGCTCGGCTCCAGTTGCCCCGCTCATTGGGAACCCCGTTGACGGAAGTTCAAGGCGGCCAGTACGTCTTGGGCGCTGGGTTGGTCGGCGTTGCGGAGGTCGCAGATGGTCCAGGCGACGCGGAGCGCGCGGTCGGCGCCGCGGGCAGAGAGACGGCCTAGACGGAGGGCGGCTTCGATGGGGGCGGTTGCTTCGTGGGGAAGTCGGAAACGTTGGCGCAGAATGTGGCCGGGGACTTCGGCGTTGGTTGACCAGCCGTAGTCCTTCCAACGCTGTACTGCGGTTTGCCGTGCGGCCGCGACTCGACGGCGCACGACCTCGCTGCTTTCGGCTTCCTCGGCGGCGAACGACGCTCCGGAGTGGCCGTGCATTTGAACCCAAATGTCTATGCGATCCATCAACGGCCCGGACAACTTGCCGAGGTATCGGCGGCGCGCGAGCGGGGCGCAGATGCAGTCGACATCGCGGGCGGGGGCACATGGGCAGGGATTCGCGGCCAAGACCAGTTGGAAACGGGCCGGATAGCGAGCCACACCGTCACGGCGTGCGATGCGAACTTCGCCCTCTTCCAGGGGAGTTCGCATCGCTTCCAGGACCTTGGTCCCTATCTCCGCACATTCATCGAGGAACAGAACCCCGCGATGAGCACGGCTGACGGCACCCGGGCGTGCGGTCCCCGATCCACCGCCGACCATGGCGCTGGCCGAGGTCGAGTGATGCGGAGCGACGAAGGGCGGCATAGTGATCAGCGGAGCGTCGTCGGAGAGCGCACCCGCGACCGAATGGATGGCCGTCACCTCGAGCGCTTCGGATTCGGTTAGTGGCGGCAGCAGGCCCGGAAGACGTTGCGCCAGCATGGTTTTACCGATTCCGGGCGGCCCCGTGAGCAGCAGGTGGTGTCCGCCGGCCGCGGCGACCTCCAATGCCCACCTGGCCTCATCCTGACCGACCACCTCGCTCAGATCGCCGCCGCAGCGCACCGTGTCGGGCAGCATGCCATTGGGCTCGACCAGACCGCCCTCACCGCGCAGCCACGCGACGACGGTGCGCAAGCTCGTGGCACCGAAAACCTCGATGCCATCGACGAGACCGGCTTCGGCCAGTGCGGATTCCGGCACGATCACCCGCGTCCAACCCGCCTTGCGTGCCGCGAGCACCGCGGGCAGGATGCCGCGCACCCGGCGGACACGCCCGTCCAGTGCCAATTCCCCTAGCAGCACGGTCTTTCCGAGCCGATCGGAGGGGACTGCGCCGGCCGCGTCCAGCACCGCGATCGCGAGCGCAAGATCGTAAACGCTGCCGATTTTGGGCAGTGTCGCCGGGGACAGTGCCAGGATCACGCGCCCATCCGGCCACTTCTCCCCGATATTCGCCACTGCGGAGCGCACCCGGTCACGGGATTCCTGCAGTGCGGTATCGGGCAGGCCGACCAGGTGCACCGAGGGCAGGCCCTGCCCGATATCCGCCTCGATTTCGACCAGCTGGCCGTCCACCCCGTTCACCGCGACCGAATACGCCACCCCCAGCGCCATCAGAACACCGCTTTCAGATGATCGATCACCGGTCGGTGGCCGCGGTGCAGCAGCACCGAAATCACGTCGAAGCGGATATCGCGCCACCGACCGTCCTGTTCGGAGAGCCACACCAGCGCAAGCCGCCTGATCCGCTGCTGCTTATCGAAGGTGACCGCCTCGGCGGGCGTGCCGAACCTCGTTCCGCTTCGCGTTTTGACCTCGACGAAGGCAGTCACGCGCCCGTCCCGGGCGATCAGATCCAGTTCGCCGTACTTGCACCGCCAATTCCTGCAGATGATCTCCATCCCGGCGGCCTGCAGGAATCGGGCCGCCAGTTCTTCCCCTTGTGCGCCGAGCGCCTGGTTTTCTGCCACCGGCTCAGCGTGCCCGGACCGCGCCCACGGCCGACGACGGCGACCTGCGCGAACAGAAAACCTGTGGATACCGGCTCAGCTGTGGACAACCCGGGCATCCAGCACCCGTACTCCACCTACTTGTCGGTGCCCAATGCTATTGGGGCGAGCACCCACCGGCGGGTCGGAGCGCCTACTCGGGCAACCGCAGATCCGGCTTCTCCAGCTCCTCGATATTCACGTCCTTGAACGTGATCACCCGAACATGCTTCACGAAGCGCGCGGGCCGGTACATATCCCACACCCACGCATCACTCATGCGCACCTCGAAGTAGACCTCACCGTCGGCGTTCTGCGGCCGCAATTCGACGGAGTTGGCCAGATAGAAGCGGCGCTCGGTCTCCACCACGTACGAGAACTGACCGACGATGTCCTTGTACTCCCGGTATAGCGAGAGCTCCATCTCGGTTTCGTATTTCTCCAGGTCCTCGGCACTCATCGGGTGGGACGTCCTCCTTCTCGCCGCACTGCGTCTGCTGACATCATCATCGCGCATGCGCCGCGTCGGTAGCCACTCGGCTATCCGGTTCGACGCCCTCCAGCAAAACCTCATCGGCCAGTTCCGCGTCGGCGTACTCCGCCGCGGCTACCGGTCGCAACCCCGCTGCCAGCCGCACATTGCGCCAGGATCGGCGATGCTCACTGCTCGGTCCGAGCCGCTCGAGCGCGGCCGTGTGCTCGGGCGTGTTGTAGCCCTTGTGCGCGGCGAACCCATAGCCCGGGAACCGTTCGTCCAGCTCGACCATCATTCGATCCCTGGTCACCTTGGCCAGGATGCTAGCCGCCGCGATACAAGCCGCGGTCGCGTCTCCGCCGATGACCGGCAGCGACGGCACCGGAATTCCGGGCACCCGGAATCCGTCGGTCAGCACATACCCCGGTGCCTGCCCGAGTCCGGCGACCGCGCGGCGCATGCCCTCGATATTGGCGACATGGATGCCGATCGAATCGATCTCCCAGGCCGGGATGACGACGACCTTCCAGGCCAGCGCCAACCGGGTGATAACCGGGTACAGCTCCTCGCGCACGGATTCGGTGAGCTTCTTGGAATCGTCGAGTCCGGCCAGCCGGTCGTAGGCCTTGGGAGCAAGCAGACAGGCGGCAACGACCAGTGGTCCCGCACAGGGGCCGCGCCCGGCCTCATCGACACCGGCGACCGGGCCGAGCCCGCTGCGGATCAGCGCGGCCTCCAGCGTGCGCAATCCACCGGCTCGACGCATCACGACACGCGGCGGCCACCCGTTGCCCGGAGTCGCGCCATTAGCCCTAGCCACTCGATCGTGCCCCACCATCCAATTATCCTGCGGCTCGCACTGATCAGTTCGTCTGGGGATCCTGTGCTTTCACCGGACCGATCCGGGTGGGCGGCCAGATCTTGAAGACCGTCTTGCCACGCACATTGTCGATCGGGACGGTGCCCTGCAGGTTATCGCTGACGTGGGCGCGTGAATCGGCGGACTGGTTGCGGTTGTCGCCCATCACCCACAGGTTGCCCTCGGGCACCTTGACCGGGCCGAATACCCGCCCTGCAGGGTAGGTCGCGTTCTGCTGACCCGGGTACCACGGGTAGTCGTTCAGGACGTACGGCTCGTCCAACGGCTTGCCGTCCACCATGACCCGCCCCTGCGCGTCACAGCACTGCACGGTCTGGCCACCGACGGCGATCACCCGCTTCACCAGATCGTTCTCATCCGGCGGCACGAGTCCGAAGAAAGAGAAGAAGTTCTGCACGCCGCGCACGACGACATTGCTGGACCGGATCGACTGGTAGCGGGTGTTCCAGGAGGGCGGCCCGACGAACACCACGACATCACCGGGCTGCGGCTCGCCCCAGTAGTAGCTCGGCTTCTCCACGTAGATGCGGTCGCCGATGAGCAACGTCTCTTCCATCGACTGGGACGGAATGACGTACGGGCGCCCAACGAAACTGACCATGAGTGCCGCGATTACCGCGGCGATGACAATGAGGACCGGCAGTTCTTGCCAGAAGGGGCGCTGCTTGCGCTTGGAGCGTCGTGAGCGGCGGCTCACGCCCTCGTCGTCCGAATCGGACACCGTCATCGACCCACTTTCGTCTGCCACGCCGAACAGATTAGCCCGGCACCGGAACGGACGTCCGATGCCGGGCTAGCTGAAGAACTTTCGTGCCGAGCGGTGCCGCTAGTAGGTCAGCGCTTTTCCTTGATCTTGGCGGCCTTGCCGCGCAGATCGCGCAGGTAGTACAGCTTGGCACGGCGGACGTCACCGCGGGTCACGACATCGATGTGGTCGATGTTGGGGCTGTGCACCGGGAAGGTGCGCTCCACGCCGACACCGAACGACACCTTGCGGACGGTGAAGGTCTCGCGGATGCCGCCACCCTGACGCCGGATCACGACGCCCTTGAAGACCTGGATGCGCTCCTTCGAGCCTTCGATGACCTTCACGTGCACGTTGAGCGTGTCGCCCGGACGGAAGTCGGGGACGTCGCTGCGCAGCGACTTTTCGTCGACGAAGTCAAGGGTGTTCATTTCATCCTTCTGATGTTTGCGCGAGCAGAGGACCCTGGCGGCACTGGCGTGCTCGACCGGTTCATACTCCGAATAAGGGGTGCTCCGTGGGTCGAATGCACCCAGGGCAACCTGTGCATTGTGCCAGATCGGCGGGTCGCGGGAAAAATCGGGCCCCGTTCACCCGATGGCCGCGCGGTGCACCGCGGCCGCGAGACGGCATGGCGGATTTCCGTGATCGATTCCTCTCCCATCAGACCACAAGTGGTCTGGTCGGGCGCAGGGCCCTTGATGGGAGGAGGACCCGCGAAACCCAGCGGCGCGAACCAGGCCTTCGGCTCGTCGCCGACGAACGATATGGGAGGCGGCAGCGCAGCCGGAACAGCAAGCGGTGCTGGCGGATTCGGTCCATGCACCAGCGCATTCTCGTGAACGCGAGACACGGTGCAGTTGCGCTGGGAAGGCGCAACGATCAGTCGCGATGGGAGTGGTCGGACACGGCGGGCAGGTGCCAATGGGCGGGGGCCGGGGGTGCGGGGACGACGGTACGGGCCAATTCGGCTTCGGCGGCCTCGCGGACGTGGACGACGTCGGGTTTTCCGGCAACGAGGTCTTGTACGAAGATCTTCGCGCGGATCATTGGGCGTCGGTACCGACGTTCGCGGACGATCGCCCGATACATGAGCCGCCGCCTGCCTGGATAACGCCAACGAGCCCACGGTGCTCCCGGTCGGCTCAGGCGGAATGCGCCGACTACGAGTAGGGGCAGGAAGAACATGCCGAACAGCCCGGTCCAGATCTTGCCCTTCGCGATGACGATTGCCGCCAGCCCGAGATTCACCACGGCGAACAGAACGATGAAGATACGGACTCCGGTGCTGGCATCGCGACGGAAGTCGTTGATATCCAGTAGCCACAGCGGATGGAATCCGAGCAGCAGTAGTCCGGTCACCGCGAGCGCGACGAAGACCGCGTCCACCGAGGTGCGGCCCTGCTCCTCCCAGTACACATCGCGCAGATAGAAGATCAGCGCGAATTCGTCGAGGGTCAGGGCCGCGCCGACACCGAAGACGGCGGCGAGCAGGCTCGCGGTGAGCGTGGTGGCATTCGCGTACGTGGTGACCATCCCGATGCCGGACAGCAGTACGAGGATGACCCCGAACACCATGTGGTGGATGTGCACACCACCGGAGCGCAGATTACCGGGCCACCAGCGGACCTGCTTGCGGATCAACCGCACGCTGAGCCGGATCAGCAGGAAGCCGACGATGAACCCGAGGAGGAAACACAGCAGCGGAAGGCGGCCGTGCCCGATCACATCGTCTTCGAGCCACCGTCGCATGGCCTCCTACAAACCTCCGCCCGTATCGCCCTTACTGCCCGAAACCGGCCCGCCGCAGCGCATCCGCCATCGAACCGCTCGGTGCGGGGGCGTTGCGCCGCTGGTTGCCCTGGTTGCGGCCCTGGTTCTGCTGCCTGCCCTGGGCCTGCTGCCTACCCTGACCATTCTGCCGCTGTCCGCCGCGATCCTGCCCTCCCCGACCGCCTTGGCCACGACCGCGACCACCGTCGCCCTTGGCCGCTACGCCCGGCTCATCGTCCAACCGCAGCGACAGCCCGATGCGCTGACGTGCGACATCGACCTCGAGCACCTTCACCTTGACGACATCACCGGACTTCACGACCTCGCGCGGATCCTTGACGAAGTTGTGCGACATGGCCGAGACGTGCACGAGGCCGTCCTGGTGCACACCGACATCGACAAAGGCACCGAATGCGGCCACATTGGTGACTACCCCCTCGAGCACCATGCCCGGCCGCAGATCCGCGACCTTCTCCACACCCGCCGCGAATTCGGCCGTCTTGAATTCCGGACGCGGGTCGCGACCCGGCTTCTCGAGTTCGGAGATGATGTCGGTAACGGTGGGGATACCGAACTTCTCATCGGTGAAATCGGCGGGCCGCAGCGCGCGCAAGGTGGTGGTGTTGCCGATCAGTTCCGACATGCCGCGCCCGGTCGATTCCAGGATGCGCCGCACCACCGGATAGGCCTCGGGGTGCACGGCGGAGGTATCGAGCGGATCGTCGCCGCCGCGGATGCGCAGGAAGCCCGCGCACTGTTCGAAGGCCTTGGGACCCAGGCGCGGCACGTCGAGCAGTGCGGTGCGGCTGCGGAACGGGCCGTGCTGATCACGGTGCGACACAATGCTTTCGGCGATCGAATTGGCGATACCGGAAACCCGCGACAGCAGCGGCACCGATGCGGTGTTCACATCGACACCGACCGCGTTCACCGCATCCTCGACCACCGCGCCCAGCGAGCGGGCCAGCAGGGTTTCGGAGACATCGTGCTGGTACTGACCGACGCCGATGGACTTCGGGTCGATCTTCACCAGCTCGGCCAGCGGGTCCTGCAGACGACGGGCGATGGAAACCGCGCCGCGCAGCGAGACGTCCATATCCGGTAGTTCCTGCGAGGCATACGCCGATGCGGAGTACACCGATGCGCCTGCCTCGGAGACCACGATCTTGGTCGGCTTGTGCTCCGGAATCCGGGAAATAAGTTCGGCGGCAAGGGCATCGGTCTCGCGCGAGGCGGTGCCGTTGCCGATGGCGATGAGTTCGACGCCGAAGCGGGCGACCAGCGCGCCGAGTACTGCGAGGGATTTCTCGGTCTGGCCCTGCGGCTTGTGCGGGTAGATGACCTCGGTCGCGACCACCTTGCCGGTGGCGTCGACGACGGCGACCTTCACGCCGGTACGGTAGCCCGGGTCCAGCCCCATGGTGGTGCGGGTACCCGCGGGAGCGGCCAGCAGCAGGTCGCGCAGGTTCGCGGCGAAAACGTCGACGGCGTCCTTCTCGGCGGCCTGACGCAACCGCATGCGGGTGTCGATACCAAGGCTCACTTGCAGTTTCGTGCGCCACGCCCAGCGCACCGTATCCAGCAACCAGGTATCGGCGGCCCGGCCCCGATCGGCGATATCGAACTTCACCGCGATGCGGCCCTCGTAGACTGAGCGCTCGCCGGGCTGCAACTCCTCGGTGTCGGGCTCGAGCTGCAGCTGCAGGATCTCTTCCTTCTCTCCGCGCAGCAGCGCGAGGATCCGGTGCGAGGGCAGCTTGGTGAACGGCTCGCTGAACTCGAAGTAGTCGGCGAACTTAGCGCCCGCCTCCTCCTTGCCCGGCCGCACGCTCGAGCTGACCTGGCCGCGGTTCCACATCAGCTCACGCAGTTCGCCGACCAGATCGGCGTCCTCGGCGAAACGCTCGACCAGAATGGCGCGGGCACCGTCGAGCTGTTCGGCGGTGTACTGGGCGGGATCGGTGGTCGGATCGCCGATCAGCGCATCGGCGACGGGTTCGTGACCGGCCTCGCGGGCGATCTGCGCCTTGGTGCGCCGCTTCGGCTTGTACGGCAGGTAGATGTCTTCGAGGCGGGCCTTGGTCTCGGCGGTCATCAGCTGCCCGAGCAGCGCGTCATCGAGTTTGCCCTGGCCCTTGATGGATTCGATGATCGCGCCGCGGCGCTCGTCGAGTTCGCGCAGGTAGGTCAGGCGCTCGTCGAGCTGGCGGAGCTGGGCGTCATCGAGGCCACCGGTGACCTCTTTTCGGTACCGCGCGATGAAGGGCACCGTGGAACCCGCATCCAGCAGCTCGACGGCGGCCCGGACCTGGGTCTCGCGCACGCCGAGCTCATCGGCGATGCGCCGGCCCACGCTGGCCAGAGCTGTGGTCGCGGCCGGTGTGGCGGCGGTCGTGTCGGTGTTCGTCGCTGAACTGGCGATCTCGGGCGCTGTCGTCACGCCCGAGACACTACCGTTGTCGCCTGACAAGCGGCCCACGCCCAGGTAAACCGGGTTGCGGATGACCGAATTGCGCGGTGTCAGCACTGGTCCGGAGCATCGGGTGAGACCCGGACTCATTCTTCCCGCCCCCGGGAACTGCTGCCGGTCGTGCGGTGCCCGAAGACTCCGTGCGAACCGGCAGTCGAACTGGTTCCGGACGTCCCCGACACGTGCTCACAAGATGTCGTCGCGGTCCGAAGATGCGAGCAGTTCCGCAGCCAGGTCGCGCATTTCGGCTTTGCGGATCTTCCCGGTCACGGTCATCGGAAACTCGTCGACGATATGCACATAGCGCGGGATCTTGAAGTGTGCGAGCTTGCCGGCGCAGAAGGCGCGGACCGCGTCGGCGTTCAATGGTGTTGTGCCGTCCTTCATTCGAATCCAGGCCATCAGCTCCTCGCCGTACTTCGGGTCGGGGACGCCGATCACCTGGGCGTCGAGGATGTCCGGATGGGTGTAGAGGAATTCTTCGATCTCGCGCGGGTAGATGTTCTCACCGCCGCGGATCACCATGTCCTTGATCCGGCCGGTGAGGGCGAGGTATCCGTCGTCGTCCATGACGCCGATATCGCCGGTGTGCATCCAGCGGGCGGCATCTATGGCCTCGGCGGTCTTCTCGGGGTCGGACCAGTAGCCGAGCATGACCGAGTAGCCGCGGGTGCACAGTTCCCCGGGTTCACCGCGCGGCACGGTCAAACCAGTTGCGGGGTCGACGATTTTGACCTCGAGGTGGGGGCCGACCCGGCCGACCGTCGCGGTGCGGCGGTCGATGCCGTCATCGCGGCGGGTCTGGGTCGATACCGGGGAGGTTTCGGTCATGCCATAGCAGATGCACACCTCGCGCATGCCCATGCGATCGATCACCCGCTTCATCACCTCGACCGGGCAGGGTGATCCGGCCATGATGCCGGTGCGCAGGCTGGACAGGTCGACGTTCTTACCCGAATCCAGTTCCGCGAGTACGGCGATGAACATCGTCGGTACGCCGTAGAGTGAGGTACACTGCTCCGCCGCGACCGCATCCAGGGTTGCGATCGGATCGAATGCGGGAGCCGGAATCACCACGGCCGCACCGTGACTGGTGCTCGCCAGGTTGCCCATAACCATGCCGAAGCAATGGTAGAACGGGACGGGTACGCAGATCCGGTCCTGTTCGGTATAGCCGCAGAGTTCGCCGACAAAGTAGCCGTTGTTCAGGATGTTGTGGTGGCTCAACGTCGCGCCCTTGGGAAAACCCGTTGTGCCGGAGGTGTATTGGATATTGATCGGGTCGTCCATCGACAGTGTCGCGGCGATCGCCGTCAGTCGCTCGGCATCGATAGCGGTCTGCGCCACCGCATCCCATTCAGGGGAGCCGAGTACCAGAACTTGCTCCAGGCCAGGGCAATTCGGGCGGACCTGCTCGATCATGGCGACGTAGTTCGATGTCTTGAATTCCGGCGCGGCGATCAGCGTGCGCACACCGGCTTGGCGCAGCACGTATTCCAGTTCGCTGGTGCGGTAGGCCGGATTGATGTTGACCAGAATCGCACCGAGTTTCGCGGTCGCATACTGGGTCAGGAACCATTCGGCGCAGTTCGGAGCCCAAATACCGACCCGATCCCCCTTGACGATACCGCGCTCGGCCAATCCGGTGGCAAGTTGGTCGACCGCGGCCGCGAGTTCGCGATAGGTCCAGCGGCGGCCGGATGAGCAGTCCACCAACGCTTCCCGGTCCGCATAGGCGGCGGCCATGCGGTCGAAGTCATCGCCGATGGTGTCGCCGAGCAGCGGGGTTTCCGCGCTGCCGGATGCGTAACTTGCGAGTGCGGACATCACCGAACCCCCTGCTGTCGCAGAATGAAACGCTGCACCTTGCCGCTGGGCGTCTTGGGTAGAGCGTCCACGAAATGCACCTTTCGTGGATACGCGTGTGCGGCGAATTTGCGTTTCACCAGAGTCTGCAATTCCGTCTCGAGTTCGGCGCTACCTTCGAAACCGTTGCGCAACACCACAAATGCTTCGAGCACCTCACCACGTAATTCGTCGGGCATGCCGACCACCGCGGCCTCGACCACCCGCTCATCCAGCACCAGCACGCTTTCTACCTCGAACGGACCGATGCGGTACCCGGCCATGATGATGACATCGTCGTCGCGGGCGGAGAAGTGGAAGAAACCGTCCGCATCCTGGGATCCGGCATCCCCGGTCAGATACCAGCGCCCGTCGGCGGTGTAGCGCTGCGCGGTGCGCTCCGGAGCGTCGAGGTAGCCGAGGAACCACAGCAGCGGGCTGTGTTCGGTATCGATCGCGACTCGGCCCAGTTCCCCGATTGGCGCTTCGACGTCTGCATCGTCGGCGAGCACCGCGCAATGCCAACCCGGCATTGTCCGCCCCATCGAGCCCGCGGGAGCCTCTACTCGCAGCGCGTCGTGCCAGGAATTGCAGATGAGCATGCCGTGCTCGGTCTGCCCGTAGTGGTCGCGCACCGCCACGCCGAGGGTTTCGATCGACCAAGTCACCACATCCGGAGTCAGCGGTTCGCCCGCGGACGAGGCCCGCCGCAACTGAAGATCGGTAGGGGCGCAGGCGCTGTCGGCCCGCAGCGCACGGTAGACCGTCGGTGCGGCGGTGAAGTTGGTGACGCCGAATCGCTCGAGAACTTGCCAGGTCAGTGGCGCGGAGAAGGCGGCATGCAGCAGCAGGCTGCGGATACCGGAGGCCAGCGGACTCAGAATCGCCCAGTACAGTCCGTACGCCCAACCCGGATCCGCCGCATTCCAATAGACGTCGTCCGGGCGCACGTCCAGTGAAAACTCTTGATAGGCATGAAATGCCGCGAGCGCTCGCACCGGAATCGGCACCCCCTTCGGCGTACCCGTCGTGCCACTGGTGAACAACTGCACCAACAGCCCGTCCCCGCCGACCGCCACGGCAGCCGCTCGCGGGTCGTCCGCGGAGTGCGTGGCAAGCAGATCCGCGAAACGTAGTGGGGGCATCCGCGCAGGGGTCGCCTGAGTGGAACTCGCATCGGGCACCTGCACGTGAGCGGGTTCCGGACCGTCCCCGGCAATGACGACGCGCCACGGCGGATCAGCCGGGATGTCGTCACTCGGTACCAGCTTTGTCGCCTGATCGACGTCGGCGATGACGATCGTCGCGCCGCTCGCGGCCAGTCGGAAGGCGATGGCGGGTGCGGCGAAGGCGGTGAACAGCGGGACATGGACCGCGCCGCGCCGCCAGATACCGAGCAGCGCGACCACCAGGTCGGCGGATTTCGACATGAGCGTGGCGACACGGTCGCCGGGTTGGACGCCGAGGTCGGCCAGGGCGACGGCGCAGCGCTGGGAGCGTTCGCGAAGCTCACCGTAGGTCAGGTCCGTCGCGGTCAGGTCGGGGTCGACAATGGTGAACGCGACCCGATCGGCCGGGTGCCGGTCGCACAGCAGATCCGCCGCGCTGATATCGGGTCCATCGTAGGTCTGCAGTAGCTCGCGCACGCGCGCGTTCAGGTCCACGGTCATCTCGCCTCTCCTCATCGGTGATCCACGCCACCTCGATCTCCAATAGGATGTGGGTCACATCACGTTCGGCACTACCCCCGAAAAGGGGTGAGTCTTTTGACCCACACCACCGCGCTGCTGCGCCCGCGCGACGGCGATGCGCTGCGCGCCGAGATCCGCTGGGTGGCGAATAAGGCGGGCGTGCCGGTGGTTTTCGGCGGCGAAGTGCACGACGACGCGCTGCTGCTCACCGAATTTGTCGGCACCGTCACCAATGGCCTGCGCGGACTGACCGTGCTGCGCACCTCCGGGCTGGGCGGACGGGTCATGGATATGCGCCGTCCCGCCTCGGTCGCCGACTACCGCAGCGCCTCCGATATCACCCACCACTACGACGGCCCGGTCTCCGGCGAACGCATCCGCTCGGTGCTTGCGGTGCCCGTGGTAGTCGACGATCGCTCCCGCGCGGTGCTGTATGCCGCAAACCGCGGCGGTACCCCGCTCGGCGATCGCACCGCCGACCTGGTCGTCGCGGCCAGCCGACGCCTGGCCACCGAGATCACCATCCGTGACGAGGTGGACCGTCGCCTGCGCCTGCTGGAAATGACCACTCCCGCGCCCGAGACCGCACCCGCCGTCGCCGAGGAGCTGCGTGAGATCAATGCCGAACTGCGCGGTGCGGCCCGCTCGGCCGAGGACGCGCGCCTACGGGAGCGCCTGCACTCGGTGTGCGAACGCCTCACCCGACTCCTGGTCGGCGACCCGCCCGAGGATGCCCCGCGCCTGTCCCGTCGGGAACTAGACGTGCTGTCCCAGATCGCGCTCGGTTGCACCAATCACGAAGCCGCCCAGCGCCTTTCGCTCTCTCCGGAAACAGTCAAGAGCTATCTGCGCAACGCGATGACCAAACTCGACGCGCACTCCCGCCACGAGGCTGTCGTCACCGCCCGCCGCCTCGGCCTGCTGCCCTGACCAGCGACCTCCCGCGCACGAATTCGCACGCCGCGCGCGGAATCTCGGGCGATTCGATGCGCGGCGTGCGAATCTGTGCGCGACATGATGACCGAGCCCCGTCAGCGCCCGCCGGTGCAGACGCCTTCTGGGGTGTACTGGCATGGGCGCTCGTTGCGGCCTTTGTATTGCCCGTGGTTGCTGCTGCGGCCGCGCTGACCTGCACTGTTGCGGCTACGGCCAGCATCGGGCTCATGTGTGTCCCGATCTGCGGCGACTCTGACTTCGACGATTTCGGGCGCGGCTAGGTCCGATAGGCCGATCATCGCGCCACCGATCAGAGTCGAGACCACCGCTCGACGCACCGTCCCGAAGCGAGCCGCTGTCACCATAGCCACCTACCGTTCGCCGTTAATTAATGTGCCGTTAATTAACGATACATTCGATAGGGCGTCGAGTCTGTAGTTTTATTCCTCGAGCAGATCTGGGCGCCGTTCGCGGGTCCGTGCAAGCGACTGTTCACGCCGCCACGCGGCGACCTTGGCATGATCACCGGACAACAAGATGGGCGGCACTTCGAGGCCGCGCCAGGAGACGGGACGCGTATAGCTCGGCCCCTCGAGCAGTCCGTCGGAGAACGAATCCTCTTGGTGGGATTGCTGATTGCCGAGTACGCCAGGAAGTAGGCGGACTACGGCTTCAGCCATGACAAGGACTGCGGCTTCACCGCCTATGAGGACGTAATCGCCGATGCTGACCTCTTCGACGCGTACCCGGCGGGCGGCATCGTCGAAGACGCGTTGATCGATGCCTTCATAACGACCGCAAGCGAATACGAGGTGTTTTTCGGTTGCCCAGCGTTGCGCGGTGGCCTGGGTGAAGGGCACGCCAGCGGGCGTCGGCACCACGAGCAGGGCATCGTCGGGACATACCTCGTCGAGGGCATCGCCCCAGACCGTCGGCTTCATGACCATTCCAGGGCCGCCGCCGTAGGGCGAATCGTCGACGGACTTGTGCACGTCGTGGGTCCAGCGCCGCAGATCGTGCACGGCCACCGAGATCAGGCCCTTGTCGATGGCCTTGCCCAGCAATGCCGTTCGCAGCGGCTCCAGATACTCCGGAAATATCGTGACGACATCGAGTTTCATGCTGTCCTCTTGTCCGGCGATTCGCTACTCCGGATCGAGCAGACCCTCGGGCGGATCGATGACGACCAGCTGATCCGCAAGCGACACCGTCGGCACGATCGCGGTGACGAACGGGATGAGGATTTCCCTGCCGTCATCGGCGGCCCGCACTGAAAGCAGTTCTCCCGCAGCCGAATGCAGCACTTCGGTAACCCTGCCGACAACGGTGCCATCGGTGAGCTGGACGGTCAGGCCTTCCAACTCGTGGTCGTAGAACTCGTCCGGATCCTGCGAGGGCGGCAGCTCCGCGCTGTCCACGATGAACAGCGTGCCGCGCAGCGCATCGGCGGCGGTGCGGTCGGAGATCCCGACGAGTTGCACGAGGAGTCGGCCCGAATGTTCTCGGGCCGACTCCACGGTGAACTCACGGACTTCGTTGGATCGCGCTCGCCCGCGCAGCCGCACACCGGGTGCGAAACGCGCGTCGGGATCGTCGGTGCGTACCTCGACGACCAGTTCGCCGTGCACACCGTGCGATTTGGCGACCCGGCCCACGACGAGTTCCATTAAGCGTCGGTATCGACCACGTCGACCCGGATGCCCCGGCCGCCGATGCCGGCGACCAGGGTGCGCAGCGCGGTCGCGGTACGACCGCCGCGACCGATCACCTTGCCCAGATCATCGGGGTTGACGTGCACCTCGACGGTGCGTCCGCGGCGGCCGGTGATCAGCTCGACCCGGACGTCATCCGGATTGGCGACAATGCCGCGAACCAGATGTTCCACGGCATCGGCGACGACTGCCGACATTATTCGGCAGCCTCGGTCTCGGCGGCCTCATCCTTCTTGGCGGCCTTCTTCTTGGGGGTGACGGCCTCGGCGACCGGCTCGTTATCGGCGGCGGCCAGCGCGGCGTTGAACAGGTCCAGCTTGGACGTCTTCGCCGGCTTCACCTTCAGGGTGCCCTCGGCGCCCGGCAGGCCCTTGAACTTCTGCCAGTCGCCGGTGATCTCCAGCAGCCGCTGCACGGCCTCGGTCGGCTGCGCGCCGACACCCAGCCAGTACTGCACGCGCTCGGAGTTGATCTCGATCAGCGACGGCTCTTCCTTCGGGTGGTACTTGCCGACGTTCTCGATGGCACGGCCGTCACGACGGGTGCGAGCATCGGCGATGACCACGCGGTACTGCGGGTTGCGGATCTTGCCGAGACGGGTGAGCTTGATGCGAACAGCCATGTGCTGATCTGCCTTTCAGTGGTTGGTCACGACGCAATTCAGCGACCCGCACGGTCTGCGAGCCCGGTTTTGCGCTTGGAGTGTGTGACCGCCGCGCGGTGCGTAACCGGAGACGGGCTGACACTTGTCCAGGAAGGACGATGGTCCATTCTGCCAGACCGATCCCCCGCTCCTGAAATCGCGTCGTCGGGAAACGATCGACGGCCTGCCTCGGATAATCACAACATGGGGATCTTCAGGAGTCGCCGTCGGCGCAAGCGCGGCGTGGTTGCCGAGTCAGCCACCGAAGTCGGCGGTGACGCGGCCATGGAATTGCTGGCGCCTGGTCTCGCGCGCGCCACTGTCGGCGGTATCCGCGGCGTGATCGGGGTGATCGCGAACCTGCTGAGCTGACGATCACGTGGTTCGTAGCGCAGCAGCACGACCCCGGCCCGGAATGTACGGCTTCGACCCGGCGCACCCTAGCGCAGATCTGCCGTTTCGACGGTGATCGAAACGGGTCCGGGAGCCACGACCGTCTCGCCCGCCGCGGCGTATACCTCCTGACGGTATCCGCTCTCACCGAGCCGATAGCCCCAGAAGCGTGCTGGCTTGTCCTCGGGCAACTCCACAACCCAAAGATACGGAACACGTGCGGCCGCGTATCCGGCGATCTTTGTATCCCGCTCCTCACGGGTATTACCCGGAGACCACACCTCGACGGCAAGCACTAGGTCCTCGGGCGCGAAGCTGGAGTGGTTGAAATCGACATTCACCACAGCGATATCGGGAATGATCCCCGTACGGAAAGCCGTGCTGATCCGCACAGCCACCGCTGGCAGTACATTCAAATCCGTACGTCCCGCAGCCCGTAGCGCGTCGCGCAACACAATCGCCAATTCCAACGACGCATACTGATGCGGACCGCCGGGCGCTGGCGTCATGTGGAGGTACCCCAGAATGAGTTCGAGTCGAGATCTATCGGACGGCTGCTCTTCGGCCAGCCAGTCTTCCACAGTCATTGGCCCCAGGGGATGAATCATCGCAACCTCGGCGCTCATCGTCATATCCGTCCGATCTCCGTCGCCCGCGACCGTTATCAGTCAACTTTAACCTGAGCATCGCTTTAGCGTGAGCGCCCATTCCCGAGCACGATTCGTGGGATGCCCGGGATTCGGCCAGGAAATGGGCGTTCAGGTCAACCGCTCAGCGGACCAACGGGGCGAGGGTGCGACCGGCGAGATCCACCGCACCCGGCTCGTGGCCGTTTGTCACCATGTTGACGATGAGGCCCTGCACACCTTGGTCGAGGACCCTGGTCTGCAGTTGCTCGGCGACGTCGGCCGGGCTGCCGACGAACTGGCGGTCGGCGATGGTCTGCTTGCGCTCGTCCTCCGAGAGCGTGGACAGGTCGACGCCGATGCCGCGCAGCAGATCCTGCTGTTGTTTGCGTGCACGGTCGCCGTCTTCGTCGATCATCAGGAAACAGAGGTAGCTGATCTCCAAAGTGCTCGGATCACGGTCGTTTTCGGCACAGCGCTGGTGCAGTGCCTCGATCTTGCGGGGCAGCTCGGAGGCGTTGCAGATGATGTTTATGTGGTCGGCGAAGCGGGCGGCCAGTGCGAAGGTCTTCTTCTCGCCGCCACCACCGAGCAGGATCGGCAAGTCATTGCGCAGCCGCGGCTCGTTCATGGCGTTTTCGGTGTGGTACCACTTGCCGTCGAAGGTCGAGTGCTCACCACGCAGCATGGGCGTAATGATCCGCAGCGCCTCGTCGAGCCGCTGGAAGCGTTCGGTGAAGGTGCCGAATTCGAACCCGTAGGACTGATGTTCGAGCTCGAACCAACCGGCGCCGATGCCGAGCACGGCCCGTCCGCCGCTCACCAGATCCATGGTGGTGACGGTCTTGGCGAGCAGTGCGGGATTGCGATAGGTGTTGCCGGTTACCAACGCCGACAACTGAATTCGTTCGGTAGACGCGGCGATTCCGGACAGCGTGGTGTACGCCTCCAGCATCGGCTCACTCGGCTCACCGAGACCGGGCAGCTGATAGAAGTGATCCATCACGAAGACCGTGTCGAAACCGGCGGATTCGGCCTCCCTGGCCTGCGCGACCACGGTCGGAAAGAGTTCGCTGACGGGCTGGCCGTAACTGAAGTTGGGCATCTGGTAGCCGAGGCGAATGGTCATAACTCGACCCTACGCGCGCCCCGCCCCGCCCTCCCGATCTTGGCCACATCAATGCCCTGACCTGGGAGTCGGTCGCACACCGACCTCGCACGAGCGCGAGCCTGCGCGCACTGCGATTGGTCAGCGGTGGCCGGTCACGGGATTGTGGGTTTTGACGAGGCGCCCGCGCAGGATGACGTACTGCGGCTCGGCGAGCGCGGCCGGATTGATGCGCGGATCTTCCTGGTAGACAACGAAATCCGCCGGCGCACCGGCCTCGATGCCGGGTCGGCCGAGCCAGGTGCGGGCATTCCAGGATGCCGCGCCGAGTGCGTCGTGTTTCGACAACCCCGCTCCGGACAGCGCGGCGATTTCGTCGGCAATGCGACCGTGCCGGATGGAGCCGCCCGCATCGGTGCCCGCGAAAATCGGAACGCCCGCATCGTGCGCATTGGCGACCGTGCGCCGGACGCGTGCGTGCAGATCGCGCATATGTGCGGCATAGATGGGAAATTTGCCTGCGCTGTCGGCGATTTCGGGGAAGGTGTCGATATTGATCAGCGTCGGGACCAGCGCGGTGCCGTGTTCGACCATCAATTCGATGGTGTCGTCGGCGAGACCGGTGCCGTGTTCGAGGCAATCGATGCCCGCGTTGATCAGGCCGGGCAGCGCGTCCTCGCCGAAAACGTGCGCCGTCACCCGTGCGCCATTGGCGTGCGCGGCGTCGATCGCCTCCTTCAGGATCGCATCGCTCCACAGCGGTCGCAGATCGCCCACCGATCGGTCGATCCAGTCCCCGACGATCTTCACCCAGCCGTCGCCGAATCGCGCCTGTTCGGCGACGATCTCCGGCAGATCACGCTCATCGTCGAGTTCGATACCGAGTTCCCGGATATACCGCCGTGGCCGGGCGATATGGCGGCCCGCACGGATGATCCGGGGCAGCTCCTCATGCTCGTCGATGAAGCGCGTATCGATGGGTGAGCCCGCATCGCGCAGCAGCAACGCCCCCGCGTCCCGCTCCGTCTCGGCCTGGGCAATAGCCCCCGCGCGCTCCTCGTGTCCCCCGCCGTACCGGATCCCGACGTGACAGTGCGCATCGACGAGGCCGGGCACGATCCACCCTGTGCCGCATAGTGTTTCGGCCCCCACGACGGGCTCGAAGGACACCAGCCCATCGTGCACCCACAGGTCACGCACCTCGTCATCAGGGAGAACCACACCCCGCAGATGCACAGCAACCTCCTCGACCCTCATCGGCACCGTCCAACCTACTGCCCACGCCCCTTGACGGTCACCGGGCCCGCACACTCCGGCAACGGCTCCCAGCCGATGTCAATCCGGGCCTGCCGCGTTCGAACCCGGCACCCGTTGTAGACGGTGCCCGATTCCAAGACCGGGTGCCAGTTCGAGCGCACATAGCCCCACGCACACCAGCAACCGCTCCCGACTGGCGTTAGTCAGCCGGGTACCCCACGCGCGGAGAGCGCCCGGTTCAAAGCATGGGGTGCACGAATCAGCACGGCACGGCGGACGGTTGGTTGCCTTGCGCTGCAACGGCACCGCGAAAGTTGGCGATGCCTACTTCTTGGGGAAGTTCAGCTTGGACAGGTCGAAACCCTCGAGGCCGGGGGGCAACTGGTCCAGTCCGGCGGGCATACCGGACAGATCCGGCATTCCCGCGGGCATACCGGGCATACCGGGGAACCCTCCGCGCATCTTGGGCGGCGTCGGTCCGCGCCCACCCTTCTTGCCCTTCTTGCCCTTCTTCGTATTGCCGCGGCGCGAACCTGGCAGGCC
The DNA here is from genome assembly GCF_044457245.1 of Nocardia sp. NPDC050630. Taxonomy (NCBI): domain Bacteria; kingdom Bacillati; phylum Actinomycetota; class Actinomycetes; order Mycobacteriales; family Nocardiaceae; genus Nocardia; species Nocardia sp. NPDC050630. The sequence goes on from NZ_JBITGN010000004.1 coordinate 251,989, forward strand.
CATCTGGCGGCCCATCATCGCCATCATCTTCTTCGCCTCGAAGAAGCGGTCGACGAGTTGGTTGACCTCGGAGACCTGTACGCCGGAGCCGTTGGCGATGCGCAGCCGCCGAGATGCGTTGATGATCTTCGGGTTCGCGCGTTCGGCCGGGGTCATACCGCGGATGATCGCCTGCACCCGGTCGAGCTGTTTATCGTCGACCTGGGCCAGCACATCCTTCATCTGGCCCGCACCGGGCAGCATGCCGAGCAGGTTGCCGATGGGTCCCATCTTGCGGATGGCGAGCATCTGGTCGAGGAAGTCCTCGAGCGTCATCTCGCCGCTGCCGATCTTGCGGGCGGCTTCCTCGGCCTGTTGCTGGTCGTAGACCTGTTCGGCCTGCTCGATGAGGCTCAGTACGTCACCCATGCCGAGGATGCGCGAGGCCATCCGGTCGGGATGGAAGACGTCGAAGTCCTCGAGCTTCTCACCGGTGGAGGCGAACATGATCGGTGAGCCGGTCACATTCCGGACCGACAGCGCCGCACCACCGCGAGCGTCACCGTCGAGCTTGGTGAGAACGACACCGGTGAAGCCGACGCCGTCGCGGAAGGCCTCCGCGGTATTGACCGCGTCCTGCCCGATCATCGCGTCGAGCACGAACAGCGTCTCGTCCGGCTTGACCGCATCGCGAATGCCAGCGGCTTGCGCCATCAGCTCGGCGTCGATACCGAGGCGACCGGCGGTGTCGACGATAACGACGTCGTATTGCTTGCTGCGCGCCTCCTCGACACCGGCCTCGGCCACCGCGACCGGGTCAGCCGCCGAAATGCCGAGCGGATTCTGGCCGCCGCCGATGGAGGTGCCGGGATGCGGGGCGAAAACGGGCGCACCCGCGCGCTCACCGACCACCTGGAGCTGGGTGACCGCGCCGGGGCGCTGCAGGTCACAGGCCACCAGCAGCGGCTGATGACCCTGCCCCTTCAGCCATTTCGCGAGCTTGCCCGCCAGGGTGGTCTTACCGGAACCCTGCAGACCGGCGAGCATGATCACCGTCGGCGGATTCTTGGCGAGGGTCAGCCTGCGGGTTTCGCCGCCGAGGATGCCGACGAGCTCCTCGTTGACGATCTTGACTACCTGCTGGGCCGGATTGAGAGCGGCGGAAACCTCCGCACCCTTGGCCCGCTCTTTGATCTTCGCGATGAAACCGCGCACCACAGGCAGCGCGACGTCGGCTTCGAGCAGGGCGAGGCGGATCTCACGGCAGGTAGCGTCGATGTCGGCCGGTGACAGACGCCCCTTACCGCGAAGATCCTTGAGGGCACCGGTAAGCCGGTCGGACAGGGATTCGAACACCGATCGCGCTCCTGATCTCGTGGGACGTCACTTGATACCCCAGGGTAATGGGACTGCCCACATGTGTGCGCAAGCGGTGCTCGGTTAATCCAACGCGCGGCGGCGCGGTTTGGCGGTCTTGCGGTAGTCGTGGTTCTCCTGAGCAACCATGAAAACCGCCTCTCGACCGGTGAGACCGAGCTCGAGGGCCAGGTCGTCGAGCATGACCCAGTCCGGACCCGTCGGCACATCGCGGGCGGCAACGGTGGTGGCAATCGTCATAGCGGTCACAGCCTGCCGTCCGGACAGTGTCCGGCCGGGCAGCCATGAGACCACCCACCGATCACCGCCGACGCAGCGCGCCATATGCGTGGTTTCGTCACTCGTCATCATCGACGCGGAAACGACTTCAATTGCCACCGACCTGCTCCCCTCATGCTCGCGATAGCCGGACGCTCTGATCGTAGGGTGCGGCAGGCCCGCTGCATACGCTTTCAGCAAATCATGCGCAAATGTCAATCATCCTGGTCAGGAGACCGAATTGTCACCCGGTGGGCCAACTCCCTCCGGGGGTTTGGGGGCGGGTCGCGGAACCACGCCCAGAACCGCCTTTTCGATGGTTTCGCGCCGCTCCGGAATGTCGACGCCGAGGTCGAGGCCGAAGGCGTCGACCACCGCGGAACCCATGGTCACCACCTTGGCCCAGCGCACATCGGCACCGCATTCGGCAAACGCCGCGGCCAACCGGCTGAGCAGGCCGATCCGGTCCTCGGCACGCAATTCGAGGACAACCTGGCCCGGGGTCGATGTCGCCGACCAGATCACCCGGGGCTGCGCCTGCGCATACTGACTCGGGCCAGCCCCGGTCGCCTCGCGCTCCCGCTTCGCCAGCAACGCGGACAGATCCAGATCGCCCGCGGTCGCGCGGATCAGTTCCTGTCGCAGCAATCCGCCGTCCGGCGGATCGCCGAACTTCGGGGAGACCACGAAAGTATTGATGGCCGAGGAACCTTCGCCGCCAACGATCGCCGAGAGCACCCGCAGCGAATGCAGCGCCAACACCCCGGCGGCATCCGACAGCAGTCCCGGCGTATCCGGTGCGATCACAGTGACCGTGTAGGTGTACTTGCCCTCGCCGGGCCGCAGATCGACGTGCACGCCGCCCGCGGCGGCCTTCGCCAGCAGTTCCGGTGCGATCGGTGCCGGCTCGGGCAACTGATCTCCCGCCATGACCAGGCGGCAGCGGCGCACGAGTTCCCCGATCAGCGATGCCTTCCAATCGCCCCACACGCCGGGGCCGGTGGCCAGCGAATCGGCCTCGGCCAAGGTATGCAGCAATTCGAGTAGTTGCACATCGCCGCCGAGTGCATCGACGACGAATTGCACGGTATCGGGATCGGCCAGATCTCGCCGAGTCGCGGTGTCGGGCAATAACAGATGGTGACGCACGATGGCGCTGAGCGTCCGCACGTCCGATGGCCACAGGCCGAGCCGCCGTCCGATATGGGTGGCCAGTTCGGCGCCGACAATGCTGTGGTCACCGGCGCGGCCCTTGCCGATATCGTGCAGCAGCGCACCCAGCATCAGCAGGTCGGGACGGGCGACGCGAGTGCTCAACGCGCTCGCATATGCGACCGCCTCCATCAGGTGCCGGTCCACGGTCCAGGTGTGCAGGGCATCGCGTGGCGGCAGGTCGCGCACGGCCCCCCATTCGGGAAGCAGCCTGCCCCACAAGCCCGTTCGGTCCAGCGCCTCGACCGCATCAATGACGCCGCGACCCGCTCCGAGCAGGATCAACAGGTCGTTGACCGCATCCTTGGGCCAGGGTTCGCGCAGTTCCGGCGCATCCTCGGAGAGTCGATTCAGCGTGGTCGCGGACATCGGCAGCCCGGTCTGCGCCGACGCCGCGGCCACCCGCAGGATCAGCCCGGGATCGCGCTGCGGCCGCGCATCCCGCGCCAAAACGACCTCCCCCGCGTGTTCGACCACCCCCTCATCGAGTGGTCGACGAACCGGCATGCGCCGCAGTCGCGCGAGGCCACGACGCGGTAGCGCATTGGCGGCGGTACGAAGACCGACATCGACGGAATAACTCACCGTCCGCGCCGAATCGCTCAGTGTGCGAGCCAGATCGAAACGGTCACCGATGCGCAGGGCCGCGCCGATCTCGTCGGCATCCTGGGCTCGCAGTTGATCGCGGGCCCGGCCCGCCACCCGATGCAGCTCTGTGCGAACATCCAGCAAACGGCGCCGCGCCTGCTTCAGACCACCGCCGGGCACATCCGGTCCCAGCCCCGGCATGGCATCGGTCAGCTGGGCGATGGCCAGTGCGTCGAGCAGTTGGATATCGCGCAACCCGCCGCGCCCGTTCTTCAGATCGGGTTCAGCGCGATGGGCGATCGCACCGCTGCGCTGCCATCTGGTCTCGGCCTGTTCGATCAATTCGTCGAAGCGCGATCGGATTCCGGTCCGCCACTCCCGCCGGACCCCGCCGATCAGCAGATTGCTCAACTCCATATCGCCGACGATGTGCCTGGCCTCGAGCATGCCGAGGGCCGCGATGAGATCGTCGGAGGCCACCCGCAATGCCTGCGGCACGGTGCGCACGCTGTGGTCCAGCTTGATATGCGCATCCCACAGGGGATACCAGAGCTGATCGGCCACCTCGGCCACCCGCGTGGGATCGACGTCATCGTGCAGCAGCACCAGATCCAGATCGGAGTACGGCAGCATCTCCTTGCGACCGAGTCCGCCGACGGCGACCACGGCCAGACCGCTGTCGTGGCCGATGCCGAGCTCGGCGCCCTTGGTGCTCAGCCAGAGTTCGAACAGATCGACCAGCGCCGAACGCAGGGATTCCGCGTCCAGCCGCGGATTACGGGGCAGTCCGCCCTCGAGCAATTGATTGCGTGCCCGGACCAGGTCGGTCGCGCCATTGGAGACGTTCGTGCCGGCATCCCCGGATACCTGTCTGCCGTCTTGCTCGTGACTACCCACAAACTCACCCGTCCATCCAAATGCGTACGGCCCCGCCCCGACCGGGCTATCCGGTGGGAGCGGGGCCGCCGCTCGATTTCGATTTTCCGATCAGAGAGCGTCGGTACCGCGTTCGCCCGTCCGTACTCGGATGATCGACTCCACCGGGGTCACCCAGACCTTGCCGTCACCGATCTTGCCGGTGCGGGAAGCCTCGACGATCACCTCGACGACCTTGTCGACGGAGGCATCGTCCACGACAACCTCGACCCGAACCTTCGGCACGAAATCCACCGAGTACTCCGCGCCGCGGTAGACCTCGGTGTGCCCCTTCTGGCGGCCGTAGCCCTGTACCTCGCTGACGGTCATGCCCAGCACACCAGCCTGCTCGAGCCCGGATTTGACGTCCTCGAGAGTGAACGGTTTGACGATTGCGGTGATCAGTTTCATGTCGTCATGCCTCCTTGACGGCGGTACGTGCCGTGCCACCCACAGCAGCGAAATCGTATGCCGTTTCAGCGTGCTCGGACTCGTCCATGCCCACCGACTCGGCTTCCTCGCTGGCGCGCAGCCCAATGGTGAACTTCACGATATAGGCAATGATCAGGCTCGCGATGAAGGAGAACGCAAGTACCGCACCGGCACCGATGGCCTGACGCCACAGTTGGTCGAACCCGCCGCCGTAGAACAGGCCGGTCTTGCCAGCGCCCGCCTCCGGAGCGGCGACCAGACCCACCATCAGGGTGCCGATGACGCCGCCGACGAGGTGCACGCCCACCACATCGAGTGAGTCGTCGAAGCCGAACTTGAACTTCAGGCCGACCGCCAGCGCACAGAGCGCACCTGCCACGAAGCCGATCACCAGGGCGCCGACAACGTTGACCGAGGAACACGACGGGGTGATCGCGACCAGACCGGCCACCACACCCGAGGCCGCACCCAGCGAGGTGGGCTTGCCATCGCGGATCTTCTCCACCAGCAGCCAGGCCAGCATCGCCGCGCAGGTCGCGAGGGTGGTGGTGATGAAGGTCGAACCGGCCAGACCACCGGAGGAAACCGCGGAACCGGCGTTGAAGCCGAACCAGCCGAACCACAGCAGACCCGCGCCCAGCATCACGAACGGCAGATTGTGCGGACGGAACGGGGTCTTCGGCCAGCCCTTGCGCTTGCCGAGCACCAGCACCAGGGCCAGGCCCGCCGCACCGGCGTTGATATGGACCGCGGTACCACCGGCGAAGTCGACCGCGAGCAGTTTGTTCGCGATCCAGCCGCCTTCGTGCACGACGTTGCCGTCGGTGTCCTTGACGTCGAAGTCGAAGACCCAGTGCGCGACCGGGAAGTACACGACAGTCGCCCAGATACCGGCGAACAGCAGCCAGGAGCCGAACTTCAGGCGGTCGGCGACCGCACCCGAGATGAGGGCAACCGTGATGATCGCGAACATCAGCTGGAACGCGACGAACACGGTCGCGGGGATCGTGCCCGCGAGCGGGATGTTCACTGCCGCAGTGGTGACAGCGCCGCTCGCGTCCTTGACCTCGGCAACCGAATTGCCGCCGATCAGACCCTTGAGTCCGAAGAACTGCGCCGGATCGCCGATCACGCCGAACTTGTTGTCACCGAACGCGGTCGAGTATCCGTATAGCGACCACAGCACGCCGACCAGGCCCATGGCACTGATGCTCATCATGATCATGTTGAGCACGTTCTTGGAACGGACCATGCCGCCATAGAAAAACGCCAGGCCGGGCGTCATCAACAACACGAGCGCTGAACTGGCCAGCATCCAGGCGGTGTCACCGGTGTCCGGTGCACCGGTAAGGGGAAAAGCCACCTTAATGTCCTCCTCATCTCGGGCCCAGCCGACTCCGGCAATTGGACCTGCACAGAAGGGTCCTCATTCGGTGTTTCATCCGTGATGATGCGGTGTTTCGCCTAAGTGAACGCGTGGGGCAGTTGTGTTGCTATGACGTTTCCTGGCGTACACAGACGTTTCATCGCCGGTGCGCGATCTATGTCGGAGCAAACCGACAGCTGTTTCCGAAAGGCAGGATCGAGGCGCGAAACTAGCCGAGCAACGCGTCCACGAAGGCGCCGGGTTCGAAGGGCGCCAGGTCGTCGGCACCCTCGCCGAGGCCGACCAGTTTCACCGGAACACCGAGTTCGTGCTGCACCTGGAAGACGATGCCGCCCTTGGCAGTTCCGTCCAGCTTGGTGAGCACGACGCCGGTGATATCGACGACGTCCGCGAAGACCCGCGCCTGCATGAGGCCGTTCTGCCCGACGGTGGCATCCAGGACGAGCAGGACCTCGTCGACGGCGGCCTTCTTCTCTACAACGCGCTTGACCTTGCCGAGCTCGTCCATCAGCCCGGTCTTGGTGTGCAGCCGGCCGGCTGTATCGATCATGACGACATCGACGCCGCGCTCGATACCCGCACTGACCGCATCGAACGCGACCGCAGCCGGATCCGCGCCCTCCTTGCCGCGAACCGTATCCGCACCGACCCGCTCACCCCAGGTCTGTAACTGGTCGGCGGCGGCGGCCCGGAAGGTGTCGGCGGCGCCGAGCAGGACCCGGCGGCCGTCGGCGACCAGTACGCGGGCGAGTTTGCCGGTCGTGGTGGTCTTGCCGGTGCCGTTGACGCCGACGACCAGCAGGATCGACGGGTGATCGTCGTGCGGGAGCGCACGTACCGAGCGGTTGAGTTCGGGACGTAGCGCCTCGATCAATACCTCGCGCAGTACGGCGCGGGCCTGTTCGGTATTGCGGACGCTGCGTGCGGCCATCTCCTCGCGCAACCGCTCCACCACCGCCGTGGTGCTCGCGGTGCCCAGATCGGCGAGGACCAGGGTGTCCTCTACCTCTTCCCAGGAATCGTCGTCGAGGTCGCCGCCGCCGAGCAGACCGAGCAGGCTTTTGCCGACGGCGTTCTGCGAGCGGGACAGGCGGCCGCGCAGGCGAACCAGGCGGCCCGCCGTCGGCTCGATTTCCTCGAGGGCGGGCGTGGTCGCCGCGTCGGCGGCGCGAGGTTCGCGGGCCGTTTCTACGGAGGTTTTATCGGGAGTGGGCGGGGTGGTGTCCGCAGGAGGGGCCGGTTTTGTGTCCGTTGGCGCGGCGGTCTCCGTTGGCGCGGCGGTCTCCGTCGGCGCGGCGGTGTCGCTCGGCGCGGCGGTGTCGCTCGGCGCGGCAGTCTCCGACGGCGCAGCGGCGTCGCTCGACGCGGCGGCGTCGCTCGGCGCGGCAGTCTCCGTCGGCGCGGCAGTCTCCGTCGGCGCAGCGGTGTCGGTCGGCGCGGCGGTTCCTGGGTCCACCGAGGTGGCGGTGTCTGCGGGCGCGGCGCCATCGGTGCTGGTGGGCGGGGCGGTTCCGGGTTCGGCGGTTACCTCGTCCGAATCGACCGCAGTGTCCGAATCGACCGTGGCCGTTGCGGATTCGGCCGGCGTGCCCGCGCTATCGGTTTCGACCGGTGCGGACTCCGCGGTTTCGACATCGCCCTCGGGCAGCGGCACATTGGTAATGCCACGCTTCGGCGCGTCACGCGGAATCGCCGCGTCGTCGCCGATATGGGGTTGCCCCTCGGTATCGGTTCGTTCGATCGGTGCGGGCTCCGGGCGTGTCGCGGTGGCCGTGCCACCCTGACTGAAGTTGAAGCCACCGGAGGCCGCGTATCCACCCGACCGGTCGGTCACTTCTTTGTCGGCGACGGGTGGCGTCAGAGTGACGCGACGGCGCTTGTACAGGACGAATCCAGCGACAAACGCCACCACCAGCAGGGCGGCGACAACGGCGATCAGGATCCAGGCTTCGGAACTCACGCCGACCATCCTTGCAGAACCGGATCCTTCGCCTTACCACAGCGTCCTGGACCCGACACACAACCCCCGAGATTTCTTGTCCTGCGGAACTTCTCGCGAAGGGACAATAGTATCGGCGACGTGACCGATCGAAACGTGCTTGGGGGGCCGCTGGAAGAGTGCGGCACCGATCCTCTCACCGGCTTCTACCGGGATGGCTGCTGCAGTACCGGGCCGGAGGATCTGGGCAGCCATACCGTGTGCACCGTCGTCACGGCTGAATTTCTCGAACACCAGGCGTCCATAGGCAACGATCTGAGTACGCCGCGCCCGGAGAACAACTTCCCGGGCCTGCAGCCGGGAGACCGGTGGTGTGTGGTGGCCGTGCGCTGGTTGCACGCCCACGAGGACGGTGTTGCCGCGCCCGTGGTGCTGGCAGCCACCCATGAAAACGCCCTGGAAGTGATCTCGATGGACATCTTGCGCAAATACGCCGTCGACGTACCGGATGATGTGAGCGATCTGCTCTAGCCCCGTCGCCGAACGATGCCAATAGCCACGTCCTGCCCCGGGCAGTCGGTCGCTGGGCCGATTCGGTGGTGTTATCGCCGCGAGGCTGTCTCGGTGAGCGCCGCGCGGGTAGTTCGTTGACGGTGCGCCTTCTGACGGCAGGCCGCCGAGCAGTATCGGGCCGGGCGGCCGGTGCCGGTGGGACGGATTTCGGTACCGCATATCGGACAGTGCGGAGTTTCGTTACGAAGATCCGTTTCGTTACGAGGCTTGGGCTCGGAATCAGGTTTCGTTACGGGGTTCGCGCGCATCGCTTCGAGCATGATCGCGACAGCTTTGATCATCGGGCCGCCGGGGCGCTGACGTCGTTGGATCGCGACGCATCCCGTGAAAAGGTCCAGTACATCGCCGATTTCGATATCGGCACGGACCGCACCCTGGCGCTGCGCGGCGGTCAGCAGCGCGCCGAGCGCATGATGGAAGCGGTCGCCCGCGCTGCGTAGCAGCGCCTTCGGCCAGCCGTCATCGGACTGGACCATATCGCAGAGCGCCTGGCTGCGTGGGGACGAGATGACTACCTCGGTGCAGATCGCGAAGAATGCGGCACCGGGATCCGGCGCGTCGAGATATTCGGCGGCCAGTGTCGCGAGCCGGTCGACGCGCTGTTGCATAACCGCTTCCAGCAGATCGGTTTTCGTGGGGAAATGCCGATAGACGGTGCCCGCGCCCACCCCCGCCCTGCGGGCGACCTCGGCCAGTGAGACCGAGATGCCCTGTTCGGCGAAGGCACGCTGCGCGGCGGCCAGCACCAGCGCGCGATTGCGGCGGGCATCGGCCCGTGCGGCGCCCGCGGCGGGCGCCGGAGCGGACAGCGAAGCAGACATTTCGTTACGGCCTTCCGTTTCCTGGACCTGGCCAAGCGGGCGATCGCACCCATATCGTCCGAATACGGGTTATCCGACCCGATTGTATCGAGCAGAGAAGGCGAGCATGTCCCTTCAGCAGAACCCAATCCTGGTCACCGGCGCGACCGGCAAGCAGGGCGGCGCGACCGCGCGCCGACTGCTGGCCGACGGTATCGCGGTGCGTGCGCTGGTCCGGGATCCACAGGCCCCCGCGGCCCGCGCATTGGCCGATGCCGGCGCCGAAGTGGTGACCGGTGACTTCGACACTCCCGCCACACTCGACGCGGCCGTTGCCGGAGCGCGGGGCGTATTCCTGGTGCCCCCTGCCGCTTTCGGTCCGAATGGTTGGAATGCGGAGTTGGAAGCTACCCGGGGCCTCGCGGTGATCGACGCGGCCAAACGTGCGAGCGTCGACCAGATCGTATTCACCGGTGTCGCTTCGATGACCGATGACGCCGCGTGGGGCCAGGCCGGAAAGGGCAGCATCGAGCAGGCCACCGCGGCCAGCGGTCTGCGCTATACCTTGTTGCGTCCGGTGCGCTTCATGGAGAACTATGTCCTGCGTGGCAGTCCGGTGGACGGCATTGTCGACGGCGTGCAAAAGCATCTGTTCCCGGCGGACAAGCCGGTGCAGATGATCGCGATCGACGATATCGCGGCCTTCGCCGCACTCGCCTTCGCCGACCCGGATCGTTTCCAGGGCCGAACCCTCGAATTGGCCGGTGACGCACTCACTCCCGTCGCAGCCCTGGCCGCGATCACCCGGGCCACTGGATATCCGGTGCGCTACCACGAGGTCACCGAGGCCGAAGCCGATGCCCTCGGCGAACAGATCGGCAACACCTGGCGGCTGCTGCACGAATCCGGCGGCGGCTGGCGCGCGGACATCCCCGCGCTCCGGGAGATCTACCCCGCCCTCAATACCCTCGAATCCTGGCTCGACACCACCGGTGCCGCCCAGATCAAGGCGCAACAGGACCGCGACCGGCTCCCCGCCGCACACTGACCCACGTCATCGGGATCCGCACTGGGCGCGCAGATGCGGATCCCGAGGAAGTGTGCGCTATGGCAGTTAGGTCGAAAAGGAGATCACAAGGGTTTGGTCAGCCGGCCGCGCCGACCGGAGTCAGGTTCTCCCCGCGCAGTCGCTGACTGATCACCTGCGTGATGCCGTCACCGCGCATGCTGACGCCGTAGAGGGCGTCGGCGATCTCCATCGTCGGCTTCTGGTGGGTGATGACGATCAGCTGACTCTTCTCGCGCAGCTGCTCGAACAGACCGATGAGGCGGCGCAGATTGGTGTCGTCCAGCGCGGCCTCGACCTCGTCCATCACGTAGAACGGTGAGGGGCGGGCGCGGAAGATGGCCACCAGCAGGGCAACCGCGGTAAGCGACTTTTCGCCACCGGACAGCAGCGACAGTCGTTTGACCTTCTTGCCGGGCGGACGCGCCTCCACCTCGATACCGGTGGTCAGCATGTCCGATGGATCGGTGAGTACCAGCCTGCCCTCGCCGCCCGGAAACAGTTTCGCGAAGACGCCGACGAATTCGCGCTCGACATCCTCGTACGCCTCGGTGAACACCTGCAGGATGCGCGCATCGACTTCCGCGACCACATCCAGCAGATCCTTGCGCGCACTCTTGACATCCTCCAGCTGGGTGGCGAGGAAGTTGTAGCGCTCCTCGAGCGCCGCGAATTCTTCCAGCGCAAGAGGATTCACCTTGCCGAGGGTGGCAAGGTCCTTCTCGGCACGCTTGGCGCGGCGCTCCTGGGACTTGCGGTCGAACGGCATCGGTGCGGGCGCGGTCACCTGTTCGCCGCGCTCCTTGGCCTGTTCGTACTCCTGCCATTCCAGATCCGATGGCGGCATCGGCACATCCGGACCGTATTCGGCGATCAAGTCGGCCAGTGCGATGCCGAACTGTTCGGCGATGGTCGCCTCGATCTGCTCGATGCGCAGCGCCGCTTGGGCTTTGGCGACCTCGTCGCGGTGCACGGCGTCGGTGAGTTGGGCCAGTTGGGTGGTCAGCGCGCGGACCCGCTCCTTGATCTGTTCGACCTGGGTGGCACATTCGGTGCGACGGCGCACCAGTTCGTCGCGGCGCGCACCGGCCTGCGCCACAACGGATTCCAGTTCGGCGGCGACCTTGGCACCGGATTCGGCAACCGCGGCGGCGACTTCGGCGGCTTGCTTGCGCGCGGCCTGTGCACGTTCGGCGCGCGCTCTGGTCTCACGTTCGGCACGTGCCGCCCGGCGCAACGAATCCGCTTTGCCGCGAACCGATTCCGCGCGTTCCTCGGCGGTGCGCACGGTCAGGCGAGCCTCCACTTCCATGGATCGTGCCTCGGCCAATGCGGCGGCGGCTTCCTCCCGGTCGCGTCCGGCGGATTCGGTGCCCGCCGCGCCCATGCCGTCGTCGTCGACCTCGGATTCGAGTTCGGTACGACGCAGCCGTTCTTCGAGATCGGCCAGCGCCGACAACGCTTCTTCCCTACCCGACTCGGTTTCCGCGCGCTGGCCGGTGAGCCGGTCGATATCGGCTTGGGCGGTGCGCGCCACCTCGCCGAGCCTCCCCAGACGGTCGTAGATCACGACCAGGGCCTGATCGGATTCATGCAGTGCGAGCAGTGCCTGGTCGACGGCATCCTTGCGGTCGGTTTGTTCCGCCAATGCACCGGACAGGGCCGCCTCCAGCTCCTCGGCCCGGCGTTGGGCTGCGACCAGATCGGCCTTGGCGGTATCGATATCGGCCTGGATTTCCAGCTGACTCGGTGCGCGATCGGATCCGCCGAGCACCCACCCGGTTCCGGTGAGATCACCGTCGCGGGTGACCACGCGCAGTTCCGGCCGAGCGCGGACCAATTCGGTGGCGGCGGCGAGATCGTCGACCACGGCGACACCGGCGGTCAGCGCGGTAATGGCACCGCGCACGTTGTCGGGTGCGTCGACCACGTCGGCCAGCCAGCGCGCCCCGCCGGGCGGTACGCCATCGGACGTGATCGGCGCAGCCGCGGCATCGAAGACGAGCGCGGCGCGGCCGCCATCGGCCTGCTTCAGCGCCCGGACCGCGGCGTGTGCGGAATCTCCGGTATCGGCGGCCACGGCGTCGGCGAGCGGGCCGAGGGTCGCGGCGACCGCGGCCTCGAAACCGCCGTGCACCCGAATCAGCCCGGAGAGCGGCCCGAGCAGGCCCTGTGCCCGATTCTCGACCAGCCAGGCCGCGCCGTCCCTGCGCGCCAAACCCATGCCCAACGCTTCGATGCGGGCGCTCAGCGAGGCCACCCGCTTGCTGGCGTCGCGATCCTGTTCGCGCAGTTCAGTGACGCGCTGATCGGCGAGTTCGAGGGCCTGCACCGCGTGCTCGTGCTGTGCGTCCAGACCGGCTTCACCGGCCTCGAGTTCCCCGAGTTCGCCCTGGACCGTTTCGAATTCGGCCTGGGCCGCCGCACCGCGCTGGCGGGCCTCGCCGATCGCGGCAGTGAGCCGGGTGATCTCGGCATCCACCGACTGCGATCGGGTGCGCAGATTTTCGACCTGGCCGGACAACCGCGCCAGACCCTCACGACGGTCCGCGATAGCGCGCACCGCGGCCAGATGGGCCTGCTCGGCAGCCTTGGCGGCCTGCTCGCGTTCGGCGAGTGCCTCGCGCGCGGCCTCCAGGGTTTCGGCGGCGATTTCGACGGCCTCGCGCAGTTCGGCCTCCTCGGCCTCCACGCGTTCGGCCTCGGCCTCGAGCTGCTCCGGATCGCGACCGCTGCCGACGGGTATTTCGGTGTGCAGGTTGCGGGCTCGGTCGCCCGCGATGCGGATGGTGGCGTTGACCCGCTCGGCCAGCGCGGACAGCTGGAACCAGATCTGCGCGGCGGCCTCGGCGCTCGGGGTCAGCCGGGACAGCTGGAATTCCTGCTGTGCGAGTGCGGCATTGGCGGCATCGAGTTCGGTCTGCACCGTGATCTGCTGTTCGCGTGCGTACGCTTCTTTGCTCTGCTGACTTTCCAGCTCGTTGCGCCGGGTGACCAGGTCGTCGGCGGCCAGCCGCAGTCGCGCGTCGCGCAGATCGGCCTGTACCGTCTGGGCGCGCCGGGCAACCTCGGCCTGTCTGCCGAGCGGTTTGAGCTGGCGGCGCAGCTCGGTGGTGAGGTCGGTGAGGCGGGCCAGATTGGCCTGCATCGCCTCCAGCTTGCGGACCGCCTTCTCCTTGCGCTTGCGGTGCTTGAGCACACCGGCGGCCTCTTCGACGAAGGCGCGGCGGTCCTCGGGACGCGATTCCAGAATCGCCGAGAGTTGCCCCTGTCCAACGATGACGTGCATTTCCCGACCGATGCCGGAGTCGCTGAGCAGTTCCTGCACATCCATCAAGCGGCAGGAGCTGCCGTTTATCTCGTATTCGCCCGCGCCGTCACGGAACATGCGCCGGGTGATGGAAACCTCGGCGTAGTCGATCGGCAGCGCACCGTCGGAGTTGTCGATGGTCAGCGTGACCTCAGCGCGGCCGAGCGGCGCGCGTCCGGAGGTACCGGCGAAAATGACATCCTGCATCTTGCCGCCGCGCAGCGCCTTCGCACCCTGCTCGCCCATCACCCAGGTGAGTGCGTCGACGACATTGGATTTACCGGAACCGTTCGGGCCGACCACACAGGTGATGCCCGGCTCGAAACGCAAGGTCGTCGCGGACGCGAAGGACTTGAACCCCTTCAACGTCAGACTCTTCAGGTGCAAGTTCGACGACCCTTCCCTGCGCGGTTGTCGGACAATTGGTCGTCCCGTCGGGGCGACCAGCCATGGTATCCGTCTGGCATCGGTTACCGCGTAAGCGGGCGGACACCCTGCGTAGGTTATCGACTCCGCATCCGATGTCCCGCATTTCGGTGTGCTCCACATTTGCTGGCCGCGTGTCAGTTTCGCACCTCTTGTCGGCCTTCGCACCTCGGGCGTTCCGCGTGTGGCGCGGGCGGCGGGCGTGCAGCGATCTCGGCGAGCGAGTCCGGTACGAGCATCAGCAACCGCTTGGCTTCCAAGATGATTCACATCGATGAGCCCTTGGTGCTGAGCCCGGTGTTCTTCCTGGCCACGCGGCTGGGGATGGTGGCGGAGCAGCCGATGCGAGCCGCGCGATATCACTCGTCTTCCTCGACTCGGCGCGCACCCCGACTCCCCGGACTGACCGGTTTGTCCTTGCGGTATCGCCGGCGTGCCGGGGCGCATACGATCCTGTCTGATTCGCCAGCGGACCGTTAGTTGGAGTGCACAGCATGTCATCGGCCAAGACCAGCACCGCGCTCGGTCTGATCCGTCATCCGACGACGCTGCGGCTGACGCGCATCGCGACGTTGGTCGCGGGGAGCCTGGTGTTTCTGTACGCGTGTGAGGTCAGTCGGAAAAACGATCTGTCCGATGTCTGGGGGCAAGTCGCCTTCGCCGCCGTACTCGCGCTTACCGGTCTCACGACGGCCTGGTTCGAGATAAAGGCCGCCGATCACGCCGCCACCCGCGCCCGCACCGACATCCGCGGTTTCCTCATCGAATCCGACGCCATATCGGTGCGAGCCCGGATCACCCGCTCCGGTGATCTGGTCTTCCACGGCCACGACTCCAGCGGTACCCACCCGGCCTACGAATGGGACTGGGCCTTCCGCGCCACCACCTTCCCCGCCATTCGCGCCGCCCTCGGCGGTGGCCGCGGTGACCTGCTCAACCTCCTGGAACACGCGGTTCCAGAGCTGGATCCCCGAGACCGGTACGACCCGGGCGCCTGGCTGCACAACCAAGGCATCGTCGCCGCCTTCCGGGAACGCGGCGAGACCTCCGACCGCATTACCCGGGAGCTGCCGGTGGTCGATCCCGAGACCCTCCAACGCGATCATCCGACCGCGTCGTCCCGCGAATCCACTGGGGCACACCAGCTATCGAGTAAGCGTCGCAATACACCCGACCCCGTGGACCCGCCTCGGCCGAGCCGATCAAGCCGCCGCGACCCATCACCCGACCTAGACCCTCCACCGCCCACCCGCCGCAGGGCCGCCGCATCCCAACGCTCCCAAGATCCTCGGAACTCAGCCGAACGCTCCGACGAACCATCAACCCGACGCCGCGACCAGCCGTCGAATACCCGCCGAAGAACGAACGATCGGTGGGAGGCACAGTCGCAGGCTCATGCGGGCATAAGACCGAGTGACGGCTGGGACGCACCAGCGGGCGATCGTTGGGACACACCACCGAGCAGCCAGTGGGACAACCACCAAAGCCCCCAACACGGCACAACACCGAGTAATCACTGGAACACATCACTGAACGACCATCGGGGCGACGCATCGAGCGATCAGTGGAACACACCGCCAAGTGACCAGTGGGACGATCCACCGGCACGCCGTATCAGGCGATCGCGTGCATCCCGATACGAATCATCGGCCGATGACAGGGTGGAGCCATCATCCGCCCGCCGTAGCGCAGCACCGACCCAACACCACGGTCAGCCACCTTACGAACCACACATACCCACGCACTCCCACCATGGAGCCGGTGTGGATTCCCGTCAGTCCGAGCCTTCGAGTGAGGGCTGGGACGAACCGTCCCCAAGTCGGGGCATACCCAACCGACGCCGCAGCGAGTCGCACCGGGACGAACCAACACAGGGCCGCCGCGGCAACTCGGCGGACCCGCGCCGGTCGGAGCCGTCTAGCGATCGCTGGGAAGAACCACCCGCCACTCGGTACGGCGAACAACAGAACTACCGCCAACCGACCGGCATGCTCCGGGAGGAAAGTTCCGGTGCACACCGCCACCTGCTATCCGGCACGCACCCCGGCGAACCACATCAGCCGAACCGGGGAGAACAACAGGCGCAGCGGCGAAACGAGCAATCCGGTCGGCGTCACCGCAAGTCATAGGCCTGACACCGCGTAGCCGAGCGCACTGAGGTGGCACCGTACGAACTCCGCCGAGCACGACCGCTTCCTCCACACAAGGGTTGACATTCCACATTGGAGGGTGCATTCTGATTTCACATTCCAATGTGGAATATGGATCTAGTCGTTAGGAACTGGACATGGAAATCTCGCCTGGTACTCGGGCCTCCGATGCGGAGCGCGAGAAGGTTGTGCGGCTGCTCGGACGACATATGGCCGACGGACGAATCGACCTCGCCGAATACGATCAGCGCGTCGCCCGCGTCTATGAGACCGGCGTTCGCGACGATCTGCAGCTCGTGCTCTCGGATCTGCCGAAATTGCCGAAAGAGTCTGCCGCGCAAAAGAATTCGATGAGCCGCTTCCCGATCTGGCAGCAGATCGAGGGTACTTCATGGCTCGGAGTGAGTGTCCTGGTGCTCACCATCTGGGCCGCGATCTCGATCAGTGTCGGCGAATTCACCTACCCATGGCCGATGTGGGTCATCGGCCCGTGGGGCGCCGTCCTCGCCTTCCGCATGCTGACCGGTTTCGAATCGGGCCGCTTCGGACGCCACACCCACTGACAACCACGGTCGGGTCGCGGCGAGCATCTCGAAGGTGTTGGCACGCATTGGGTTTGCGTAGTGATCTTTGGTGGTACTACGGAATCGTGAGGGCTTCAAGGTATTTGGCCTCGCTCGTGAGTGTGCTGGTGGCCGGTTTCGCAATTTCTGTCATATCCGTTCCCCCTGCGGTGGCGGCGCCGCACGTGGTTGGCGAGACACCGCTGGACAGTTCGGTCTCGCAAGTCGACGTGTACTCCCCCGCGATGGACCGGGTGGTGAGCAACAGGGTGATTCGAGCCGCGGGTGGTCCCGCGCCGACGCTGTATCTACTCACCGGGATCGGTGGCGGCACCGATGGCATCTCGTGGTGGGACGATACCGATGTCCGGCAGTTCTTCGCTGATAAACATGTCAACGTGGTGCTGCCGATCGGCGGCGCCTACAGCATGTACACCGACTGGATCAGCGACGATCCGGCAGTCGGCCGAAACCGCTGGCAGAGCTATCTCTCGCGAGAACTCCCTGCCGTTATGGATACCCGGCTCGGCAGCACCGGACGCAATGCGATCGCAGGTGTGTCGATGAGTGCGGGGTCAGCAGTGGATCTGGCGATCCAGGCGCGCGATGTGTACAGCGCGGTGGCGGCCTACAGCGGATGTCCGTGGACGTCGGATGCGCTCGGGGTGGCGATGGTCAGCGCGCAGGTGATCCGCGGCGGCGCTAATCCGGTGAATATGTGGGGTGAGCTGGGCCAAGGGGTTTGGCGAACGCACGACGCGTTCGCCAATGCGAGTGCGTTGGCGGGCAAGACGATCTACCTTTCGGCCGCCACCGGCACCCCAGGCGCGATCGATGAAGGCGGACTCGGATTCCCGCCCATCGAGGCCATCGCCAGCTCCTGCACGGATGCGTTCGCGGACCGGCTCAGCGAGCTCGGACTCCCCGCCATCCATGTCAACCGCCCCGAGGGCTCACACACCTGGGGCCAGTTCGAAACCGACCTCCACGATTCCTGGCCACACCTGGCCCGAGCCCTCGGCGCATGACCGTGCCGGACCCGTCGCGCCGATAGTCCGAAGCCGCCGACGCGCGCATGCTCGGCGGCTGCTGTTCCCGCCCGCAATCTCGAGAATTGCTCCGCGCACGGATTCACCTCTCGCGCACATTTCGCCCGGTGAATCGGTACGTGGCGCGGGAGAACGCGACCGCGGGCGCGAGAGGGCACGCTGTCCACGGCGCGAAGTTGTCGCGCGGCCAGGGCGTGACACTACGGTGGGGTGACATGGATACCGTCGCCGTGCCGGACTTGGTCGACGTAGCGCCTGCGCGCAGGGTTGAGGCAGGGCGGGTTGTGCTCGGGGTAGCCGCGTGTCTCGTGGTGGTGCAGTTGGTGGTTCGCGGGTGGGTGGCGGGGAGCGGGTTTTTCTATTGGGATGATCTGATTCTGGTGGGGCGGGCGGGGAGTTATTCGCTGTGGTCCGCGGATTTGCTGTTGTACAACCATGACGGGCATTTCATGCCGTTGGCGTTTGCCACAGCTTGGGTGGTTACCAGGGTTGCCCCGTTGACGTGGGCCGGGCCGGTGGTATCGCTGGTGGTGCTGCAGTTGGTGGCGTCGGTGGCGGTGGTACGGATGCTGGTCGTGCTCGCCGGGGTCCGCTGGGCGATTCTCGTGCCGTTGGGGTTCTATCTGTTCTGTCCGCTGACGCTGCCCGCGTACGCATGGTGGGCCGCCGCGCTCAATGCGCTGCCGCTGCAATTCGCGCTCGCTTGGGTGATCGGTGATGCGGTGCGGCTGCTCGAGACAGGGCGGCGGCGATATGCGGTATCGGCGGTCGTGGTGCTTGGGGTGGCGCTGCTATTTTTCGAGAAGTCGGTGATCGTTCCGTTTGCGGCATTCGCCGTAGTCGTGCTCGTTCGGCACGTCGACGGTCTCGGATCCGCGCTGCGCGTGGTGGCGCGGCGTGGGGTGGCGCTGTGGGCTGGCTCCGGTGTGGTGATCGCCTGTTGGCTTGCCGGATATCTGACGGTGGTGGACGTTTCGGCGGTGCAGACCAGCCCGGCGGAGTTGCGTGACTTATTGCCCGACGCAACGTCATTGGGGATTGTGCCAACGCTGTTCGGCGGACCGTGGAGTTGGGAGCGCTGGCTCCCGTCGACGCCATGGGCGGATCCGCCGGGTTGGGCGGTGGTGTCGGCGTGGGTCGCGTTGTGTGCGCTCGTATTGCTTTCGATGCGTGCCCGGCTTCGTGTGGGGCCGGTATGGCTGACAGCGGCGGTATATGTACTCGTCGCACAACTGCCGGTCGCCTTGGCCCGCAGCGGACCGAATACCGCAGGCGAATTGATGCAGTCCCTGCGCTATTTCGCCGATATCGCAGTGATTTCGACCGCAGCGGGTGCCCTGATATTGCGTGCTCAACCGCGCGACCATGCTCCGGATTCGCTTCCTGGTACGCACGCCGCTGAAATGCTTCCCGGCCTTCGCGATCTCGCGCGCGGGCAGCGCCCCAGAGATCGTGATGCTGATTCGCGTCGCCGCGCCCCCGTTGGACAAGGCCGCGTTCGTGCGCTGTTTGCGGGTACACGCGGCCACGCTGCCGCGGCGCTTCCCGACTCACAATGCGATGCGACCACCCCGAAGGACCACACTCCTGGGCGGCTCGCAGATTCGCGTCGACAGCTCCCCGCGATACACGGCCGTGCTCGTGCGCTGTTCGCGGTCGGCGGCCGGATGACCAGGTGGATTCCCGGAATGGGTAGTCGCATACCGGTATTCGTGCCTGGTCCGCGGGTCACTGCGGTATTGGGGGCGGTGTTTCTGGTGAGCAGTCTCTGGTCTACTACGGCGTTTGTGAAGTCTTGGCGGATTAATCCGACCAAGACGTATGTGACGAATGTGAAGGCGGCGTTGGCGGGGGCGGATGGGGTGCCGCTGCTGGAGCAGGAGGTGCCGTGGGATGTGTTGAATCCGACGGCCTATCCGCAGAATCTGGTCAGTCGGGTGCTCGCGCCGATCGCTGAGCCGAATACGTTTGCTGATTCGACACCGCGGCTGCGGATGATTACCGATAGTGGGGAGATCGTGGCGGCGGCGGTTTGGTGGAATCGCAGTGCTCTGCCTGGACCCGAGGGTGGCTGTGGGTATCGGATTCGGGGCCCGCAGCCGAGCGATATTCCGCTGGACGGGCCGATGCTCGAACATGAATGGACTGTGCAGCTCAACTATCTGGCAAATGAAGATGGACGGATTACCGTCTCTTTCGAACACGGCGAGCCCGTGGGCGTGCCGGTTCGCGAAGGGTTGAACACGGTCTACGTTCGAGTGATCGGGAGCGGTTCCATGCTCCGAATCAGTCCTCGCACCACAGGACTCGACCTCTGTCTCGGGGTCGGGCCGGTAGGAGTCGCCTCCTACGACAACTGACCTCCGGGACCGCCCCCGAGGATCTACAGAATGGCGAAGGCGACAACCAGGCCGAGCGCGAAATGCGCGGCGGCCACCACGAGAACCTCGGTGGTGTAGACATCGGATGCCAACGCCGCGCCGATATCGATGCCGAGTGCGCGCTCGATGACCCGCACCGAAACCACCTGCGCGATAATGCCAACCAGCCCATAGACACTGGCCGCGATGAGCCCCTCGGAAAGCTTGCCCGCCGAAGCGTAGGTCGCCAGGACCACGATCAAGGCCATGCTGACCATGCCCGCGGCCGTGACGATGATGGCATTGGGCTTACCAGCGGCGACCAGCGCGCGCAGCTTGCCGGGGGTGGTCAGATCGATGGCGTAGAAGCCGACGAGCATGAGGGCCAAGCCGACAATGGCGTAGCAGACGATGGCTCCAACGCCGGTGCCGAGCGAGTTCCAGTAACCCGATTCGAGGGCAACTGCGATCATCGTGATCCTTCCGAGGTGAGGTCGCGTAGTTACTGCGTAATGCGGTGCGGGACAAAGGCCGAGCCGTCGTCGGTGATCAATCCGGCGGTTTCGCGGATCCCGAGTCCGGCCGCGTTGTCGCCGACGATCCAGGCGCCCAGGACCGGGCGCATATCGTCGAATTCCGGTAGCGGGTCGAGCAATTGATAGACGAAGCCCTCTTCGCCGTATACGCCGCCGGTGGCCGTCTCCAAGCCCGCGCCGACAATGGTCATATTCGCGCCCTCGCGCCCGAGCTTCGGCTTGCGAATGTACTCGGTGAGCTCATTTGGCTGATCGAGATAGGCCGGCAATAGATTCGGGTGCCCTGGATACATCTCCCACAGGATCGCGAGTATCGCCTTATTGCTCAGCAGGGTCTTCCACAGCGGCTCGACCCACATGGTCTGCGGCAGACTCGCGACCACGCGCTTACCGAAATCGTCGTCGAGCACCCATTCCCACGGATAGAGCTTGAAAATCGCATCGATCGACCCCTCGGCCAGATCAACGAAACGCTCCAGCTCGCTATCGAATCCGACCTCCTCGATCGGTAAAGCGATGGTGTCGAATCCGGCCTCGGCCGCAGTCTCCTGCATATACGCGGTGGTGACATTGTCCTCACCGGTGGCGTCCGCACCGGACCAGGTGAAATGCAGTTGTGCAGAGGGCAGGATGTCGCGCAGCTCGGTCCAGCGCTCGACCAGCTTCTCGTGCAGGGAATTCCACTGATCGCCGTCGGGATAGAGCGCGGTGAGCCAGTGCCACTGCACAATTGCCGCCTCCAACAGCGAGGTCGGTGTATCGGCGTTGTACTCCAACAGCTTCGCCGGACGGCGCGCGTCATAGCGCAGATCGAAGCGTCCATAGACATACGGGTCGTTGCGCTTCCAGGATTCCGCGATCGGTCCCCAACTCCATTCGGGCAGACCAAAATCCTTGTACCGCTCGGTGAGCACGACATGCTCGACGGCTTTCAGACACATCGAATGCAGCAGTTCGACGTCGGCCTCCAACGCGAGGATTTCCGACATCTCGAACTCGTAGTGCACCGATTCATCCCAGTACGGCCGGGGCATACCGCTCGCATCCCGGCCAGGCGAGCCGTAGACCAGCCCTTGGCCTTCGATGATCTGCTGCCAGCCGGCCCGCGGTGTAGCGCGCACGCGTCGCATTACGAACCTCCGCCGCTCTTGCTGCTGGTCCCGAGACCGCCGCGGGTGACGGTGCTGCCGCTCTTGGTCGAGATCTGAGCACCCTTGGGCTGCACGGTGGTTCCACCGGACGGCGGTTTGCCGACGGTGTTGTTGCCGCCGTAGTAGTAGCGGTACTGGTGCCCGTTGTAGATGAAGATCCCGTTGCTGCCGGTGTACGCGCCGGTCGTCCCGGAGCCGACGGCGGTCGAGGCGACCTCGCAGTCGTCGTCGGGCGCGGTGACCTCCTGACCGTTTTGATCGATCACGGTGCAATAGGCGGTCACCTGATCGGGTTTGGTGAGCGCGCGATATGCGAGATAACCGCCCCCGACCAAACCCGCGACACCGACAATGGCGACACCGCCGATGAGCACGCGCTTGCGAGTGCGCTTCTTTTGCTCGGCGGCGGCCGTCGCGGCCCGCTGTGCCTCCTCGGCGTGCTTACGTGCCTTGTCACGCGCCCGCGCCTCCGCCACCGTCGGCGGACGCGGCTGGGTGATACCGGGCTCTTGCCGCTGGATACTGCCCCTTTGCGGCGGGCTACTGAACCGCCGCGGCTCGGCGCCAGGCTGAACCGGCCCGTCGCCCGGCGAACCAGCCCCACCGCCCTGCGAACCAGAGCCGCCGCCCGCCGCGTCGGACCCAGGACTTGCAGAACCAGACTCGGCACCTTCCGAGCGGGCCCCACTCCCCGGTGAAAACGGTTGCGATGGCGTGCTTTCAAACCCCGCATACCCGCCGGACTCGGGCACGTCGGGCGTCGACGACCCCGGCTCCGGATCGGGCTGAGTCCGCTCCGCGTCGTCTCCCGCTCCCGGACCTGCCGTACTCAACGATCACATCGCTCGGTCGTCGAAACCACTACCGCTCCTCGAATCCGGACAAATCTCCCCGCGCGGGCTCCCAGCTTTCCACAACGACGTCGACCCGACCAGGAGTATCTCCGGAACGCAGAAGATCCAGCAACATTTCGCATGCGGGTCGCGGCCCTTCTGCCACCACATGCACCCGACCGTCGCGGGCGTTGGTGGCGTGTCCGACCAGGCCGAGGGCCAATGCCCGCGAGCGCGTCCACCAGCGGAAGCCGACGCCCTGCACGTAGCCGTGCACCCATGCGCTGAGCCGAACCGATTCCGGCATCACGCGTCGGTGGCGTCGATATCGAATGTCAGGGTGACCTTCGCACCGGCCTTGAGCGTCCGGCCGACGGTGCAGACCTTGTCGATGGCGCGCTGCACGGTGACCAGCAGTCGCTCGCGTGCCTGCTCGTCCAATTCGCTGAGGTCCAGCTCGAACACCTCGTCGAGCTGCGGGTACACCTCGTTCTCACGGTCGGCGTCGCCGGAGACTCGAATTGTCGCGTCGAAGGTATCGCCGAGCTTGCGCGAGAGCGGGAAGTCCGCGCTCAATCCGGAGCAGCCCGCCAGCGCGATTTTCAGCAGTTCACCCGGGGTGAACGCCCCGGGCACGCCCTGCGATGCGATCAGTACCTCGGCACCGCGCGAGCTGCGACCGGTGTACGCCCTCGTCCCTGTGCGCTCGACCCACAGGGTGGTCGGCTCGGTCGTCGTCACGGATGCGGGGGTCTGGTCAGCCATGGTCTGATCCTGCCATTCTCGAAACGGAACACTCACCCCCGCCAACGCCACGCGAGCGCGAGCCCTTCCGCGAATGGCCACTCGAGCCGGTGATCTGCGAGACATCACTCCTGGAAGCGGTACCCCATTCCGGCCTCGGTCAGCAGATGCTTCGGATTCGACGGGTCGACCTCGAGTTTGCGCCGCAATTGTGCGAGATACACCCGCAGATAATGCGTTTCGGTGGCGTACGACGGCCCCCACACCTCACGCAGCAGCTCGCGCCGCCCGACGAGTTTGCCGCGATTGCGCACCAACATCTCGAGCATGCCCCACTCCGTCGGGGTCAGGTGCACCGGATCACCGTTCCTGGTGACCTGCTTCGCGCTCAGGTCCACGGTGAACGAGGACGTCACCACCACCGGATCGACGGTATCGGTATCGGTCGCGCCGCGCCGTACCGCGGCCCGCAGCCGAGCGAGCAGCTCATCCATGCCGAACGGCTTGGTGACATAGTCGTCCGCGCCCGCATCCAGCGCCTCTACCTTGTCGGTCGAATCGGTACGCGCCGAGAGCACGATCACCGGGGCCACGGACCAGCCGCGCAGTCCGGCCAATACCTCGATGCCGTCCATATCAGGCAGGCCAAGATCCAGGATGACCACGTCGGGATGCTTATCGGCCGCCGCGCGCAAGGCCGCCGCACCAGTGCCCGCGGTGATCACCTCATAGCCGCGCACCGACAAATTGATGCGCAGTGCGCGCACGATCTGCGGTTCGTCATCGACCACAAGGACCTTGGTCGACGGTGCTTCCTGCTTCTTGTCGGTCATCACGACTTCCTGTGCGGTCCGCGGTGTCGTTGTGCTCATCATCAGCTGCTCACCCCGGTTTCATCCGCGGGCAGGTCAACGATCATCGTCAATCCTCCGCCCGGTGTCGGTTCGGCGTGCACGGAGCCGCCCATCGCCTCGACGAAGCCGCGCACCACTGACAGGCCGAGCCCAACGCCCGTAGTGTTGTCGCGATCGCCGAGCCGCTGGAACGGCTCGAATAGTTGCTCCTCGGTGCCCGGTGGGACCCCGGGACCGACATCGACCACGGCAATCGACACCCAGTCGCCACCGCGTTCCGCGGTGACCCGAACGGGTGTATCACGCGTCGAATGCCGCAGCGCATTGTCGATCAGATTGGCCAGCACTCGCTCGAGCAGGCCACTGTCCGCGCGCACCGAAACCTCGCCGACCTCCACCTTCACCCGATCCATTGCCGCACGCCGGAGTCCGCGCGCACCCATCCCGACGCTCACCAGCGCCTGGTGCACCACCTCGTCCATGTACACCCGTCGGAACTGCGGCTGCACCACACCGACTGCCAGCCGCGACGAGTCGAGCAGATTGCCGACCAGCGCGGTCAGCTGATCCACCGATTCCTCGATGGTTTCCAGCAATTCGACGGTGTCCTCGGGCGAGAACTCGATGTCGTCACTGCGCAGGCTGGAAACCGCGGCCTTGGCTCCGGCCAACGGTGTGCGCAGATCGTGACTCACCGCGGACAGCAGCGCCCGGCGCAACCGGTCGGCCTCGAGCAGTGCCGCGGCGGCGCTGGCCTCCTCGGCCAATCGGGACTGGCGAACCAGCCCGGCCGCCTGGTTGGCGACCGCGTTGAGAACCGGGCGGTCGGTCGCGGCCAGCGGTCGTCCGGCCAACAGCAGCCAACTCGTCGCATCGCCCGCCTGAATCGCGGTTTCGGCCTCCGATGCCCGCTGCGGCGGACTTGTGCCGACCGCCGCGATCACCTCGTCACCGCACTGCATGCTGACCGCGCGCAGCCCGTAGGTCTCGCGTACCTGTTCCAGCAGCTTGGGCAGATCCGCACCGTGGAGCACGGCACCGGCGAACAGGGTCAGCAATTCGGCCTGCTGTGAGGCCCGACGCGCCTGCCTGGTCTGTTTGGCGGCCATGTCCACCAGCGCGGCGACCGCCACCGCGACGATCAGCAATACCACCACCGTGACGAAGCTGTCCGGTTCGGCGATGGTCAGGCTGTGGCGCGGATCGACGAAGAACCAGTTCAACAACATCCCCGACAGCAGCGCCGAAAGTGCCGCCGGCACAACGCCACCCAGCAGCGCGACCGCGACGACGCCGATGAAGAACACCGCGCTCAGCCCGCCGAGCTGCAGATACCCGTCCAGAAAGGCGGAACAGACGGCCGAGACCGCCACCGGCACGAGCACCGCCGCGAGCCATGCGCGGATCGGCTGGCGCGGCACCAGCGAATGG
The DNA here is from genome assembly GCF_044457245.1 of Nocardia sp. NPDC050630. Taxonomy (NCBI): domain Bacteria; kingdom Bacillati; phylum Actinomycetota; class Actinomycetes; order Mycobacteriales; family Nocardiaceae; genus Nocardia; species Nocardia sp. NPDC050630. The sequence goes on from NZ_JBITGN010000004.1 coordinate 277,922, forward strand.
CGGCGCAGCCCACGGTTGGCCTCCTCGTGGGTGACCATGTGCACATCGATCTTGCCGGATGCCTGCACGACGGCGGAGCCGATTCCCTCGTCGAGCACGCGCGCCCAGCGCGAGCGCCGGGACGTGCCGAGCACCAGCTGGGTCGCGTTCACCTCGCGGGCGAATTCCAGCAGCGTATTCGGCACATCGTCACCGGTGACCGTATGCAGCGAGGCATCCAGACTCGCCGCGAATTCCCGCAGCCGCGTCAGCCGTTCCGTCGACACCCCGGCAAGTCCGTCGCCTCGCACCACATGCAACAGGACCAGGTCGGCACTGGATTTGCTGGCGATGCGACTGGCCCGGCGCACCACGGTCTCCGATTCGGGGCCGCCGGTCACCGCGACAACGACACGTTCGCGCGCCTCCCACAGCTCCGTGATCTTGTGGTCGGCCCGGTATTTCGCCAATGCGGCGTCGACCTGGTCGGCCAGCCACAGCAGCGCCAATTCGCGCAGGGCGGTGAGGTTGCCGGGGCGGAAGTAGTTGCGCAGCGCCGCGTCGACCTTGTCGGCGGCGTACACGTTGCCGTGAGAAAGCCTGCGCCGCAAGGCCTCCGGCGTGATATCGACCAGTTCGATCTGGTCGGCGCTGCGCACCACGGCGTCGGGCACGGTTTCCTTCTGCTGGATGCCGGTGATCTGCTCGACGACATCATTGAGGCTCTCCAGATGCTGCACATTGACCGTCGAGATCACGTCGATGCCCGCGGCCAGCAAATCCTCGACGTCCTGCCAGCGCTTGGCGTGTGCGCTACCGGGCGCGTTGGTGTGGGCGAGTTCGTCGACCAGCACCACCGCCGGTGCGCGGCGCAGCACCGCTTCGACATCGAGTTCGGGCAGCGTCGTGCCGCGATAGGCCACCATGCGCGGTGGAATCCGCTCGATGCCCGCCAGTAGTTGCGCGGTCTTGGCTCGGCCGTGTGTCTCCACTACCGCCGCTACCACGTCGCGGCCGCGTTCGAGTCGGCGATGGGCCTCGCCCAACATGGCGTAGGTCTTCCCGACCCCCGGTGCCGCACCGAGGTAGATGCGCAGTTGACCGCGTTTCACTCGTCCATCATCGCTCGATACGGCGTGTCGCCGAAGATCCGTATCTGTTCTGTCGCGATATCCGAATCCCGCCCCATCGTCGCCAGTGCGCGGATGATCAGCGCGCAACAAATGAATCCGATGATCACCGCGACGGTGACAGCCGACATGACGATCCTTTCACCGAAACCAATAGGCACCCGGTCGCGCTGGAATCCCCCGCACCCGGTCGATGAATTTCTACCCCCGTATCGGCGGCCCATCTGGATCTTTACGGTGTATTGACGGGTTGGCCGCCTACCTTGACGGCATCCTTTCACCGTGCGTACGCACCACCCCCGTAAACGAAGCGTCAATGCTCGTCAATGGGGCGATAAGGAGCCGTAAACGAGCTCCGCACCAGTTCGAATGACCGCTTGACTCACCCTGTCGCGCTCCATGCAGGAAGCGCCAATGGAGGTTGGGTAGATGTCTGTCGTGGTGTTCACGGTACTCACCGTGGCGATCTTCGCGCTGCTGGGCCTGATCCAGCGAGGGGTGGAAAAGCTGTGATCGCGAACCTGATCGGTTTGATTCTCGCCGTACTGGTCGCCGTCTACATGGTGGTGGCGCTGCTCTTCCCCGAGAGGTTCTAGGTGAACACGACAACAGCGGGGGTCGCATTCCTCGCATCGCTGATCATCGCGTTGGCCCTGGTGCATGTGCCGCTCGGCGACTACATGTTCCGGGTGTACAACGCCGAGAAGCACTCCCGTGCGGAGCGGGTCGTCTACAAAGCCATCGGCGTGCAGCCCGAGGTCGAACAGACCTGGGCCGTCTACGCCCGCAGCGTGCTGGCGTTTTCCGCGGTCAGCATTCTGTTCCTGTTCTTCCTTCAGCTGATCCAGGGCCGGTTGCCGCTGCATTTGCATAATCCGGCGACCGAGATGACCCCCGCACTGGCCTGGAATACCGCGGTCAGTTTCGTGACGAACACGAACTGGCAGAACTACTCCGGCGAATCCACCCAGGGCCACCTGGTGCAGATGGCCGGGCTCGCGGTGCAGAACTTCGTCTCGGCAGCCGTCGGTATCGCGGTGGCAGTCGCACTTGTGCGCGGCTTCGCGCGCAGGCATACCGGCGATCTCGGCAACTTCTGGGTGGATCTGGTCCGCGGCACCATTCGCATTCTGCTGCCGTTCGCATTCGTGTTCGCGATCATCCTCATTGCCGGCGGCGTGATCCAGAACTTCCACCTGCACGATCAACTCGCGCACACGCTGAACGGCTCCGAGCAGACCATCACCGGCGGACCGGTGGCCAGCCAGGAAGTCATCAAGGAACTCGGCACCAACGGCGGCGGTTTCTACAACGCGAACTCCGCACACCCCTTCGAGAACCCGACCACCTGGACGAACTGGCTCGAGATCTTCCTGCTGCTGGTGATCAGCTTCGCACTGCCGCGCACTTTCGGTCGCATGGTCGGCAGTAAGAAGCAGGGTTACGCGATCGTGGCGGTGATGGGCACGATCGCACTGATCAGCGTCACCCTGCAGAACTACTTCCAATTGCAGCACCACGGCACCGTCCCGACCGGCATCGGCGCATCGCTCGAGGGAGTCGAAACCCGTTTCGGCGTTGCGGATTCCGCGACCTTCGCGACCGCGACCACGCTGACCTCGACGGGCGCGGTGGACTCGTTCCACGACTCCTATACCAGCCTCGGCGGCATGATGACGATGTTCAACATGCAACTCGGTGAGGTGGCTCCAGGCGGTACCGGGTCGGGTCTTTACGGCATGCTCATTCTCGCGGTGATCACCGTCTTCGTCGCGGGTCTCATGGTCGGCCGCACACCGGAATACCTCGGCAAGAAGATCACGCCGCGCGAAATCAAGCTCGCCGCTTCGTACTTCCTGATCAGCCCGCTCATCGTGCTCGTAGGTACAGCGGCCGCGATGGCGATGCCCGGACAACGCGCGGGCATGCTCAACTCCGGGCCACACGGGCTCTCGGAAGTGTTGTATGCCTTCACCTCCGCCGCCAACAACAACGGCTCCGCATTCGCGGGTCTGAGCGGCAATACCGAGTGGTACAACACCGCCCTCGGCCTGGCTATGGTGTTCGGCCGCTTCCTGCCGATGATCTTCGTGCTCGCGCTGGCCGGTTCGCTCGCCCAGCAGGGGCAGACCCCCGAGTCGATCGGCACGTTGCCGACACACCGGCCGCAGTTCGTCGGCATGGTCGTCGGCGTCACCGTGATCCTGGTCGCGTTGACCTTCCTGCCCGCACTCGCACTCGGGCCGCTCGCTGAAGGAATCCACTGAAATGACCAGTCCCACTACCGAAGTGACCACTGCCGACATCTCCGACGCGGCGAGGAAACAGGCCGAGCACATAGGTGGCCGCGTCCCGCGTGGCGCACTCGACCCGAAGATGCTCTTGACCTCCCTACCCGATGCCGCACGCAAGCTCGACCCGCGCACCATGTGGCGCAACCCGGTGATGTTCATCGTCGAGATCGGGGCCGTCTGGTCTTCGATCCTCGCGATCGCCGATCCCTCGTTCTTCGCGTGGGCGATCGTGGTGTGGCTGTGGCTCACCGTGATCTTCGCCAACCTCGCCGAGGCGGTCGCCGAGGGCCGCGGTAAGGCTCAGGCCGATACGCTGCGCAAAGCCAAGACCGACACAATGGCTCGTCGACTGGTCGAATGGTCACCCGGCGCGCGGGTCGTCGAGGAGAGTGTCGGCGCGCCCGCGCTCCAGCGCGGCGACTATGTCGTCGTAGAGGCAGGGCAGATCATTCCCGGCGACGGTGATGTCGTGGAAGGCATCGCATCGGTGGACGAGTCGGCCATCACCGGTGAATCCGCCCCGGTCATCAGGGAATCCGGCGGTGACCGATCGGCCGTGACCGGTGGCACCACCGTGCTCTCGGACCGGATCGTCGTCAAGATCACCCAGGAACCGGGCGCGAGCTTCATAGACAAGATGATCGCCCTCGTCGAAGGCGCGAGTCGGCAGAAGACGCCGAACGAGATCGCGCTGAACATCCTGCTCGCCTCGCTCACGATCATCTTCGTGTTCGCGGTGGTCACCCTGCAGCCGCTGGCGATCTTCGCCAAATCCAATAACCCCGGCGTGGCCGATACTTCGGCACTCGACCTGCACGGGGTGACCGGAATCGTGATGGTTTCGCTGCTGGTCTGCCTGATCCCGACCACCATCGGCGCCTTGCTCTCGGCAATCGGTATCGCGGGTATGGACCGCCTGGTGCAGCGCAATGTGCTTGCCATGTCCGGCCGCGCCGTCGAGGCCGCAGGCGATGTCAACACCCTGCTGCTGGACAAGACCGGCACCATCACCCTCGGTAACCGCCAAGCCGCGGAATTCGTTCCGGTGCCCGACGTTGCGGCCGACGAATTGGCCGATGTCGCACAGCTGTCCAGCTTGGCCGACGAGACCCCCGAGGGCCGCTCCATCGTCGTGTACGCCAAGCAGGCGTTCAACAAGCGCGAGCGCACACCGGGCGAGCTGACCGGCGCGACCTGGGTGGAGTTCACCGCGCAGACCCGGATGTCGGGCGTGGACTTGGCCAGGGGTCATCAGCTGCGCAAAGGCGCCGCCAGCGCCGTCGTCGAATGGGTCCGCGCACAAGGTGGCGATGTACCGAACGAGATCGGCGTGATCGTGGACGGCGTCTCCGCATCCGGTGGCACGCCACTGGTCGTCGGTGAGGTCAACGACGGCGAGGCCCGGCTACTCGGCGTCATCCACCTGAAAGACGTTGTGAAGCAAGGCATGCGGGAACGCTTCGACGAGATGCGCCGCATGGGCATCCGGACCGTCATGATCACCGGCGACAACCCGTTGACCGCCAAGGCGATCGCCGATGAGGCCGGTGTGGACGACTTCCTCGCAGAGGCGACGCCGGAGGACAAGCTCGCCCTGATCAAGAAGGAGCAGGACGGCGGTCGACTGGTCGCGATGACCGGTGACGGCACAAACGACGCTCCCGCACTCGCCCAGGCCGACGTGGGGGTCGCGATGAACACCGGCACCTCAGCGGCCAAGGAAGCCGGGAATATGGTCGATCTGGACTCGGATCCGACCAAGCTCATCGAGATCGTCGAAATCGGCAAGCAACTGCTCATCACCCGCGGCGCCCTGACCACCTTCTCGATCGCCAACGACATCGCCAAATACTTCGCGATCCTGCCCGCGTTGTTCATCGCACTGTTCCCCGGCCTCGACGCCCTCAACATCATGCGGCTGGCCAGCCCGCAGTCAGCGATCCTATCGGCGGTCATCTTCAACGCACTGGTGATCATCGCGTTGATCCCGTTGGCACTGCGGGGCGTGAACTACACGCCTACCAATGCGTCGAAACTGTTGAGCCGCAACCTGACGATCTACGGTCTCGGCGGCATTGTCGCGCCGTTCATCGGCATCAAGCTCATCGACCTGCTCGTCCAACTCCTCCCCGGGATGTCCTGATATGCGTATGTCAACTTGGTCCCGGCAGCATCTGGCCGCGCTGCGTGCGCTGCTTGTGCTTACCGCGATCACCGGAATCGTCTATCCGCTGGCGGTGTTCGCGGTTGCGCAACTGCCCGGTCTGCACGATAAGGCGGAAGGTTCGCTGATCGAGTCCGACGGCAAGGTCGTCGGCAGCGGCATCATCGGGCAATCATTCACCGATAAGGACGGCAATGCGCTGGTGCAGTACTTCCAGAGCCGTCCGTCGGCAGCGGGCGACGGCTATGACCCGCTGGCCACCGCTGCTTCCAATCTGGGCCCGGAGAGCATCGTCGACATGCTCGACACGGATCCGGCGAATGTGACGTTGAGTCTGCTGTCCACCGTATGCGCGCGCAGCAAGGCGGTCGGCGACCGTGAGGGGGTCGACGGCAGCCGTCCGTTCTGCACGAAGGATGGCGTCGGCGCGGTGCTTTCGGTGATCGGGCCGCGTGACGCCGACGGTGAGGTCTCGCATCCGGTGCAGGTGGTAAGCGTCAACCAGGCGTGCCCGGCCGAACCGTTCCAGTCCACCTACAAGGGCGTAACGGTTGAATGCGCCAAGCCAGGTGAGGACTATTCGATCGGCCGGATCGTCCCGATCATGGGCGATGCCTCAAAAGACACTCCGGTGCCGACCGATGCGGTCACCGCCAGCGGCAGTGGTCTGGACCCGCACATATCGCCGGAGTACGCGGCCATCCAGGTGGCGCGAATCGCGAAGGCCCGCAATATCTCCGAAAAGCAGGTACGCGGTCGTGTCGATGCGCACACCGACGGCCGCACCCTCGGCTTCCTCGGTGAACCGCGCGTCAATGTGGTCGAGCTGAACCTCGATCTCGACAGGCAGTACCCCTTCCGAGGCTACTGACCCGAGCGCTCATTCCCGACCGGCGTCCGCGGAATGCCACAGGAATGGGCGCTCGGTCGTTTCTCGTTCAGTTGTCCTCGACGCGGGCGAAGCAATACGCCGATGCGGCGAGATACTGATGGCAGTCCGGACCATGGCCCGCATGCGTACTGCAGATGAAACGCGCAAGGTCGAGATCGAGATCCATGGGCTCGGCACTGCAATCACGGTGCTGAGTGCTCCACAGATCCCGGCGATCCAGTGATGTCTGCATTGTGCACCTCCAGCCTGTTGGTATTCAGTGGAGAAGCAAACCAATGTCCTTGCGGTGGTGGATTACCCGATTCAGCGCCGTTCATCGCGTGATCTGCCAATCATCGGGCAGCCGCGCCGTGGTGACCCGATCTCCCTCGGCCTCGAGATCCACCGTCGCCGAACCCAATCGCAGCTCACTCAGTGTGACCGTGCCCCACTGCGGCGGCAGCTGCGGTCGGACAGTGAGGCTGCGCGACGGCGCGACTGGCTCGAGTCCGAGGAAGGAGCGCACCAGCAATAGCGGTGCCGCGCTGGCCCACGCCTGCGGTGAGCAGGAGGTGGGATACGGGACCGGTGCCGCGAACTGATCGCGCGGGAATCCGCAGAACAGCTCGGGCAGCCGACCACCGAAAGATGTTGCGGCATCCAATAATCCGCCCGCCAGCCGGGTAGCGAGCTCGACCGCGCCAGGCACCTGCCGGTAGCGCAGCAAGCCCGCGACGGCGATCGCGGTATCGTGCGGCCAGACCGATCCACAGTGATAGCTCATCGGGTTGTAGGCGCCCATCGATGAGGCGAGTGTGCGCAGCCCGAAGCCGGTATCCATTTCGGGTCCGGACAGACGCTGAACCAATTCGGCGGCGTGCTCGTCATTGGCGATGCCGGTCCAAAGACAATGCGTCACATTGCTTGTCAACGCATCGACCTGCCGTTTGCGGCCGTCGAGTGCGACGGCGTACCACCCCTGTTGCGGCAGCCAGAACTGTTCGGCGAATTTGCCGCGTAGTTCGGCGGCACGCTCGCGCAGCCGGGTCGCGGCGCGCTGATCGTCGAAGGCCTCAGCCAACTCCGCGCGGGACAGCAGTGCGGCATACGCATAACCCTGCACTTCGCATAGCGCGATCGGCGCCTCCGCGAGATGCCCTGCGGCATCGTTGATTCCGTCGAAACTGTCCTTCCAACCCTGGTTGACCAGGCCGCGATCGGTGGCGCGGCGATATTCGATGAAACCGTCGCCGTCGCGATCGCCGTAATCGGTGATCCACCGTACCGCGGCGTCGGCGGCGGGCAGCAGGTCCTCGATCACCTCCGGATCCGCGCCCCACCGATGACATTCCGCGAGCAACATGATGAAAAGCGGTGTGGCGTCCGCGGTTCCGTAATAGGTATAGCCACCGAGCACATGCCCGCTGGCCGGGCCACGCCGCATCTCGTGCATGATCCGTCCGGGCTCCTCCTCGGTGAGCGGATCGACGCACTGACCTTGCGCCTCGGCCAACTGCTGCAGTGTGCCCAACGCGAGATCCACTTCCAAAGGCAGCGCCATCCACGCGGTGAGCAAACTGTCGCGGCCGAACAGGGTCATGAACCAGGGCGCACCCGCGGCAACGAACGGACGACCCTCGCCGGATTCGTCGTGAATCTGCAAGGCGCCCAGGTCGCTTTCCGAGCGGCGGAGCACCTGGGTGAGCACCGGATCCGCGGAAGTAATTTTCGTCGCGGTGTGTCGCCATGCCGCCATCTTGCGGCTCGGTGCGCTGAGCCCGTGGTGTTCGCCCGGCGCCAATGGCGCCTGGACACGCTGATTGCCGACGGTCGGCTGGGCCACGATCTCGGTCTGCCAGCGTTCGCCGGGTAGCACGACCACCCGCCAGAGCAGGGTGCCGGGCAGCACAGCGGGCTCGACGGTCGCCGAGACCGTGAGCCCGCGCATCCGATCGGTGCGGTCGTGCAGTAGTAACTCGCCTTCGGCCACAGTCACTTCGGCGCGACCGTGCGCCACGCGGCCCTCCTTGACCGCGAACAGATCAACGAAATCCGCGTCGACATGCAGTTCCAAGGTGGCCGCGGTGGCCTCGCGGCCCATATTCTCCAGGGTCAGAATCTCGTGCATGCCATCGGCGATGAGACGTTCGCGCACCACGAGCAGGGTGCTGTCGGCCTGTCCGGCCTGCGGTGGCCGGCGCAGCACGAATCTGGCGGCGAACGCCTCCGGGCTGAGTACCGACAGTGATTCGGCGGGTTTGCCGTCCACCAGCAGTTCCCAGCGGGAGATGACGCGGGCGTCGCGGAAGAACAATCCGTGCGGGTGCCCCGGTTCGACATCACCGAGCCGATTCGACAGGCAGAAGGTTCCGCCCTCGACCAAGGTCACCGAACTGCCGCAACCGCCGAGACCGGTCGGCTCACCGGAATTCAGCGGTGCGGGATTCGACGCGACGCCTGCGTCTTCGGTCATACGCGTTCGCTGGCGGGAATACGAACCGGCACCGTCTCATCGAGTAGCAGTGCCGCGCGCGCATGACGCCGCGAACGCAGGAGCTGGTGATAGACCTGCTCGTAGCCGCGCCCAAGCGTGCCAGCGCCGAAGTTGGCCTCGACGTGCGCACGGCACGCGGCCGGATCCAGCTGGCTCGCTTCGGCAATCGCCGCGGGCAGTTCGGACGGATCATCACAGATCCGGCCGGTCACGCCATCGACGACGACCTCGGCAACGGCGCCGCCGCGGAGCGCGACAACCGGTGTGCCGCAGACCATCGCCTCGATCATCACCATGCCGAACGGCTCTTCCCAGTCGATCGGGAACAGCAGGCAGCGCGCATTCGCGAGCAGTTTGCGCTTGGCCTGCGCATCCGCGAGTCCGAAAAGGTGATCGCGCTCGGTGATCAGCGGGCGCACTTTTTTCTCGAAATACGCCCGCTCGGCGGCCTCACTGCATTTGCCCGCGAGCACCAGCGGAATACCGGCCGCGTGCGCGGCCTCCAATGCCAGATGCGTGCCCTTGGTTGCGGTGAATCGGCCGAGAAACAGTGCGTAGTCGCCTTTTTCGGTTTGATACGGCCACTGGTCGACCTGCAGTGCATTGTGCACGCGACCGACCCAATTCAGATCGGGCGCCAATTCGCGCTGCCGGTCACTGATGGCGACCAGCGATACTTCCTGGCCCAATTCACGGTAGTAGTGGTAGCAGTCGCCCTCGTCGACCGGGCCGTGCACGGTCACCACGGTGGGCAAGCCCAGTCCCATATACGCCGGGGCATTCAGTGGTCCGGCAAAGGTGTGGTCGTGCACCAGATCCACGCCGGAGGTGGCGGCGACCTGTTCGATCGCCCTTCGCACCTTCAGAGCGTGCACGACCTCGGGAAACGGCTCACCGAGCCGTTCGGGTAATGCGCGATCCCACACCGGAACGAATTTCGCCGTGGTACCGGGTTCACCGGCGCCGAACAATGTCACGTCGTGCCCGCGTGCGACCAATGCGTCGACCAAATCGGCGACTACGGCCTCGACTCCGCCATAGGCCTTCGGCGGTACGTCGAAGTATGGCGGAACAACCATCGCAATGCGGAATCGTTCACCGACGTGATCGGTAGACAGCAAATCCGAAGCGGCAATGGGCGCCGAATTCGGCGCGATTAGACCTGCGCTCATGACCATCCTTCCAGGGACAACCTTGTGCACATCCACCCAGCACTTCGGTGCACTGGGCGCCGAACGTGTTGGCCGCCGCGGCGGAGGTGGAGACTGGAGCCTGCACCGCCGTCCATGAAGGCTTGGTTGGCCTGGTCACGCCGTTTGGCGTAAACAGGGGGGCCGCCAATAGACGTACCTTATTTCTGGTTGCTCAAACCACGCAGTCGGTCTGAAATCTCAGTCTTTGGGATGAAATAGGCCATTATCCGGCCTTGCCAAGCGGGCTTACCAGACTATTGATACCGGCTAGCGAAAGAATCCGGTACTAGATTACCCTTCCGACTAGTTATACGCATACATATAATATGCGCATGTTCGATCCCATCACACTTGCTGTCGGGGCCGCAATCGCCGGTGTCGGCTGGGCTGTCGGTCGGTTCGGCAGGCGCTCGCCCGCTGGACCCGCGGTAGCCCGGTGCGGCTGTGGCCACGACCTGGCGCTGCACGATCCGGAGGCGGGCACCTGCCATGCCGAGCTGGTCCGCAAGACGTACGGCGGGCCCGTATGGGTGCAGTGCGGTTGCCGACGCTACACCGGTCCGGTCCCGGTCGAGGACTACTTCAGCAGACCGATCATGCCCTCGTCCGAATGACTCACGACTCGGCCGCCGAGGCGGGCTGCATGCGCAGCGGCACCCCGATCCGGTTCCATAGGTTGATCATCGCGGTGACCGCGACCAGACCGGCCCGCGCGCCCTCGTCGAAGTTCTTCTCCACCTCGGCCCAGATCTCATCGCTGACACCGTTTTCACCGAGTCTGGTGACCGCCTCCGCGTAGGCGAGGGCGGCTCGTTCGGCCTCGGTGAACTTCACCGACTCACGCCAGGCATTGAGGTAGTAGATCCGCTGTTCGGTCTCGCCCGCCATCCGCGCGTCGGTGGTGTGCATATCGATGCAGAACAGGCAGCCGTTCATCTGGGAAACGCGGATCTTCACCAGTTCCCGCACCGTCGAATCCAGTGGTCCGCGCCGGATTGCCTGCTCGGCGGCGTACCAGGCCTGGTAGATCTCCGGCGCCGCCTCGGCGAGCTTCATACGTGACATGGGTCGTCCTCTCTCGAAATCGCTTACCCGAGTGGGACGAGATAGCCGCGACATTTGTGACAACGTCACGAAGACGGCAGGCAGCGGGCCCGATCGGGAAGCTCACCGCACGGCTCGTTGCCGTGCTCGCGCAGCACATCCTTGCCGGTCAGATCGGTCAAGAAGTGCAGGAAGCTCGCGCCGAGCGAGTCGCCGGGGAGTTCGCCGTAACTGTAGGCGTATTCGACGCCCCAGAAGGGATAGCTGCGGTTCACGGCAGCGTCACGACCCGGCGTTACGCCATCGATGGTCAGGGACGTGGCTCCCGCCTTCACCGCCTCGGAGAACTCGCTGTAGCCGATCGCACCCGGGATATCGCTGACTGCCCTGTGCATGTCTTTGGTGACCTGCACATCACAATATCTGGCCGTCGCGGGTGCGCCATCCTTGATCGCGACGCAGCTGACATGCGGCCGATCTGGCTGCGGACCGCCGAGTACCCTGCGCTCCAGCGTATTTCGAGTGCCCGATCCCGGGATCCGATTGACAAGCACGACCGGCAGATCGGCGCCGCCGACATCGCGCCAGTTGGTGATCCGGCCCTGATACAGATCCTGGATCTGGCCGACCGACAGGTTGGTGACACCGACATCTCTGTGCACGATCATGGTGAACAGCGACAGCGCCAACGGGCGGTGCAGCAGCGGTTGGTAGCCATCACCTTTCGGCCCGTCGCTGATCGTGATCAGATCGGATTCGTCCTTACCCTCCTCGGCGAGCCGGTCGAGACCACGTTCGGTGCCCTCGAAACCGAAGATGAATTCCGCGCCGGTGCAACGCTTCCCATACTGAGCGGCCGCATCGCGAATGACCGGTTCGAAAGCCGAGGAGCCAACTACGGTGAGTTTTCCTGCGGCACAATCCAATGGCGTCGGATCGGGAGCGAGCACGGAGACCAGGAGCTGGACGATGATCACCGCGACCAGGAAGGCCGTGAGCGCCACCATCACTCGCGAAATGCCGGTGCGACTCTGGGTTTCGATGATCCGTCCACCCTTGATACCGCCGCTCAGCACCGGATCCGGATACTCCCCCGTACCCTCCGAACGTTGCAGGATGGCCAGGATCTTGTAGTGATCGCCGCGATTGAGCGGCACTCTCGGCAGGTCGATGGCACCGATATGTCCGACCGTATCCTCGCGAACCGCGATGCCCGAATCACGGCCCAGCGAATCAGCCAGGCCCTGTTCGCTCAACTCGGTCACCGCCATACCGATGACCCGCCGCTGTGGAAAGTTCAGGTGCAGGCCGATTCGGCCCGCCTCCGGCGCTTGGTAGTCATGCGTGTCGATCGGTGTCGCGCCGCTGTTTTCGATGCGGACCAGCACCACCGACAGATCCTTCAGCGGCGGACTCACACCGTCTTGCGCCGGGCGCAACTGCGGCAGCACACCGGGAAAAACCGATTCGATCTCACCGGTGACCGGCGTATCCATCTGGACCCGATAGCCGAGTTCCTTACGTCCGACGAAGACGAACTCCCACAGAAACGCGATGATCGGCACCGCGATACCGATGAGTCCGAGCACGATTTCGATCGGAAAGCCACCCACCGCCACCCCCCAAAAGATCTCTGTATCAAACCAATTCTCGAACGTCATCGGGCATCCTCCCAGATCCCGGCACGAGTGTTCGGCAACAGTTAACCCGATGCTCAGACGCGGCCGTCGAAATCACCTCTGGACAGTTCGGCCCGCTCGCGCCGAAGCGACGCTCAAACCACGTCCCCTGCTGCCGATCGCGTCCAGGCGAGCAGCTTCTCCGCTGGCCAAGTATTGATAACCCGTTCCGCCGCAACATCGTTCGCGACGGCGCGCTCGCAGCCATAACCCAGCCAGTCCAACTGACCAGGGGCATGCGCATCGGTATCGATCGAAAAATAGCACCCCATCTCGACCGCCATCCGCAACAGTCGCGACGGCGGGTCGAGCCGTTCGGGACGGCTGTTGATCTCCACCGCCGTCCCGTAACTCCGGCACGCTTCGAAGACGAGTTCGGCATCGAAACTCGACTCCGGCCGCAAACCGCGCTGCCCCGCGATCAGTCTGCCGGTGCAGTGGCCGAGCACATCCACATTCGGATTCGCGACCGCGTACACCATGCGCTTGGTCATGGTCTCGCTGTCGGCACGCAGATGCGAATGTACGCTGGCGACCACTATATCGAGTTCGGCGAGCAGATCGCTCTGCTGATCCAAGGTCCCGTCATCGAGGATGTCCACCTCGATGCCGGTAAGAATTCGGAATGGCGCGACTCGTTCGTTCAGCTCCGCGACCACATCCAACTGCCGCCGCAACCGGTCGGCCGAAAGTCCATTGGCGACGGTCAACCGCGGCGAATGATCGGTCAGCGCACAGTATTCGTGCCCGAGCGCGGCCGCGACGCCCATCATCTCCGCGATCGGACTGCCGCCGTCGGACCAGTCGGAGTGGGTGTGCAGATCACCGCGCAACTGGGACCGCATTGGCCGGCCCGGCGCCCCGATCGGCTGCGCGGCGTTGCGCAGTTCGCTCAAATAGTCCGGTACCGCACCGGAATACGCCTGCTCGATCACGGCGGCGGTCTTCGGCCCGATCCCCGCGAGTTCTTGCCAAGTATGCGCCGCGCGATGGGTCGCCCGCTCGTCCTCGGACAGCTGCGCAACGATATCGGCAGCCCGACGATACGCCTTCACCCGATGCGTTTGCGCCCGTGCGCGTTCCAGCCAGAAGCCGATCTCGCGCAGCGCCTCCACCGGACCCGGCGCATTCCCCGGATCCGTAGCGACACGCGAATCACCTTCCGCCACAGCGGTTATCGAATCCGGCTGTACTTCACGAAGGCGACGCCGTCCTCGAACACCCGGCTGGTGATCACCCGGAAGCGGGCCGCCTCAGGCAGGCGCGGACCGGAACCGAACAGCGAACGGCCACGACCGAGCACTACGGGATACAGCTTCAGGAAGATCTGGTCGATCTCCGGCAGCAACACCTGCGCCAATTCCCCGCCGCCGCACAGCCAGATCCCGAGTCCGTTGTCCCGCTTCAACTGTCGCACGGTGGCGAGCGGATCGCCCGAGATGAGCTCAACCGACGGATCCGGGCTCTCGGGCAGCGTCGTCGATACGACGAATTGACGCAGATGCGAATACGGGCTGGAGGTTCCGGTCCGCACGCCGAAATCGTGGGTCTTGCGACCCATCAGCACGGTGTCGAAGTAACGGTTGCGCTGATCGATGCCGAGGGCCTCGCGCACCTTCGTCGGCAGGGTCTCGGGGTACTGCGCGGTGATCGCGGGGCCGTGATCGCCACCTACCGGGAAGAAGTCGACCGACCCCTCCTCGGTGGCGATGAACCCGTCGATAGTCGAAGCGACGTAGTAGGTGAGCTTGCGCATAAGTCCTTCCTCCACGGCCGGTCGGCTTCGGCGGAACCGCCTAAAAGAACGGTAGCTCGCCAACTCTAACGGCGACGGGGCTTCGGTTGGCAGCGCGGGCAGGAGTAGGAAGAACGATTCATGAACTTTTCCCGCAGGATGGGTGCACCGCAGCGACGGCAGGGTTCGTCCTCACGACCGTAGACCGCGAGCGAACGTTCGAAGTAGCCGGATTCGCCGTTGACATTGACATATAGCGCGTCGAACGAGGTGCCACCGGCCGCGAGCGCCTCTTCCATCACCACACCGACCGCGGTGAGCAGCGTGCGCACGGCGGGTCTGGTCAGACTGGACGCGAGCCGGTTGCCGTGGATCTCGGCCCGCCACAGAGATTCGTCGGCATAAATATTGCCGATGCCGGAGATCACGGTCTGATCCAACAGCACCCGCTTGATCTCGGTTTGTTTGGCGCGCACCACGGCCACCACGGCCTCGGGGTCGTAGCGCGGATCGAGCGGATCCCGGGCGATATGCGCGACGGGCTCTGGCACCAACGTGCCGTCGACCTCGACCAGCGGCGCGAGTGCCCAGCCGCCGAAGGTGCGTTGATCGACGAAGCGCAATTGCGTGCCGTCGTCGAGGGTCGCGAGAATATGCGCGTGCTTCTCCACCGGAGCATCGGCGGGCCGAATCAGCATCTGCCCGCTCATGCCGAGATGGACGACCAGCGAGGTATCCGGATCGTCGAAGGTGAGCCACAGATATTTGCCACGTCGCTCGGCCGCGACAACCCGCAGTCCCTTCAGCCGGGCCGTCAGATCGTCCGCACCTTCGAGATGACGGCGCACCGACCTGGGATGGGTCACTGCCACGGATTCGACGACCCGCCCGACAACATGTGCGGCCAGTCCGCGCCGGACCACCTCGACCTCGGGTAGCTCTGGCATGAGGGCTCCTAATCGACATGAGGAGGTGGACCGCACTGCCAACCACTGCGCCGCGAGCCTTACCAGCACCGTTCGCGGCCCGTCTCGCGTCCGAGTGCCCGAAGCGCATGCGACGAAGTCGCGAGTCTCGGCCGTTCGCACGCGAGACACCAGGGGGCCGTGCACATGCAGCGCCGCAGGCACCGCACAAATCAGATGCTGTCGGTCAGCGCCTGATAGGCGGCGCCCGCGGCCTTCTGCTCGGCTTCCTTCTTGGAGCGGCCGACGCCCTGACCGTACGGACGACCGCCGATCACGGTGGTCGCGGTGAATTCCTTATCGTGGTCGGGGCCCGTCGAGGTGATCTCATAGCTGGGCACCCCGAGGCCACGTTCGGCAGTGAGCTCCTGCAGGCTGGTCTTCCAGTCGAGTCCGGCGCCCATCCGGGGGCCGCGCTCGAGCAGGTCGGCGAACAGGCGCAGCACCACCTCGCGCGCGGTGTCGATACCGTGCTCGAGATGGACCGCGCCGAGCAGCGACTCCATGCCATCGGCGAGAATGCTCGGCTTATCCCGGCCGCCGGTGAGCTCTTCGCCCTTACCGAGCAGCAGGTGCACGCCGAGGCCGCCCTCGCCGAGCCCGCGCGCCACCTCGGCGAGCGCGTGCATATTCACCACGCTCGCCCGCAGCTTGGCCAGTTCGCCCTCGGACTTGTCCGGGTGCTCATGGTAGAGCCGCTCGGTGATACTCAGGCCGAGGACCGAGTCGCCGAGGAATTCCAGACGCTCGTTGGTCGGCAGCCCGCCGTTCTCATACGCATAAGACCGGTGCGTCAGCGCCAGTCGCAGCAGATCGGCCCGCACGTCGACGCCGAGCGCCGCGAGCAGGCTCGCATGTTCTCCGGACGCGCCGGGTTCGTCCTTGCTGGCGGTCACGTCTATACGACAGGTCGAACGATCAGACAGCAGCGGTGACCTGGCGGCCCTTGTAGGTGCCGCAGGAGGGGCACGCGATATGCGGCAGCGTCTTCTCGCCGCAGGCGCGGTTCGGGCACGTGATCAGGGTCGGCGCGGTGGCCTTCCACTGGCTGCGCCGCGACCTGGTGTTGGAACGGGACATCCGGCGCTTGGGAACGGCCACGACTACTTCTCCTCTTGTCCTATTGCTTGCCGGTACGGCAGCACTGTCTCGGTCTTAATGGTCTGTGTTGGTTGCACCCGAATCGGGGCTGCCATTGCCGGGCGACTCGGCGGCGAACTTCGCCAATCCGGCCCAGCGAGGGTCAAGTATCTCATGCCCATGGCCGGAACCCGCAATCGCCATCCGGACACCGCATTCCGGGCACAGGCCCGCGCAGTCCGGAGTGCACAGCGGCTGCAGCGGGAGTTCGAGTCCGATCGCGTCGGTGATCACCAGTTCCAGGTCGATCTTGTCGTCGACGATGCGGTAGATCTCGTCGTCCTCGGTGGTCTGCTCGGTCGCACTGTCCGGGTAGGCGAACAGTTCGGTGAGCTGAATTTCCACCGTGTCGGTGAACGGTTCGAGGCAGCGCGCGCACTCCCCCGCCGTCGGCGCGGAGACCGTTCCGGTGACGAGCACACCCTCGGACACCGCCTGCAGTCGCAGATCGAGGTTCACTTCGGCGCCCACCGGAATGGCGATCAGGTCGAGCCCGATCCGCTCGTCGGCGGTGACGACGCGATGCAGTTCCTTCATCGTGCCGGGGCGACGGCCCAGGCTGATGACATCCAGCACGAATCCCGCGTCCGGCGCGCGGCGCGAGGCCGAACGATGGCGCGAATCGGGACCGGAACGGGCGGACATCACGAACTCACTTCACATTCGAGGGGAAATGGGCAACCACTCCACAATACGCGAGGGCAAGGCCAGCGCCCAAACCGTCAGCGGCGGTAGTCGGCCGTGTAGTCGGGAGCGCCCGCACCGGAGCGCAGTTGGTGACGTCCGCCGCGCACGGTCCGGAGGGTGGAATTGAGAGTCTCCTCGAAGTCGGCGAGCCTGCTATCGACATAGTGGTCGCATTCGTCGCGCATCCGGTCGGCCTCTTCGTTCGCGCGGTCGATCAATCTGGCCGATTCGGCATGTGCGGCACGCACCACTTCGGTCTGCGCGACCAAGCGGTCGCGCTCGACCACGCCCTCGGCGACCGAACGGTCATAGGAGTCCTTACCCGCCTCGATCATCCGCTCGGATTCGATACGGGCGCGACCGGTGACGGCCTCGAATTCGGCATTGCCGTCGGCGACGATGCGGTCGGCCTCGGCCTGCGCGGTATTCATCAGGTGCTCGGCATGTGCGCTGGCCTCGGCGACCATGCGATCGGCGTGGGCCTTGGCGTCGGCGAGAATGCGGTCGGCTTCCTCGCGGGCCGATCCGATGGTCTGGTCCGCCTGGTCATTGGCGGTGGTCACGGTCTTCTCGGCGGCGGCGCGAGCGTCGGAGACGATCTTGTCGCGATGATCGAGCACATCCTGGGCATCGTCGAGTTCGCCGGGCAACGCATCGCGCACGTCGTCGAGCAGTTCGAGCACGTCACCGCGCGGCACGATGCAGCTGCGGGTCGGCGGGATGCCGCGCGCTTCTTCGACGATGGCGACCAACTCGTCGAGGGCTTCGAATACGCGATACATGCTCCTACCCCACTCTCCTGCAGACCTACGGCGAAACTCTCCGCCGTCAGCCCAGTGTGCCCCTCGTCACGGCTCCTGCCGAGTCACCCACCGGTGTGTCGTGTAGGTGTCTCGTACGCCACAAAAACAAGTGGAGGATATGCCTCCACTTGGTGCTACATTTATCCAGGAAGGTCAAAAACAAGATCTTCTTAAGCGGATCGCAGGCCCTGACCGGGACTGTGGAGATAGAGGAGGCCGACCGGGCGGATTGCGGTAACCATCGCGATTGTCCGTACCGAAGGCTCGTGTGGGATCGGAAAGACAATGACCGTACTGGAACTACCGCGGACGGCGGTTCTGCCGACAAGCAGCCTGTACACGCCGTGGGTGGGACCGTACCCGGTGCTGCAGTCGGCGACTGCAGCTCGGTTCGCCCAGTTGATGCAGTATCTGCGTGGCGACCGCGCGCTCGCTCAGCTGATCCGCTTCGCCTTGGTCGGCGGTTCCAGCAATGTCGCCTATGTCCTGCTGTTCTTCGCGATGCACGGCGTCGGCCCCCTGGTCGCCAATATCGCGGGCTCGGTCGTGAGCACCGTGATCGCCAACGAAATGCACCGTCAACTCACCTTCCACGCAGCGGGGCGGGTCGGCTGGTTCACCGCACAGTGGGAGGGCGGTGGGCTCGCGCTGGTCGGACTCGGGATCACCACCGCCGCACTTGCCGCGCTCGAGGTGTGGATGCCAGGTATGGGCGGTACGTTCCAGGCCGCGGCCATTCTGGCCATCACCGCTGCGGTGGGCGGTATGCGCTTCCTCGCCCTGCGCGGGTTGGTCTTCTGAGCTTTTATCACGAGTCCGCCCCGGTTCTTCCGAACCGGGGCGGATTTCGTTGGGGCGTTCAGCCTTTGCGTTCCGCGAGGCGATCGAGCAGGCGCTTGTGGACGGCGGCCGGAAGCATATCGGTGACATCGCCGCCGTAGGTCGCCACTTCCTTGACCAGTGAGCTGGACAGGAAGCTGAAGGTCGGGTTGGTGGCGATGAAGAAGGTGTCGACGCCGCTGAGCTTCTTGTTCATCTGCGCCATCTGCAGTTCGTAGCCGAAATCGGTGGCATCGCGCAGCCCCTTGACGATCGCGCCGATCCCCTCCTGCTTCGCGAAATCCACCAGCAGCCCCTGCCAGGAGGCCACCCGCACATTGGGCAGGTGCGCGGTCGCCTCGCGCAGCATCTCCATGCGCTCCTGCACGCTGAACATGCCCTGCTTCTTGGGATTGACCATGACGGTCACCACAACCTCGTCGAACTGGGCCGCGGCCCGCGCGAAGACGTCGATATGTCCATTGGTCACCGGGTCGAACGAGCCCGGGCACAACGCTCCTGCCATGGACAGACGGTATCAGGAGGCCGGATCGCCACCCCGAACGCCGCGATGGCGAAGTTACTCCGGGGCGAATTCGGCTAGTTCGAGGCGGGTTTCGCCGTACTTGCGCGGCTTGGCTGGGATATATCCTGCGGGCCAGGCGATCTCGGGCGAGCGAATGGAACGCTCGACCACGACGACGGCGTCCGGTGCCAGCCAGTTGTGTTCGGCCAGGGCGCGTAGGTCGGCGGTGACTGTTGTGGTCTCGATGTCGTAGGGCGGGTCGGAGAAGACGACATCGTATTTACCCGCGCCGCCGCCCGCGAGGACGGTGGCGACGGAGGCGATGCGGAGTTCGGCGCCGGGGAGGGCGAGATCGGCGATATTGCCACGCACGATGGCCGCCGCCTTGCGGTCGGATTCGATGAGTAGGGCGTGGGTGGCGCCGCGGGAGAGGGCCTCCAGGCCCAGCGCACCGGATCCGGCGTAGAGGTCGAGTACACGGAGGCCGTCGAAATCGATGCGGGCGTCGAGGGCGCTGAAAAGGGCCTCGCGCACCCGATCGGACGTGGGGCGGGTGCCCGCGGGCGGGACGCGTAGCCGCCGCCCGCCCGCGGTACCCGCGACAATACGGGTCATTCGGCCGCGGACTCGCGCACCGTGAGTTCGACCAGCAGGTCACCGCCCTCGACCTGCTGCACCTTGCCGATCGCGACGCGGCCCACGACGCCAGCGCGCGGTGCGGTGATCGCCGCCTCCATCTTCATCGCCTCGATGGTGCCGACGGTATCGCCCGCCGCGATCGAATCGCCTTCGGACACGGCGAGTGTCACCACACCGGCGAACGGGGCAGCGATATGGCCCTGGTTGTTCTTATCAGCCTTCTCGGCGGCCGGGATATCGCTGGCGATGGATCGGTCGCGCACGGCCACCGGGCGCAGTTGGCCGTTCATGATGCACATGACCGTGCGCATACCGCGCTCATCGGGTTCGGAGATGGCCTCCAGTCCGATGAGCAGGGTGACGCCCTTCTCCAATTGCACACGGTGTTCCTCACCGCGGCGCAATCCGTAGAAGAACTGGTTTGCCGACAGGCCCATGGTGTCGCCGTACTTTTCCCGGTGCGCGAGGAATTCGGCGGTCGGGCCGGGGAACAGCAGCCGGTTGAGCGTGGCGCGGCGCTCTTCGGAGGAACCGGCGAGTCCGGCTTCGTCCGCCGGGGTCAGCGCGGTCTCCGGCTTGGCCGCGCCGCGCCCGGCCAGCGCCCGACTGCGGAACGGCTCGGGCCAGCCGCCCGCCGGATTACCGAGTTCGCCACGCAGGAAACCGATTACCGAATCCGGAATGTCGTAGCGGCCCGGATCGGCGGCGAAACTTTCGATGTCGACACCGGTGCCGACCAGTGCGAGCGCGAGGTCGCCGACCACCTTCGAGGACGGAGTGACCTTGACCAGACGGCCCAGCAGTCGGTCTGCCGCAGCGTATTTCGCCTCGACCTCTTCGAAGCGGTCACCGAGACCGAGCGCGATGGCTTGCTGACGCAGATTCGACAGCTGACCGCCCGGAATCTCGTGGGTGTAGACCCGGCCGGTCGGGGCCGGCAGCCCGGATTCGAAGGGCGCGTACACCTTTCGCAGCGCCTCCCAGTACGGCTCCAGATCACAGACGTTCTGCAGGTTGAGACCGGTGTCGTATTCGCTGTGCGCCGCGGCCGCCACGATCGCGGAAAGCGCTGGCTGAGAAGTAGTTCCGGCCATGGCGGCACTCGCGCCGTCGACCGCGTCGGCACCGGCCTGCCAGGCGGCGAGGTAGGTGGCCAGCTGACCGCCTGGAGTGTCGTGGGTGTGCACGTGCACCGGCAGGTCGAAGTTGCTGCGCAGCGCGGAAACCAGGGTCGCGGCAGCCGGGGCGCGCAACAGACCCGCCATATCCTTGATGGCCAGCACGTGCGCACCCGCATCGACGATCTGCTCGGCGAGCTTGAGGTAGTAGTCGAGGGTGTAGAGGTTTTCGTCCGGGTTGGACAGATCGCCGGTGTAGCTCATCGCGACTTCCGCGATGGCCGTACCGGTTTCGCGCACCGCATCGATGGCCGGGCGCATCTGATCGACATTGTTGAGCGCGTCGAAGATACGGAAGATGTCGATACCGGTGTCGGTCGCCTCCTGCACGAACGCGCGCGTCACCTGCTCCGGATACGGCGTGTAACCGACCGTATTCCGTCCGCGCAGCAGCATCTGCAGACAGATATTCGGTACCGCCTCGCGCAGCGCCGCCAGCCGCTCCCACGGGTCCTCGAACAGGAAGCGCAGCGCCACATCGTAAGTCGCGCCACCCCAAGCCTCGATGGACAGCAGCTCCGGTGTCAGACGCGCGACATGTCCGGCGACACCGAGCAGACCATTGGTGCGCACCCGAGTGGCCAGCAGCGACTGATGCGCATCACGGAAGGTGGTATCGGTGACCCCGACGGCCTTTTGCTCACGCAGCGCCTGCGCGAAGCCTTCTGGGCCCAGGCGCAGCAGCCGCTGACGGGAACCGTCCGGCGGCGGCACGCTCAGATCGATGGCGGGCAGCTTGTCGTGCGGATACACCGTCGTCGGACGCTCACCGTGCGGCTTGTTGACGGTGATATCGGCGAGGTAGTTGAGGATCTTGGTGCCGCGGTCGGCCGAACCGCGCAGGGTCAGCAACTGCGGGCGTTCATCGATGAACGAGGTAGTGACCCGGCCCGCCCTGAAGTCCGGATCATCCAGCACCGCGAGCAGGAACCCGATATTGGTGGTAACGCCGCGGATGCGGAATTCCGCGAGTGCACGGCTGGCGCGCGCCACCGCGGCGGGTAGATCGCGGCCGCGGCAGGTGAGCTTGACGAGCATCGAGTCGAAGTAGGCGCCGATTTCCGCGCCCAGGTTCGCGCCGCCATCGAGACGAATACCCGCGCCGCCGGGGGTGCGGTAAGCGGTGATGCGGCCGGTATCGGGACGGAACCCATTGGCCGGATCCTCGGTGGTGATCCGGCACTGCAGGGCCGCACCGCGAATGGCGACCTTGTCCTGGCTCAGGCCGAGCTGCTCGAGGCTCTCCCCCGCAGCGATGCGCAGCTGGGACTGCACCAGATCGACATCGGTGATCTCCTCGGTCACCGTGTGCTCGACCTGGATACGCGGGTTCATCTCGATGAAGACGTGGTTGCCGCGCTCGTCGAGCAGGAATTCGACGGTGCCGGCACAGCTGTAGCCGATCTGGCGAGCGAAGGCCACCGCATCGTTGCAAATGCGCTCGCGCAGTGCGGGATCCAGATTCGGGGCGGGCGCGAGCTCGATTACCTTCTGATGGCGGCGCTGCACCGAACAGTCACGCTCGAACAGGTGCATGACATTGCCGTGCTGATCGGCCAGGATCTGCACCTCGATGTGGCGGGGGTTGACCACGGCCTGTTCCAGAAAGACGGTCGGGTCACCGAAGGCCGACTCCGCCTCGCGGGACGCGGCCTCGATCGATTCGCGCAGCTGTGCCGGATCGGCGACCCGGCGCATACCGCGCCCACCGCCGCCCGCGACAGCCTTCACGAAGATCGGATATTCCAGGTCCTCGGATGCGGCCAGCAGTTCGTCCACATCGGCGGAAGGGGCGCTGGATTTCAGCACCGGCAGCCCCGCCGCTCGTGCCGCCTCGATCGCGCGGGCCTTGTTACCAGCCAGTTCGAGCACTTCGGCCGATGGACCGATGAAAGTGATGCCCGCGCGGGCGCAGGCCGCGGCGAGGTCCGGGTTCTCCGATAGGAAGCCATAACCGGGGTAAATGGCGTCGGCACCCGCGGACTTGGCCGCCTCGATGATCGCCTCGATCGACAGGTACGCCCGGACGGGATGCCCCTGTTCGCCAATCTGGTAGGACTCCGCGGCCTTCAACCGGTGGACCGAGTTGCGATCCTCGTACGGGAAGACCGCAACCGTCCCGATGCCGAGTTCGTAGGCCGCTCGGAAGGCGCGGATGGCGATCTCGCCACGGTTGGCAACCAAGACTTTCGAGAACATTGAACTAAGGTACCCGTCCCGGAATCGTGGACTGACAGGGAAGTCACTTTCGCAGGAATCTTCACAACCAGTCCTAGCAGGCCTGCGAAGTTGTGTTCATACCGCTGACACATAGCTGTGTTAGATGGCCGCGGCTCCGCCGCGGCGTGTTCGCGGCCCCCTGTGTCTCGCCGCCCCGCCGGAGGCACACACCCCCAAGGCGCCAGCGCGTCGGCCGCGCCGGCACGC
>NZ_JBITGN010000004.1:301697-333319 GCF_044457245.1 Nocardia sp. NPDC050630
TCCGAGCCGTCGAGACTCGCGCCTTCGGCGCATGCGCTTCGACGGCTCGGACGCGAGACGGGCCGCGAACGGTCGCTCGTAAGACTCGCTCCGTTGCGGTTGCTGGTAGCGGGGCGTTCGGCACCTGCTGCGCGCGTACCAGATGGTTGTGTCCCGCGCCTGCGGGTACATGCGCTTCGACGGCTCGGACGCGAGACGGGCCGCGAACTCCTCGCTCATAACCATCTCGCTCCGTGGTAGACGCCAGTGCTTACTCGCGCACGCAAAGGGATGGCGTAACAGACTATGCTGGTCGACGCAGCTGGTTCGCCGTGCGTAGACGAGATGGAGCCCCGTCGTCGCGTTACGGAGTCGAGTTCGCGGATCGGGTAGCCGGTGCGCGGATGAGAGGGAACCCGGTGAGAATCCGGGACTGTCCCGCAGCGGTATGCAGGAACGACCGCCGTCATCAGCACTGGGCAAGCCGTAGCGACTTCGCTCGATATGGTCAGCCCGGGAAGCGACGGCCAGTAGGTGAGCCCCGTACGGGGTCGGCCAGAAGGCCCGTGCCCGCAAGTCCGAAGACCTGCCAGCCGTGTCGGATACGCCGTATCCGGCGGCCACCGCCTCGTGGATTGGGCGCGCGGACCTCTGGTGTGATTGTCGGGCTCCGTCGGTGCACCGGCACGTCACTCGGTCTCCGCTAGCTCGTAGGGCGATGGTCTTCGATCTCAGCACTGGAGAAATTCGTGACTGTTACAGATAACCCGTTCACCGCGACGGTTCTCGGTCTCCCGCGGGTGGGGCCGCATCGTGAGCTCAAGCGCGCCACCGAGTCCTACTGGGCCGGGCGAATCGACGCGGCGCGACTGCACGCGATCGCCGCTGACCTGCGCCGCGATCAGCTGACCGAATTGCACAGCGCCGGACTGGATTCGATCCCAGTCGGCACCTTTTCCTATTACGACCAGGTGCTCGATACCGCCGTGCTGCTCGGCGCGCTGCCGCCCCGGGTCGCCGGTATCGCCGATCCGCTGGATCGCTATTTCGCGGCGGCGCGCGGCACCGACACCGTCGAGCCGCTGGAAATGACCAAGTGGTTCGATACCAATTACCACTATCTGGTGCCGGAAATCGGTCCGGAGACGGTGTTCTCGCTGCAGCCATCGAAGGTGCTCGATGAGTTGCGGGAGGCGCTCGCACTGGGGGTGCCCGCGCGCCCGGTGGTGGTCGGGCCTATCACCTTCCTGAAGCTGGCCAAGGCGACAGGCGGTGCGGCACTGGATCGCCTCGACGAGCTGGTGCCGCTCTATCGGGAGCTGTTGCGGCTGCTGGCCGTGGCGGGCGCGGAATGGGTGCAGCTCGACGAACCCATCTTGGTCACCGATCTGAGCGCTGACGAGTTGGAACTCGTACGGCGCAGCTACGCCGAGCTGTCCCGCGCGACGGATCGTCCCGCACTGCTCGTTGCCACCTACTTCGGCAGGCCGGGTGCGGCGTTGAGCGCCTTGGCCGAGACCGAAATCGAAGGTATCGCAGTGGATTTCACGGCTGAAGTCCCCGATATGGTGCCCGAGCTGACGGACAAACTGCTGGTGGCGGGTGTGGTCGACGGACGTAATGTCTGGCGGGCCGATCTGGACAGTGCTTTGGCGACGCTCGGCACGCTGGTGGGATGTGCGAAATCCATTGCGGTGTCGAGTTCCTGCTCGTTGCTGCATGTGCCTTACACCTTGGCGAGCGAAACCGGCCTCGACCAGCGGCTGCGTTCGTGGCTGGCGTTCGGCACGGAGAAGGTCGCGGAGGTGCGGTCGCTCGCGACCGGACTGCGGGCGGGGCCAGAGGCGATCCGGGGTGAATTGGCAACGGTCCATGCCGCTCTCGCCACTAGGGGCACCGATCCTCGTTTGAATAATTCGCAGGTGCGGGCGCGGCTGGCCACGCTGGGTCCCGAGGCAACTCGGCGGGCTCCCGCGGACCAGCGGCGGGCGTTGCAGGCCGAGCGGCTGGGGCTGCCATCGCTGCCGACGACGACCATCGGCTCATATCCACAGACCTCGACGATCCGGCTGGCGCGTGCGGCACTGCGCAAGGGCGAGATCGACCAAGCCGAGTACGTGCGACGGATGCGGTCCGAAATCGCGGATGTCATTGCGCTACAAGAGAAACTCGGCCTGGACGTGCTGGTGCACGGCGAGCCGGAGCGCAATGACATGGTGCAGTACTTCGCCGAGCAGCTCAACGGATTCGCCGCCACCGAGGCGGGTTGGGTGCAGTCCTACGGCACGCGTTGCGTGCGGCCGCCGATTCTGTTCGGGGATGTGGCGCGGCCCGCGCCGATGACGGTGGATTGGATAAGCTACGCGCAATCGTTGACCGATAAGCCGGTCAAGGGCATGCTGACCGGCCCGGTGACGATTCTGGCTTGGTCGTTCGTGCGCGATGACCAGCCATTGGCGGATTCGGCACGTCAGGTGGCGTTGGCGATCCGGGACGAGACGCTCGATCTGCAGGCCGCGGGCATTCGGATCATCCAGGTCGACGAGCCCGCACTGCGGGAGCTGCTGCCGCTGCGTGTGGCTGATCAGGGCGAGTACCTGGATTGGTCGGTCGAAGCGTTTCGGTTGGCGAC
This sequence comes from Nocardia sp. NPDC050630, assembly GCF_044457245.1. Taxonomy (NCBI): domain Bacteria; kingdom Bacillati; phylum Actinomycetota; class Actinomycetes; order Mycobacteriales; family Nocardiaceae; genus Nocardia; species Nocardia sp. NPDC050630. The sequence continues at coordinate 304,309 of NZ_JBITGN010000004.1, forward strand.
CTCCGGGGTGTCGGATGCCACTCAGATCCACACCCATCTCTGCTATTCGGAATTCGGTGAGGTCATCGATGCGATCGCCGGATTGGATGCCGATGTGACCTCGATCGAGGCGGCGCGCTCGCATATGGAGGTGCTCGACGATTTGAACGCCGCTGGCTTCGATCTCGGTGTCGGACCGGGGGTGTACGACATCCACTCACCCCGGGTGCCGAGTGTGGAGGAGATCACCGCCGCCCTACGTGCCGCACTGAAGGCCGTTCCCGCCGAAAGGCTTTGGGTCAATCCGGACTGCGGATTGAAGACGCGTGGGCCGGTCGAGGTGGAGGCGTCGTTGCGCAATCTCGTCACAGCCGCGGCCGCGGTGCGCTAGCCGGATAGTGCGCTCGCCCTCTCGAATTGGGAGGGCGGGCGCGCTCGCCGGGGTTCGCGCCCGTCCCGCGGTTGGCCCAACGGTGTCCACGCCGAATTCGACAGCGGCCAGGTCGTCCTCTGCGAACACCCCGACCTCGCGATCGACCACATCCGCACCCGACCACGCAGCCCGATAGCGCGGTGCGGCCACCGCGCTATCGGACTACCTGTCAATGGAATTCGGCCCCGGGGAACGGCCTGAGCCGACGACGCGGCGTATACCGCTCACAATTCTCACCGTTGCGCACCATCGGCCGCATGCGCGACCGCGCGCTCACTCCCCGCCGCCAAGCCGTATGACATCCCGAGCAACGATCCATGCGTAACCCCTCCTCATACGTCGCCATCGATATCACCCCCGATGTCCTATTCGACGCAGGGGTGACCGATTCGGTTCCGCCGTTTCCTCGGTTATCGGTCCGCGGGTTCGTTTCCGAAGGCGCGGTTGATGGCGGCCATATCGAAATAGTCGCGCCAGGCAGTGATGGCGCCGTTGGCGACTTCGAAGACGCCCACTACCGGCAGCGGCGTGTCTTTGCCGAGGCCGCGCAGGATATCGGTGCGTTCGTTCATGACGATATTCCCGGCGGCAACCTGGTGGTGGACATCGAATTCAATGGATTCGAAGGTGTTGAGGAACCCGGCGATGAAATCGCGGATAGCGGCGCGGCCGTTGATGGGTTCCATCGGAATGTTGTGGTAGACGGCGTCTTCGGCGAAGAAGGCACTGATCCGGTCCGGGTCGGGATCGGCCCAGCTGCGGCACATGGCGGTGACGATTTCGTCGGGGCTCGGCATTGAAGTTCGCTCGCTTCCTTGTGCCGATGCGATCGGGCATCGGTCGATTCGATCGCACCGATTACACCAAACAATCGCTTGGTTGCGCCAGGATCAGCCCGCGATCAGCAGTTCGCGTTGCGGTACTCCGACATATTCGGACAGCGGACGGATCAGGGCATTAGCGGCGGACTGCTCGATGATGTGGGCGGTCCAGCCGGTGATGCGACTCAGCACGAAGATCGGCGTGAATACCTCGATATCGAAGCCCATCAGGTAGTAGGCGGGTCCGGCCGGGAAGTCGAGGTTGGGTTTGATCCCGGTGGCCTCGGCCATGGCCTGCTCCAATGCGGTGTACATGCGCGACCAGCGCTGCCCGCCGGTCACCTGCACGACTTGGTCCAGGGCAGCTCGCATCGTCGGCACCCGCGAGTCGCCGTCGGTGTACACGCGATGTCCGAACCCCATCACCTTCTGTTTGCCGGACAACTTGGCGCGCAACCACTCCGCAGCACGTTCGGGCTCGCCGATTTCAAGCATCGCGCGCATGACAGCCTCATTCGCACCGCCGTGCAGCGGCCCCTTGAGGGCACCGATCGCGGCGGTGATCGCGCTGTACATATCCGACCCGGTCGAGGTGACCACCCGCGCGGCGAAGGTGGAGGCGTTGAAACTGTGCTCCGCGTACAGGATCAGCGAAGTCTCGAAAGCACGCACGATGCGCGGATCCGGCACCTTGTCGAAGCACATGTTCAGAAAATTCTCGGCGAAACCAAGATGGGAGTCTGGCGCAATAGGTTCCAGTCCATGACGGCGGCGCATGTCAGTGGCGACAACTGTGGGCAGCACCGCGGTAAGCCGCAGCGCCTTCGCCATCGATGCCCGATCACCCTGTGTGGCATCGAGTTCCGCATCCTGCGCGCCGAGATAGCTGACCACGGTCCGAACCACATCCATCGGATGACAGTTCCGCGGCATCTTCTGAATGAGCGACAGTATCGACCGATCGATGCGCCGCTGTGCGCGTTCACGTTGACACAGCAGTTGGAGTTGGGCGGCATCGGGAAGTTCGCCGTACCACAGCAGATATGCGACCTCCTCGAAGCTGCAGTGCCGCGCCAGATCCTGCACGGCATAGCCGCGATAGGTCAGCGAATTCGTCTCGGGTACAACCTTGGAGATGGTGGTGGTATCGACCACCACCCCGGCCAAACCCTTTTTGATCTCAGTCATCCCTACTCACTCACGGTGAAATCGAAGATTCCGGAATCGAAGTCGTTGTACTGCTGGTAGTCGAGCAATTCGTAGAGCCGCGCCCGGTGCTGCATCTGCCCGATCAGCCCGGATTGCGTTCCGGTGGCCACGATTTCACGCAGGCCCCGCTCGACCGCGAACATCGCCAGGCGCAGTGTGGTTACCGGATAGATGACGGCGTTGTAGCCGAGATCCGCCAACGTGCGAGCCGACAGCAACTCTGACTTGCCGAACTCGGTCATATTCGCGAGCAACGGAATATCCACTGCCGCACGGAACTTCGCGAATTCGGAGGCATCGGCCAGTGCCTCGGAGAAGATGAGGTCGGCGCCCGCGTCCGCATAGGCCCTTGCGCGATTGATCGCTGCGGCCAGCCCCTGCGTCCCCCGCGCATCGGTACGCGCGCAGACGACGAAATTGGAGTCACGTCGGGCCGAGACCGCGGCACGCACACGACGGACCATCTCATCGACCGGGACCACGGCCTTGCCGTCGAGATGACCACAGCGCTTCGGATTCACCTGATCCTCGATATGGCACCCCGCCAGTCCGGCATCCTCCAACAGCGTCACCGTGCGTGCCGCATTCATCGGCTCGCCGAAGCCGGTATCGGCATCTATTAGCACCGGCAGGTCGGTTACTCGCGCGATCTGCTGTCCCCGCGCAGCCACCTCGGTGAGGGTGGTCAGGCCGATGTCCGGCAGTGCGAGTTCGGCCGATACCACCGCGCCGGAGACATAGACGCCCTCGAAGCCGAGTTCCTGAATCAGCTTGGCCACCAGTGGGTTGAATGTTCCCGGCCAGCGCTGGATTTGCCCGGAGGCCAACCCGGCGCGCAGCGCCAAGCGTTTATCGGCCGGGCTCGTGGCAGCGGCGAGCAGTCCTGTCATCGCTACCACCGTCCTAAGCTGAGCCCATGAGTGCAGCATCGCGCAGCGAATCCACGAGGGGTGGGCCCGAGGATCGTCCCCTGCGCTATCGACTGATCACCGGCGTCGACGACGCCTCCTTCTGCGAACGGATCAGCGGTTTGCTCGACCAGGGCTACCTGCTGCACGGATCGCCGGCCGTCACCTTCAACGGCACCGATGTGATCGCCGCGCAGGCGCTGATCTGGGGCGGGGAGTAGGGCCGACATCAGAAGATCCCCTCGCGCACCTGCGGTGCCCGCTCGATAACCTCGGGCGACACGGTGAACGTCAGCTGATCCAGTTCCCCAGGGGCCAACTCCGCTGTGCGCTGCGCCGCGTCGAGGAACCGGGCCTGCTCCGCCGGATCGATCACGCCCTCGGCCAGCGAGCGGAACTTAGCGATGTACTGCTCGCGCGCGAACGGCCGCGCGCCCAGCGGATGCGCATCCGCGACGGCGAGCTCATCGACAATCGTCTCGCCGCTGTTCAGCGTCACCACCGCCCGCGCCCCGAAGGCCTTCTCCCTCGGGTCGGTGGCGTGATAGCGGCGCGTCCATTCCGGATCGTCAACCGTCGAGATCTTGCGCCACAGCGCGACGGTATCCGCCCGACGTGCGCGCTCGGGTGCGTAGGACCGCTCGTGATGCCAGCCGCCGTCCTGTAGCGCGACCGCGAATATATAAGGAACGGAATGGTCGAGAGTCTCGCGGCTGGCGTGCGGGTCGAATTTCTGCGGATCATCGGAACCGGTGCCGATGACCACGTGCGTGTGGTGGCTGGTATGCAGCACGATGGTGGCGATCTGATCGAGATCACCGATGCGCGCGCGCATCCGGCGTGCGAGATCGATGGGCGCTTGGCTCTGATATTCGGCCGAATGCTCTTTGGTGTAGCTGTCGAGGATCGCCAGCTTCGCCTCACCCGGGCCCGGCAACGGCACTTGATATTCGGCGTCCGGCCCACCGAGCAGCCAGGCGATGACACCGTCCGCACCCTCCCAGATCGGTGCGGGTGCACCCTCGCCGCGCATGGCCCGGTCGACCGCCTCGACCGCCATCTTCCCAGCGAATGCCGGGGCATACGCCTTCCAACTCGAGATCTCGCCCTTGCGAGATTGGCGGGTGGCGGTGGTGGTGTGTAGCGCCTGCCCGATCGCCTGATAGATCGTCTCGGTCTGCAGGCCGAGCAAGGTCCCGATGCCCGCAGCGGCTGATGGGCCCAGATGTGCGACGTGATCGATCTTGTGCTCGTGCAGGCAGATTCCGCGCGCCAGGTCGATCTGGATCTCGTAACCGGTGGCCAGGCCACGGATCAGCGCGGCGCCACTGCGACCGGTATGCTGGGCGACGGCGAGGATCGGCGGAATATTGTCGCCCGGATGCGAGTACTCGGCGGCGAGGAAGGTGTCGTGAAAGTCCAGCTCACGCACCGCGACGCCATTCGCCCACCCGGCCCACTCCGGCGAGACCCGACGTGGCGCGCCGAAGACGGTGGCGCCCGACCGGCCGGGTCGCGGTGCATACGGCTGTGCGAGTGCCTGCGCCCGCGCATTCATCACCGGGCGACGGACCAGGGCGGCCGCCGCGACGGCGGCATTGTCGATGATCCGATTCACGATCATCGCGCTGACTTCGGCGGTCACCTCGACCGGATCGACGGCGACCTCGGCAATTCTGGTAGCCAAATGTTCTGTGCGTGGAAAGGCCGCGGCGGCGGCGCGAGCGCGTACGATGTGGGTCTTCATCCATCCTCCGGTTCCAGGCGGGCCAGCGGCTCTTCTTCGCACGCTACGCAGGATTGGTCTTCGGCAAAATCCCTTGCAAAAGCAGATTTCTGCGGGCGAGAATCCTCCATTTTGCGATGATTGCGAATTGCGAGGGCTACCATCTTGCGGTGCGCAAGATGTACGCGGGCGCCCGACTGAGACGGTTGCGCGAGGAACGGCGGATGACCCAGGCGGCACTGGCGAAATCCCTGGATCTATCGCCCAGCTACCTCAATCAGCTCGAGCGCGATCAGCGACCGCTCACCATTCCGGTGCTGCTGAAGCTCAACTCCACCTTCGACCTCGACGTGCAATTTTTCGCCGCCGACTCCGATGCCCGGCTGGTCTCGGATCTGCACGAGGTACTGGTCGATGCGGCGGGCGGTGACAGCGCGCCACTGACAGAGGTGGAAGAGCTGGCGACGCGACTTCCGGAGGTTTCTCGAATCGTCGTCGCGATGCATCGGCGATTGCGCGCCGCGACCGATCAACTCGATCTGCTCTCCGCACGGGTGGCCGCTCCTGCTGGCGCACCCGGCGTGCCGATGCCGTATGAGGATGTGCGGGATTTCTTCTACGACCACCACAATCACATCGCGCAACTCGATCATGCGGCCGAACAGCTCTTCGAGGAGTGCGGGCTCAGCATCGGGTCGCTCGATCGGCAACTCGCCAGGGTGGCCGAGGAGCGCGCGGGAGTCACCGTGCTGGTGCGCGGCGACGGCGCGGATCCTTCCATCCCGAAACGGCATTACGATCCGGACAGCCGCACGCTGACGCTGGCGCGGCGATTGCGTCCCGGACAGCGCGCATTTCAAATCGCAACTACCCTCGGATTTCTGCTGTTCGGCAAGGATTTGGATGCCGTTCTGGCCGAAACACCGTCGCTCACCGGCGAATCCAAGACATTGGCGCGGATCGGATTGGCCAATTACTTCGCGGGCGCACTGGTCCTGCCGTACGGCCGCTTTCTGCGGTCGGCGGAGGAACTGCGCTACGACATCGATCTGCTCAGCCTGCGTTTCGAGGTCGGCTTCGAAACCATCTGCCACCGGTTGAGCACCCTGCAGCGGCAGGGACAGCGCGGCGTTCCGTTCTTTCTGGTCCGCACCGACCGAGCGGGCAATATCTCGAAACGCCAGTCCGCCACGGCCTTCCATTTCTCCCGGGTCGGCGGTAGCTGTCCGCTGTGGGTGGTGCACGAGGCATTCGCCAATCCCGGCCGCATCCTCACCCAGATGGCGGCTATGCCGGACGGTCGCCGGTACCTCTGGATCGCACGCACCGCGCTGGCGGGCCCCCACGGATTCGGCACCGCGACAAAGGACTTCGCGATAGGCCTGGGTTGCGATATCGAATACGCCGACAGACTGGTGTACTCGAACGGACTACAGCTCGATAGTCCGGCCGCGGCGGTGCCGATCGGCGCGGGCTGCAAGGTCTGCGAGCGCCCCTCCTGCCCGCAGCGCGCCTTCCCTCAAATCGGCAGCCCCCTCGCAGTCACCGAATACACCAGCACCGATCTGCCCTACCCCCGAGTCCTGCGCTAGTCGGGCAATTCATAGCCATGCGGGCAAACGCCGAGAGGGCGCTTCACCAGCGCGTTCTCGATCAAGACTTCGCCAGGTACTCCAGGCGTTCGGCGTCTACGGCGGCGTGCATCATGGTGGCCAGGCCCGGGTGGCGGCGCAGGCCAGGATCGGATTCGACGACCTGGCGGGCGAGGTCTTGGGCGGCGGTGATGACTTCGAGGTCGTCGAGTAGGGAGAGCAGGCGCAGGGAGCGGGCGGTGCCGGATTGGGCGGCGCCGAGGACGTCGCCTTCGCGGCGTTGCCGCAGGTCGAGTACGGCGAGTTCGAAGCCGTCGGTGGTCGCGGCGACGGCGTCGAGGCGCGCCATGGCGGTGCCGGTGGGGCCCACGTCGGTGATCAGCAGGCACAGGCCAGGATGCTTGCCGCGACCGATGCGGCCGCGCAACTGATGTAGCTGACTGACACCGAAGCGGTCCGCGTCCACGATGACCATGACGGTCGCATTCGGGACGTCGACGCCGACCTCGACGACCGTGGTGCAGACGAGCACGTCGATGTCGCCGTCATTGAATGCGCGCATGACCTGGTCTTTTTCATCGGTCGGGAGCCTGCCGTGCAGCAGGCCGACGCGCACGCTCGCGAGCGGACCGGTGCGCAGCATGTCGAAGACCTCGAGGGCCGCGGCCGTGGTGGGACCTTCCTTCTCCTCGGCCTTACCGGACTTCTTGCCGTTGCGGCCCTTACCGTTCTCCTCGTCGTCGCCGATGCGCGAGCACACTACATAGGCCTGCCGTCCAGCGCCGACCTCCTCGAGGATGCGCTCCCAGGCGCGGTCGACCCAGTTCGGATGCTGTTTGCGCGGCACCACCTTCGACACGATCGGCGAGCGGCCGCGGGGCAGCTGGGTCAGGGTCGAGGTCTCCAGATCACCGAGGGTGGTCATGGCGATGGTGCGGGGGATCGGGGTCGCGGTCATCACAAGCAGATGCGGGCTGGTACCGGCTTTCGCCTTGGCTCGCAACGCATCCCGCTGTTCCACACCGAACCGATGCTGTTCGTCGACGATCACCATGCCGAGATCGAAGAACTCCACCGCGTCCTGGATGAGCGCATGGGTGCCGATCACGATGCCCGCCTCGCCGGTGACCGCATCCAGTAGCGCGGCCTTCTTCGCCGCCGCCGACATCGAGCCGGTCACCAGCACCACCTTTGTCGCGTTGTCGGCGGCGCCGAGTTCACCCGCGGTGCCGAGATCGCCGAGCATCGTTCGTAGTGACCGATAGTGTTGGGCGGCAAGGACTTCTGTCGGTGCGAGCAGGGCGCATTGCTGACCTGCGTCGACCACCTGGAGCATGGCGTGTAGTGCGACGATGGTCTTGCCCGAACCCACCTCGCCCTGCAATAGGCGGTGCATCGGATGGCTGCGTGCGAGATCGTCGGAGATCTCCGCGATCACCTTTTGCTGTCCATCGGTCAGTTCGAAGGGCAGGCGGGTATCGAAAGCGGCTGCGATACCGTCGGATCGGGGCGGACATGGCCGGGCCGCCCGCGCCTCCGCATCGTGTCGCCGCTCGGCGAGCACCAGTTGCAACGCCAGCGCCTCATCGAAACGCAAACGCTGCCTGGCCTGTTCGATATCAGACTTGCGTTCGGGCAGGTGGATCAGGCGCAGCGCGTCCGAGATCTTCAGCAGGCCGCGGTCTTCGCGCAGGTCACTTGGCAGTGGATCGTCGATCGGGTCGAGTTGGTCGAGCACCTGCCGGACACAGGCGAGCAGATCCCAGCTCTGCACCTTGGCGGTCGCGGGATACACCGGAATGTATTCACGTTCGAAGAACGAGACATCCACGCCGCCTTTACCTTTCGCGCTCTGCGCCAATCCGCGCAAGGCGCCGCCGCCGCGCACCGAGGTGAGGTTCTCGATCGAGTCCTCTTCCTTCTCGGGCAGGATCAGATAATCGGGATGTGAGAGGTTCCAGCGGTCCGGGCGCCACCAGTGCACGGTGCCCGACATCATGGCCCGGACCCCTTCGCGGACAAGGTAACTCACCTTGTCGCCGTTGAAGAAGGTGATATCGATCGGGGCGACCGAACCGGTGTCGAGGGCGACCTTGAGCAGTCGACCCCTGCGGTTCTTCATCGGGCGCAGTTCGGTTTTCGTCACCCTGCCGATGACGGTGATGTGCGCACCCTCCTCGGGCTGCTCCTGGGTGAGCGGCTGCCCCTGAGTGGCATAGCGTAATGGGTAGTGCCGCAACAGATCCTCGACGGTGTGCATGTCGAAGGCATCGGCAAGGGGCTCGGCCGCCTTCACGCCGAGCAGGTGGTCCAGCCGGTCGCTGAGTGTCGCCATACTCCTATTCCACCCCTATCTGCACCAGATCCGCCTGCTGCCCACCGGAATACACGCTCACCTCGACGCCGGGGAAGCCGTTCGCGATATGCGCGGCCAGTTCGTCCGCGAGTTCGGCCGGGGCGCCCACCCCCATGAGCAGGGTGACCAGCTCACCGCCGAAGGCGAGCATCCGGTCGAGCAGGGTCCGTCCCGCGCTCGGCGCATCCCGATCGATCACCACGACATCATGGCCGACCAGCCCCAGCCCATCACCGGCCTCGCAGGTGCCGACCATGGTGAGCGCTCGCCCGGTGGCGGCACGCAATGATCCCCAGCGCGTCGCGGCCGCCGCCTCCGACATCGCGAACGCATCGTCCACCGCGATCCGCCCGCAATCGTGCACCGCGAGCGCCGCCAATCCCTGCACCATCGACCCGCTCGGCAACAACAACACGTCCCGATGCGCGTCACGAGCCGCAACGCCGACCGCAACCAGCTCATGCGCGGGCAGCGCGCCGTTCGGCAGCACCAACACCTCCCGGTTCGGCAGCTGTCGAATCGCGGCAAGCAGTGCCGCACTGGTCACCGGCCCGTCACCGCCGAGCACCACCGCACCTCCGGCCTCGAACAGCGCCGCCGCGCCGTCCCCCGATGCGACAGCCAGGACGGCGCGGTCTGCGGGACCGTGGTGCCGCTCGGCGGCAGCAGACGGGGACGCAGCCGCGCGTCCAACACGAACAGGCCGCCCGGCAGCGTCGGCGCGATCCGCAGCCACCGCCGGGGCTGCGTCGGTGGTGAAGCTTTCGATGCGAATGGCGCTGAGGGTGCCGGTGGCGATTCCCGCTTCTACGGCGGCACCCGCGTCAGTGCAGTGGACGTGCGCGGACCACGAGCCCGCGCCGTCGCCAACCACCACGACCGAGTCGCCGAGGTCGGCGAGGCGGTCGCGGAGGTGGGCGATTCGTTGGTCGTCGGTGTCGGAGAGGAGATACATCACCTCGAAGTGAGGTTCGGCACTGTTCAGGGATTCGGCGTCGGCTCGCCGAGCGCAGTCAGCCTGCGCGGCGGCGGTGCCACGATCAGCATCCGCCTGGGCACCAGCGAATACGAATTCGCCGCGCGCGTATTCCGGCCGAGCGGGCGTCGCACCGAGGGTCACCACGACCAGACTGTCGAGCAGTACGACCAACCCGCGCGCGCCCGCATCGACCACCCCCGCCTCGCGCAGCACGCCGAGCTGGGCGGGTGTATCACCGAGCGCCTTGGCGGCACCGTCGGCCGCCGCGACCGCAACGTCGGCCACGGTGGACTGCGCGCAGGCCGCGGCGCATTCGGCTGCCCGCTCCAGGACGGTGAGGATGGTCCCTTCGACCGGCACGCTCAGCGATTCCCGCACCAGCGCCGATGCCGTGGCCAGCGCGCCAGGCAACGTCTGCGCCGTCAGCGGCCCACCGCGCGCCGCCTCGGCAATCCCGCGCAATACCTGCGACAAGATGATCCCGGAATTCCCGCGCGCCCCGAGCGTCGCTCCACGCGCCATCGCCGCGGCCACATCATGCGTCGAGAGCGATTCGAGATACCCCTCCGCAGTTCCATCCTGCGGTGCTGCGCTGGAGCCGTTCCGCGAGCTCCCGCGCCCCGGGGATCCAGACAGACCGGGACGATCGATACCGTTCGTGGCGATGGCTCGGTCCGCGAACTTCCCTCGCGACGCCGCCGAGGGCTCCGATATCGCGGCACCGCCGAATACCCCCGCAACCGGTTTCGCGCCATTGCCGACCGCTGTGGCATTCGCCGCATAACCACCGACCGCGCGGGCATCCGACACCGCGGCACCGCCGGACCGCTCGGCCTCCGCAGCAAAACCGGCAGCCGCAGAACTATCCGGCCGCTCGGATCCATGCGCCGAGATCACGGCGGCATCCGCGGCCTGCATCGCCGCTCGCATGGTGGCGAGCATGTTGGTACCGGTGTCCGCGTCGGCGATGGGGAAGACGTTGAGGGCGTTGATCTCCTCGCGCCGCTGCTGCAGAACTTCGAGGCAGATTCGGCCCCAACGCAGTAATGCCGTGCCGTTGAGTTCATTCGGCCCGGCGACGGCAGGCAGTCCAGCATCGGGGTCATCGCCCATCATGTCCCGCACTCCGGGCACCGCCACCTCTCTCCGCGATCGTTCACACCGCCATGCCACCCGCACCCAAGCGACTGCTGGCAGATCGCTCGAGGCTCTGCCACCGTTGGCCAGGTTAGCTGGCGATACCGACAATCGATCGGCGACACCGATCCATTACCATCTGGCGTGCCCACGGGTCGGCATTCCATGACCCGGTTTTGTGGATCCGGACGCCGACAGCTACCCTTGCAGGGTTGCCTAGCGCGGCCGAGAGGGTTCGCGCTGGCCGACGTAAGTCGGCAGGGCATTAAGACATTGTTTCCGGACATGCTGCCAACGTGCGGCAGTCCCCACATGACATGAAGGAGTTCGCGACTATGGCTGCCGTCTGCGACGTCTGCGCCAAGGGCCCCGGCTTCGGGAAGTCGGTCTCGCACTCGCACCGGCGTACCAACCGTCGTTGGAACCCGAACATCCAGACCGTGCGCGCACAGGTCGCGCCGGGCAATACCCGCCGCATGAACGTGTGCACCTCCTGCCTGAAGGCGGGCAAGGTCGTTCGCGGCTGATTCCTCAGAGACCGACATACGCCCCGACACCATCAGGTGCTCGGGGCGTAGTCATCCGCGGCCCCTGGTCATCGACGACCTCCCTCGACAACGATGGTCTGCATGACCCAGCCCGCCTGGCGCATAGCCCCACTCACCACCGAATACGTCCACAGCCTGGCCGAATGCCATATCGCCTGCTGGCGTGAGGCCTATCGTGGCCTGGTCCCCGACCACATTCTGGATGCGTTCGAGATCGAACGCCGTGCGGAGCAATGGGAACGCATCCGGGTCCGCAATCCGGGCAGCGTATATGTCGCGCTCGTCGACGACGAAGTGATCGGCTTCTCGTGTGCGAGCCCGTCACGCGACGAATCCCCGGTCACCCCAACCGAACTCAATGCCCTCTACGTCCGCGCCGCCTGGTACGGCACCGGCGTCGCCCACGACCTCATCCGCGCCGCCGTCCCACCCGACATCCCGTGCTCGCTCTGGGTCTTCGAGAAGAACCCCCGCGCCCAGGCCTTTTACCGCAAACACGGGTTCGAACTCGACGGCACCAGCCGCATCGAGGCCTTCACCCCCGCCGTCGAAGTCCGCATGGTGCGTCGCTGACCGGAAGTCGGCTCGAGGCGGGGAGCTAATGTGCTGGCCATGACTTCCACGCACACCGAGTACGTCACCGTCGTCGACGGCGTACTACAAATCACCATCTCGACCGCCGCGAACGGCACTTCGCTGGACTTCGCGGGCATCAACGCGGGCACCGAGGCGCTGCGGTCCGCGAGCCGCGAGATCGGGGCCGTGCTGTTGACGGGCGCCGGACCGAACTTCTCCGCGGGTGGCAATGTGCGCGGCTTCGCGGCGGCCGAGGATCGCGCCGGTCATATCTACGGCCTCGCGACCGATCTGCACGAATTCGTGCGCGCTCTCGACGAGACCATCGTGCCCGTCGTCGCGGGCGTGCAGGGTTGGGCCGCCGGTGCCGGGATGAGTCTGGTGTGCGTGGCGGATATCGCGATCGGCGGTCCCAGTACCAAGTTGCGCCCGGCGTATCCGGGCATCGCGCTGAGCCCGGATGGCGGCATGTCCTGGACGCTGCCGCGGATCGTCGGCGCCGGACGCGCCCGCGAAATTCTGCTCACCGACGCGATTCTCGACGCCGAAACGGCGGTGCGCCTCGGCATCCTGAGCCGACTCGTCGATGACGAGCAGGTGCGCGCCGAGGCACTGAATGCGGCCCGAACCCTCGCCGCCGGACCGCGATCGGCCTATGCGAGCATCAAATCACTACTGGCGCGGTCGAATTCGTCGACGCTGAGCGATCAGCTCGACTACGAGCGCGACGCCATCAGTGCCGCGGCGAACAGCCCGGCCGGGCGCGAGGGCGTGGATGCCTTCGTCGAAAAGCGCAAGCCCGACTACCGGAATCGGTAACTAATCGCGCACCTGGAGCACGAATTTCGCGACCGCGTCGGTGAACGAATCATTGTCGTCGCCGGCCGCGGTATGCGCCGCGCCGCCGATCTCGACCAGCTGCGCATGCGGCACCAGAGCCTGGAATTCCGCAGCACCTTCCGGCGTCACCACGTCGGACTGCATGCCGCGCACCAGCAGCACGGGAATGGTGAGGGCCCGCGCGGCTGCCTCCAACTGCTGCACCATTTCGCTTGCGTCCTCGACGCGGTCGCCGAGCATATCCGGATCCCAATGCCAGTACCAGCGACCGTCGCGCTGTCGCAGATTGCGGAGCAGCCCATCGGTGTTCTTGGGCCTGGGCCGATGCGGCATATATTCGGCGACCGCGTCAGCGGCTTGCTCGAGGCTGTCGAAGCCGTCGCGATGTTTGCCGAGGAAGTCGATCACCCGCGCGACACCGGCGGGTTCGGGACGGGCGACGATATCGACGAGCACCAGAGCGGTGATCGCGGCGCCGCCCGGATCGGCGGTGGTGAGCAAGCCGGTCATCCCGCCCATACTCGCGCCGACCACGACGGCGGGGGCGGCCAGCTGTTCGAGGACCGCGACGAGGTCCGCGACCATCGTGGCGCGCCGGTAGTCGGCGTTCGGCGACCATGCGCTGTCGCCGTGGCCGCGCGCGTCCAGCGTGACGACCCGCATCCCAGCGGCGGCCAGCTTCGCACCGGTCTGCTTCCACGAGTGTCTGGTCTGACCGCCACCGTGCAGAAACAGGACGAGCGGGCCGTCCGCCGGGCCGAACTGGTCGGCGGCCAGCTCGATCCCATCCGAACCGCGCAGTCGCAGCCGGATCGGATCGAGAAGGTTGTTCGCATTACTCACGATCCGAGGATCGCACAGTTACCGCTGGGGCTCATGCGAGCCCCGGGCAATGGGACCTCAGCAGTCCCACTTGCCCTGCGCGCTGATGGTGTTCTGCAGCAGGCACGCGACCTTGGCATTCACCGAGGACGAGATGGTCGAGGAGCCATTGGAGGTGAATTCCTCGCCGACCGGAGCGGCGGTCTTCGGGGCGGAGGTCTCCGTGGCGGGCTCGAGCGGCAACCCGGCCGCATTCGCCGCCGCACTGCCGCCGGCCAGGGCCGCGCACAGGGCCAGCGTGGCGGTGGTGCCGCGCAGTGCGCCGCGAACGGTCTTGTTCTGCATGAAATTGTGCTCCTCTACTGTTTTTCTAACCTCGACGCCCGGGATCTAGGGCAGGCGCCAGTCAACAGGCTCAGCACCCAATTCGTCGAGTAGTTCATTCACTCGTGAGAAGGGTCGCGAACCAAAAAAGCCGCGCGAGGCCGACAGGGGCGACGGGTGCACGGATTCGATATAGGGCACCTCGGCCGCGGTGAGCTGCGGTTTCAGTGTCTGCGCGTCACGACCCCACAGGATCGCTACCAGCGGTTCATCCCGGGCCACCAGCGCGCGAATCGCCTGGTCGGTCACCGCTTCCCAGCCTTTGCCGCGGTGCGAGGCGGGCTGTCCCGGCGAAACGGTAAGAACTCGGTTCAGCAGCAGCACGCCCTGATCCGACCACGGGCTCAGGTCACCATTGGACGGTGTTTGGTAGCCGAGGTCCTTGCTGTATTCGGCGAAGATATTGGCCAGGCTGCGCGGCACCGGCGAAACATCCGGGGCCACAGAGAAACTCAAGCCCATCGGATGTCCCGGCGTGGGATACGGATCCTGGCCGACGATCAATACGCGGACCGCATCGAACGGACGCTGGAAGGCGCGCAGCACATTGTCACCGGCCGGTAGATAACCGCGCCCCGCCGCATTCTCCGCGCGCAGGAATTCGCCCATCGCCGAGATCTGTGCCGCAACCGGTTCGAGAGCCTTCGCCCAACCCGGATCCATGATTTCCGTCAGTGGTTTCGCGCCCATGACCGCACAACCTATCGTGGCTCGGGCGCGGATGCCGAGTCCACCCCGCTGAACGATTCCCAGCCCCCTTTGCCCGGCTGCCGCGCCCCGTCGACGGTGACGCCGTGACCTGCCAGCACCCGTCCGATCGGCACCCAACCGGGCGGCAGATCCCGCTGCGCGGGCCAGGTTCCGACGAAGGCATGATCCTCACCGCCGGTCAGAATCCATTGCGTCGCATCGGCATCCAGACCGCGCGCGATTGTCGCTAGAGCGGGATCGCGCAACGATTTCGAGTGGACGTCGATGGCGACTCCGGATGCCTCGGCGATATGCCCAAGATCCGCGAGCAATCCGTCCGAGATATCGGTGAGCGCGGTCGGTATCGCGGGCCACTCGGTGGGAGATCCGATAATGCCTTCGGACCCGAACTCTGTCGCGTTCGTCTGGTCTGATACCCCGATGTGTTCCGAGCCGAGTACTCCTTGCGCCGGTGCCGCACCCGAGTTGTCCACTCCAGCAGCGGAATCGGCGACCACGGCCAGCACGGCGGAATAGGGCGGCTGTGGGACCCGATGGGCCGCGATAGCTTCGGCGAAGAGTTCGTCTGCCGGATCGAATCCGCCGGTCAGCACTGCCAACCCGGCCGCGGACCAGCCGAGGCGACCAACCAGCGCGACCGTATCCCCCACGCGCGCACCGGCTCTGGTGATCGGCGCGCGGCCGTCCAAATCGCCGAAGGCGGTGACCGAGATGACCAACTGCGGGCTTTGCACCACATCGCCGCCCGCGATGGAGCCGCCCGCGCGGTCCGCCTCGGCCCACATCCCGTCGGTGAGCCCGTCCACCAGCTCCAGGGGCGTATCGGCCGGACAGCCGAAAGCCACGACGAACGCGGTCGGTACGGCTCCCATCGCGACCACATCGGCGGCGTTCTGTGCGATCGCCTTGCGCCCGATATCGCGCGGATCGGACCAGTCGAGCCGGAAATGTCGATCCTGGACCAGCATGTCGGTGGTGACCACGAACCGACCGTCCGGCGCGGCAACCACGGCGGCGTCGTCACCGGGGCCGAGCAGCACACCGGGCGCCTGCACCCGTCCTGTGTTGATCCGCTCGATCAGTGCGAACTCCCCCAGCTCACGCACTGTCCTGGGCCGCGTGCTTTCGCTGATGACCTGGCCCCTTCCCGGCGTCGTGCTGGCTGAAATCGCCCCGAGGGTACCCTTTCCAGGGCAATCGAGTACTACCAGGCCGGTGCGCGGCACCCATCCCGCAGGTGACCGGACCCCACCAGCACGAACAGGAAGGATCGGTGAGTATGTCGGCGGAGTCGTCGGACCGCGATTCGTCGGAGGCGGAGTCGTCGAGGGCAGAGCTGTCGAACGGGACGACCGATTCGGCTGCGTACAGCGCCGCCGATCGCCCAGGAGCCGAGAGCTCTTCCCCGGCCACCAACGCCGAGCCCACCGAGCCCGCGAAGACCTCAGCCATTGCCACCGAAGCCGCTGATGCCGAGCCCGCAGCGGCCCCAGCCGGTGATGCCGATGCCGAGCCCGCCGACTCCGCAACAGCCTCAGCCAGCGACGCTGATGCCGAGCCCGCGAGCGCTGAATCCGCAACCGAACCCGGCGGCTACCCGCCAGCGCTCATCGCGACCGCAGTCGCACTCCCGGTCGTGCTGGTCGTCGCCGTTCTGGTCGCCGCGGTGCTGGCCCACCGCGCGCCGACCGAACGTGAACCCTTGGTCCTCGGCCCCGTCCCGGCACCCGCCGCGGACGGACCCGCGTGCACCGCCCTGCTGCCCGCATTGCCCGTCGATCTCGGCGACTATTCCAAATCCACGCTGGTGGAACCGGCTCCCCCCGCGACCCGCGCCTGGCAGCGCAAGGACGGCGGCGAGGCCATCGTATTGCGCTGCGGTTTGGAACGACCGTTGGAGTTCAACCGCGCATCGCCCTTGCAGATCGTCAATGGCGTGCAATGGTTCGAGGTCCGCGATGCGGCCGCCAAGGCCAGCACCTGGTTCGCCGTCGACCGCGAAACCTATATCGCACTGACCGTCCCCGACGGCTCCGGTCCCACTCCGCTGCAAGGGGTTTCGGACACGATCACCGCGAAACTTCCCACCCAGCCCATCGATCCCGGACCGCTGCCGAACTGACCAACCACACCTCCCGCCCATCCGCACCACCTGCCGCCGTGTCCGGACTGCTCGTCGAGCGCAGTCGAATGGTGTCGCCCACACCGGACTCGACCGCCAGATCACTACGCTCGGCGAGTAGGTACTAGCGCAACCCCGTACCCCGTGCGAGCGCGGTCTCGATCAGCGTGGAAACCAAGGCCCGGTAGTCGATTCCGGTCGCCTCCCACATCCGCGGATACATGGAAATCGAGGTGAATCCGGGCATCGTATTGATCTCATTGATCACCGGGCCGTCCGCCGTGACGAAGAAGTCCACCCGCGCCAACCCTTGGCAGTCGAGCGCTTTGAATGCCCGCACCGCGAGTTCCCTGACACTGTCGCTGACATCGTCGTCCAGCTTCGCCGGAACGTCGAATTCGCAGACATCGTCGAGGTATTTGGTGTCGAAGTCGTAGAACTCCGGCACCGTGGCATCGGCCTCGGGCATCCGGATTTCGGCGACCACGCTGGCCGCCACCCGCCCGTCCGGGAATTCCAGCACGCCGCATTCGACCTCGCGGCCGACAATGCCCGCTTCCACGATCACCTTCGGATCGTGTTCACGCGCCGTCGCGATAGCCGCGTCCAACGCACTCCAATCGGTGACCTTGGTGATACCGATCGAGGAACCACCACGGGCCGGTTTGACGAACACCGGTAGGCCCAGCAGCGCCCGATCGTCCGCGTCGAGCGTGTCGGTCCCACGCCGCAGCACCACCTGCCGCCCGACCGGCAGCCCCTCCGCGGCGAGCAGCTTCTTGGTGAATTCCTTATCCATGCCCGCCGCGCTGGCCAGCACGCCGGGCCCGACATAGGGCACCCCCGCTAGCTCGAGCATGCCCTGCAGCGTGCCGTCCTCCCCAAACGGGCCGTGCAGGATGGGGAATACCACGTCCACCGATCCGAGCGCAGCACTCGGGTCGTCGAGCGCGACCAGTGAGCCGGACCGGCTCGGATCGGCAGCCAGCGTCAATGCGGTACCGCTGCTGTCGACCGCGGGCAGCGCATTGTCCTTGAACCCGAGCGCCGCCACCTCGGAACCACCGAGCACCCAGGCACCGTCGCGGGTGATGCCGATGGGCACGGCCTCGTACTTTTCCGGATCGAGGTTGCGCAGCACGCTGCCAGCCGACACACACGAGACGGCGTGCTCGTTACTGCGCCCGCCGAACACCACAGCAACCCTGATCCGGTTCGTCATGCACCGAACCGTACCCGTTATGGATGCCGAACCAACCTAGCGCCCGGATTCGCCCCTACTCCGGTTTGATCCGCCGACCCAGCAGATTGCCGACCGCGTCGCGCACCGAAAGGCCCTCATGGCACACCTGGTGCACCGAGGTGGTGAGTGGCATCTCGACATCGTGCGCGGCGGCGAGCGCACGAACCGATGTGCACGACTTCACACCCTCGGCGACCTGACCATGGGTGGCCTCCTGGGCCGCTTCCATGGACCCGCCCGCCCCGAGCACGTGCCCGAACGATCGGTTGCGCGATAGCGGCGAAGTGCATGTGGCGACCAGATCGCCGACCCCGGCCAACCCCGCCAAGGTGACCGGCTCCGCGCCGAGTGCGACCCCGAGTCGGATGATCTCGGCCAGCCCGCGCGTGATCAGGCTTGCTATCGAGTTGTCGCCCAACCCCATCCCCGAGGCAATGCCGCAGGCCAGCGCGATGACGTTCTTGCATGCGCCACCGATCTCGCAGCCGATCACATCGGTATTGGTGTAGGGCCGGAAGTAGCCGTTGGCGCACGCCTGCTGCAGCGATGCCGCACGGGCGGCATCACTGCACGCGATCACGGTGGCCGCGGGTTGCTCGGCGGCGATCTCCTTGGCCAGATTCGGGCCGGACAGCACCGCGATGCGGCTCTCGTCGGCCCCGGTGACCGCACCGATGACCTGACTCATCCGCAGCAGCGTGCCGGTCTCTATGCCTTTGGCCAGGCTCAGCAGCGCGGCATCCGGTCCGATCGAGTCCCGCCATCGCTCGAGATTCGCGCGCAGTGATTGAGACGGAACCGCGAGCACGACGATATCGGCGCCGTCGAGCGCCTCTGCGTGATCGTGGGTCGCGGCCACGCTGGGTAGTTGCACATCGGGCAGATAGAACGGATTGCGATGTTCGGTGGCCAATGCCTTGGCCACCTCGGGCCGCCTGGCCCAGATCGTGACGTCGGTTCCCGCATCCGCCAACACCTTCGCGAACGCGGTGCCCCATGATCCCGCGCCCAGCACTGCCGCCCTCGTCATCTGCCCAATATGCCATGGAACCACTCATGGAAGGATCAACACCATGCATGCGTTGCACGCCGTGATCGCGGTGAAGAGCCTCGATAGCGCCAAGAGCCGGCTGGCTGATCGGCTGCGCCCGGAACACCGGGCCCGGCTGGTGCTCGCCATGCTCGCCGACACCGTCTCCGCCGCCGTCGCGGTTGCGCGGATCGCATCGGTCACCGTGGTGACCCCGGATCCGGTCGTCGCCGAGCTGGCGCGCACGCTCGGCGCGGTGGTCCATCCCGAACCTCGGCGCGAGGTAATCGACGCGAGCGATCCGGACGGCTTGAATACCGCACTTACCGACGCGGCCACCGCATTGCGGCACCGGCACGGCCCGATCGAATTGTTGGCCCTGCAGGCGGATCTGCCCGCGGTGCGCCCCCACGAACTCTCGGACATGCTGACCACCGCGCCGGTGGGCGTCCGCTCGGTCGTCGTCGATCACACGGGCAGCGGCACGGCCGCGCTGTTGGTCCGCGATACTGTCGCACCGCTGGATCCGCGTTTCGGCCCTGGCTCGGCGCATCGGCATATCGCCGCGGGCGCGGTCGACCTGCCCGGTGACTGGCCCGGGTTGCGGCTCGACGTCGATACCGCCGACGATCTGGACCGCGCCGTCGAACTCGGCGCGGGCGATTCGACAGGTGCTGTCCTGCACGACATCGGTTGGCCGATTCATATTCACGAACGGGTACGCCGGGTGTGCTAGCCGGTCGCCACATCCGGCGTGATACGTACGGCAATGATGCTGTCGGGCTGCACAGGGCCCGCTTCGTAAGGGATGATCGTTGTCGTGAGTGAGCGAAGCAAGCGATTCCGGAGCCAGCGTGCATCGCGCATGTCGGTGCCGCGTGCCAGCGAGGCGCGGGCATGAGCGATATCGAAACCGTCAAACAACAAGTGCTGCCGACCCCACTGCCCGCCGCGACACCGCCGGCCGAGGATGCCGCCGCACAGCGGTTGCCACGTGATCGCTACCTGAACCGCGAACTCAGTTGGCTCGACTTCAACACCCGGGTGCTCGCGCTTGCCGAGGATGCGTCGCTGCCGCTGTTGGAGCGCGCGAAATTCCTTGCGATTTTCGCCTCGAATCTGGACGAGTTCTATATGGTCCGCGTCGCCGGCCTCAAACGCCGTGCGGAGACCGGACTTTCGGTGCGTTCGGCCGACGGCCGTTCGCCCACTGAACAATTGGAGCTGATCGCGGCACGTGCCCAGGAGATCGCGGACCGCCATGCCCGCGTCTTCCTCGACGCGGTTCTGCCCGCGCTGACCGCGGAGGGCATCGCGATCATCGACTGGTCCGACCTGGACGACGATGAGCGCCAACGCCTCTCGGCCTACTTCCAGGATCAAGTCTTCCCGGTACTGACCCCGCTCGCGGTAGATCCGGCGCACCCGTTCCCCTATATCAGCGGCCTGAGTCTCAACCTCGCGGTGACGGTGAAGGATGCATCCACCGGCGGTGAGCATTTCGCCCGCGTCAAGGTGCCCGACAATGTCGACCGCTTCATACGCGTGCGGCGCACCGACTCCGGTTCCCCGGTCGCGGCCTTCCTACCGATGGAAGCACTGATCGCCGCGCACCTCGAGCTGCTGTTCCCGGGTATGAAGGTCGTCGAACACCACTCGTTCCGGATCACCCGCAATGCCGATTTCGAGGTCGACGAGGATCGCGACGAGGATCTGCTGCAGGCGCTGGAACGCGAACTCGCCCGTCGCCGCTTCGGTTCGCCGGTTCGACTAGAGGTCTCCGACGATATGACCGAGCACATGCTCGATCTGCTGTTGCGCGAACTCGAGGTCGATCCAGACGATGTGATTCAGGTGCCCGGGCTGCTGGACCTGTCTTGCCTGTGGCAGGTGTACGGCGTTGACCGGCCCAATCTCAAGGACGCACCGTATGTGCCCGCGACACCGCCCGCGTTCGGCGAGCGCGAAACCCCTCGCAATGTATTCCAGGCGCTGCGCGAGGGCGATGTGCTGGTGCACCACCCCTATGACTCGTTTTCCACCAGCGTGCAGCGCTTCATCGAACAGGCCGCCGCCGACCCGCAGGTGCTCGCGATCAAGCAGACCCTGTACCGCACCTCCGGTGACTCTCCGATCGTGAACGCGCTCATCGACGCGGCCGAGGCGGGTAAACAGGTCGTCGCACTGGTCGAAATCAAGGCACGCTTCGACGAACAGGCCAACATCAAATGGGCCCGCGCGCTGGAGCAGGCCGGGGTGCATGTGGTCTACGGCCTCATCGGCCTCAAGACGCACTGCAAGACCTGCCTGGTGGTGCGCCGCGAGGGTTCGACCATCCGCCGCTACTGCCATATCGGCACCGGCAACTACAACCCGAAGACCGCGCGTCTGTACGAGGACGTCGGGTTGCTCACCGCCGCACCGGAAATCGGCGCCGATCTGACCGATCTATTCAATTCGCTGACCGGTTACTCGCGAAAGGCGAACTACCGCAACCTGCTTGTCGCACCGCAGGGTGTCCGTGCCGGAATCATCGAACGGATCCAGCGCGAGATCGAGCTGGCACAGCAGGGCATCCCGGCGCGAATCCGAATGAAGGCCAACGCAATTGTCGACGAGCAAGTCATCGACGCGCTCTACCGAGCTTCTCAGGCCGATGTACCGGTGCAGATCGTGGTGCGCGGCATCTGCGGTCTGCGCCCCGGTGTCGAGGGAATGAGCGAGAACATCGAGGTGCGCTCGATTCTGGGTCGATTCCTGGAGCATTCGCGGATCATGCACTTCCAGGCCCAGGACCAATACTGGATCGGCAGCGCCGACATGATGCACCGGAATCTGGATCGGCGCGTGGAAGTCATGGCGCAGGTGAAGGATCCGAAACTGTGCGAGCAGTTGGGTTCGGTATTCGACTCGGCGTTGTATCCGACGACCCGCTGCTGGGTACTCCAAGCCGACGGGAGCTGGCATGCCTCGCCCGACGGTGCCGATCGCAACGGCATCGAAGTGCGAGACCACCAGGAATTCATGATGCGAGTGCGGAGACCGGATCAGCAGTGAGCAGTGCGACGGGATACGAAATGGACGGGGGACCGTTCTGGGATCCCCGGGTAACAGCCAACATTCACGCCGCGGGTGCGGTGCTGTGGCGCAGAGCGGCTGCTGAATCCAGCAGCATCGAGATCGCCGTGGTGCACCGCCCCAAGTACCAGGATTGGTCGCTGCCGAAAGGCAAACTCGATCCGGGCGAGACGCCGGTGCTCGCCGCCGTGCGTGAGGTCCGCGAGGAAACGGGCCTGGACTGCCGGCTCGGCCGCTACCTCGGGCATGTCACCTATCCAATTCCTGGCCATCGGAAACTCAAGCGGGTCGATTATTGGGCCGCGGAGGTTCGCGGCGGTGAATTCAGCGCCAATTCCGAGGTCGATGTGCTGTCGTGGCACACCTTGGACCGGGTGATGGACCAGTTGTCGTATCCGATGGACCGACAGGTGATGCGCGCCTTCACCCGGCTGCCTGCCGCCACCAGCACGCTGCTCGTAGTGCGGCATGCCAAAGCGGGCAGCAGGCACCGATTCGACGGTCCGGACGAGCAGCGTCCGCTGGAGCGGGCCGGTCGGGCCCAAGCCGACGCGTTGGTCCCGAATCTGCTGGCATTCGGTGCATCCGAGATATATTCGGCCGATCCGGAGCGCTGCGTCCAGACGGTGGAACCGCTGGCGGACAAGCTCGGCGCACCCATCAACATCGAACCGGATTTCTCCGAAACCGCTTATGCCGCAGCGCCGGACAAGGCTCGACAGCGCGCCGTTTCGCTTGTGTCGGATCGTGCGGTGCGCGTTCTGTGCAGTCAGGGCAAGGTAATTCCCGATCTGCTGCGGTGGTGGGCCGATCGGGACGGCATCACGCTGCCGTCCGCACGCAACCGCAAGGGCAGTGTGTGGGTGCTGTCGTTCGCCTCTGGTCGACTGGTCGCCGCCGACCACCTCGACCGGTCACTCTCGGACGCCATCGTCAAGTCCTGACGCCCTGCGGGGGAGCACAACCGTCATCCGGTCGCTTCTGCGGACCGAATCCAGACCTGGACAGCCGAAACGGCCCCGGGGCGAACCTCGGGGCCGTTTCGAGTCGGTTATGCCGGTGATTCCGCCTAGCGGAGCCGAATCACTCGGCGGCACTGCGCGTTCAGCGTCAGCGCGCGCGGCGAGCCGGAGCCTTCTTGGCCGCGGACTTCTTCGCGGGTGCCTTCTTCGCGACCGTCTTCTTGGCGGCAGTGGGGGTGGTCTTCTTGGCCGCGGTCGTCGACTTCTTGGCCGGGGTCGCCTTCTTGGCGGCGGTCTTCTTGGCGGGTGCCTTCTTCGCGGCCGTCTTGGTGGCAGTTGCCTTGCGCGCCGTCGTCTTTGCCGGGGCCTTCTTGGCCGCCGTCTTCTTAGCAGGCGCCTTGGTAGCGGTCGTCTTCTTGGCGGCGGTCTTCTTCGCCGCTGTCTTCTTTGCGGCCGCCTTCTTGGCTGCCACCGGTGCATTCGCGCCGCGCTTTACCGCAGGGCCGCTCGCGGTCAGCTTCTGCTTACCCGCGATAACGGCTTTGAACTGCGCGCCCGGACGGAACGCTGGCACCGAAGTGGGCTTCACCTTCACGGTTTCGCCGGTACGCGGGTTCCGCGCGACGCGAGCCGCACGCTTACGCTGTTCGAACACACCGAATCCGGTGATTGTGACGCTCTGACCCTTGTGCACCGCGCGCACGATGGTGTCGACCACATGCTCGACTGCCGCGGTGGCCGTGCGCCTGTCCGTACCCAACTTTTCGGTCAGAACGTCGATCAGTTCCGCCTTGTTCATTGAATCCTCCGCAGACTAATGGCCCGTCGTCGGACCGACTAGGTACCACGGTAAACCCACTTTGGGCAAGAGTCTATGTGCCACGCCAAAATTCATGTGGTTTAGCACACGTCCAGCTACCGCCCCAAGGCGAACTCAGCTATCGCTACCGGGTGATTACGCCTGCGAAATATGCGCCGGAAGGGTTGTGGGTTTCCAACTTGGCCTTGCCTTTTCGAACTCGCCGATGACGTCACTGCGCCGCAGTGTCAGCCCGATGTCGTCCAATCCTTCGAGCAGACGCCACCGCGTGTAGTCATCAATATCGAACGGCAACACGACGGTTCCGGCCGTCACCGTGCGCGCCTCGAGATCTACTACCAATTCGAGACCCGGCTGTTCCTCGAGCAACTTCCAGAGCATTTCGACATCGTTCTGTGACATCTGCGCGGCCAACACTCCGCCCTTACCCGCATTGCCGCGGAAGATGTCGGCGAAGCGCGCGGAGATGACGACGCGAAAGCCGTAGTCCGCCAGCGCCCATACAGCGTGTTCGCGGGACGATCCTGTGCCGAAGTCCGGCCCTGCTACCAGGACACTGCCCCGGTTATACGGCTCGGTGTTCAGAATGAAGTCCGGATCCGATCTCCATGCTGCGAACAGTCCGTCTTCGAATCCCGTTCGCGTCACGCGCTTCAGGTAGACCGCCGGAATGATCTGATCGGTGTCGACATTGGATCGGCGCAGCGGCACTCCGATCCCCTTGTGCACGGTGAAGGCTTCCATTTGCTGATTCTCCTGGGTCATTAGACGATTTGCGCTGATCGTTTCGAGCGACCTGCAAGTAGTGGCTACGGCTCCCGTTTCGGGGACCTGCGAGCTGTCGCCGGCGGGTGGAACAACGAATCGGCGCGGACACAACGGCGTCCGCGCGCCGATCAGTCCAGATCCGCAGGCGAGGACAGGGTGCCGCGGACCGCCGTAGCGGCCGCTACGAGCGGGGAAACCAGGTGTGTACGGCCACCTTTGCCCTGCCGACCCTCGAAGTTACGGTTCGAAGTCGAAGCACAACGCTGCCCCGGCGCGAGCTGATCGGGATTCATTCCCAAGCACATCGAGCAGCCCGCCTGACGCCATTCGGCACCCGCCGCGGTGAAAATCTCGCCCAGTCCTTCTTTTTCCGCCTGGGCGCGTACCCGCATAGAACCCGGTACAACCAACATTCGCACCCCGTCGGCGACCCGGCGGCCCTTCAAAATCCCGGCCACCGCACGCAAATCCTCGATGCGCCCGTTGGTGCACGATCCGACGAATACGGTGTCGACCGATACATCACGAAGTGGAGTACCCGGCTCCAAATCCATGTATCGCAACGCTTTCTCCGCGGACTCGCGCGCCGTCTCGTCGGTAATCCGCGCGGGATCGGGCACCTGCTCGCCCAGTGGCGCACCCTGCCCCGGGTTGGTGCCCCAGGTGACGAACGGAGTCAGCGAGGCGGCGTCTATGTGCACCTCGGCATCGAAAACGGCGCCCTCATCGGTCTTCAGCGCCTCCCAGGCGGCCACTGCGGCATCCCAG
The DNA here is from genome assembly GCF_044457245.1 of Nocardia sp. NPDC050630. Classification (NCBI taxonomy): domain Bacteria; kingdom Bacillati; phylum Actinomycetota; class Actinomycetes; order Mycobacteriales; family Nocardiaceae; genus Nocardia; species Nocardia sp. NPDC050630. Next base: position 330,121 of record NZ_JBITGN010000004.1, read on the forward strand.
TCGGCTCCCTGCGGCGCGTGCGGGCGCCCTTTGAGGAATTCATAGGTGGTTTCGTCAGGAGCGATCATGCCGGCCCGCGCGCCCGCCTCGATCGACATGTTGCAGATCGTCATTCGCGCCTCCATGGACATGGCGCGAATGGCCTCGCCGCGATACTCGAGCACAAAGCCCTGACCGCCGCCGGTACCGATCTTGGCGATGACCGCCAGAATCAGGTCCTTACTCGTCACACCCGGCGGCAATTGGCCGTCCACGGTGATCGCCATGGTCTTGAACGGGCGCAGCGAGAGTGTCTGCGTGGCAAGGACGTGCTCGACCTCGCTGGTGCCGATGCCCATGGCCAGCGCGCCGAACGCGCCGTGCGTGGAAGTGTGACTATCGCCGCACACCACTGTCATCCCCGGCTGGGTCAAACCCAATTGCGGCCCGACGACGTGCACGATGCCCTGATCCAGATCCCCCATCGGATGCAGTCGCACACCGAATTCCGCGCAATTGCGGCGCAGCGTCTCGACCTGGGTGCGCGAAATAGGGTCCGCGATCGGCTTATCGATATCGATCGTCGGGACGTTGTGGTCCTCGGTCGCGATGGTGAGATCGGGGCGACGCACCGGACGACCCGCGGCGCGGAGTCCATCGAAGGCCTGCGGGCTGGTCACCTCGTGTACGAGGTGCAGATCGATGTAGATCAGATCCGGCTCTCGGGAGGCGCCCTCGCCCGCTCCGCGGGCGACGACATGCTGCTCCCACACCTTCTCGGCCAGTGTGCGGCGCTCGGCCATTCTCGATCACCTTTCCGACGAGCAACCGGGGTACGCGATCCGGGCTGAGGCGCGCGCACGGCTGCACAAGTTTTTCGGCTGTTTCCGACGCGTCCGGAGCGAGCGGACCACAAAGTGGCTTTCTCAGTATCCGAGACGCTAATATCGTTCTATGAGACAGCATAGCGGTATCGGCGTCCTCGACAAAGCGGTGTCAGTGTTATATGCCGTCGCGGAGCACCCATGCGGTCTCAACGAACTATGCACCCGCACCGGCCTGCCCCGAGCCACCGCCCATCGCCTCGCCGTGGGGCTCGAAGTACACCGCCTGCTCGCCCGCGACAACAACGGCCTGTGGCGGCCCGGACCAGCACTCACCGAACTCGCCGCCGGGGCCACCGATCCACTGCACGAGGCTGCCGCGGCCATTCTCCCGCGTCTGCGTGAAATCACCGGCGAGAGTGTTCAGATCTACTGCCGAGACGGCAATGCGCGGGTCTGCGTCGCCGCTTTGGAACCGCCCGTCGGCCTGCGCGACACCGTGCCGATCGGGGCGCGACTGCCACTCACCGCGGGTTCGGCGGCGAAGGTGCTGGTCGCCTGGGCGGATACGGAACTGCAGCGCATCATCCTGGCCGATGCGGTATTCGGTGAGCGGGCACTGGCCGAGGTCCGCAAGCGCGGCTGGGCCCAGAGCGCCGCCGAGCGGGCCAGCGGTGTGGCCAGCGTCTCCGCACCGGTGCGCGATGCCGCGGGGCATGTCATCGCGGCCGTTTCGGTATCCGGACCGATCGATCGCATGGGCCGCAGACCAGGCGCACGCTGGGCGGCAGACCTGGTCGCCGCCGCGGACGCACTGCACAAGCGACTGTAACGCGTTCCAGTTTCGAACCTTTAGAGTTGGTGCGCATGGGAGTAAACCAACGGGCGCAGATCGTCATGTCCGACGCCGAGATTTCCGAATTCCTGCAGCGCAGCCGCATCGCGACGCTGGCCACCATCGGCCCGAGCGGTGCACCGCACTTGACCGCGATGTGGTACGGCCTGATCGACGGCGAGATCTGGTTCGAGACCAAAGCCAAATCACAGAAAGCGGTGAACCTGCGCCGCGACCCGCGCGTAACGTGCATGGTCGAAGCAGGCCAGACCTACGACCAGTTGCGCGGCGTCTCCATCGAGGGGCACGCCGAGATCATCGATGATCCGGAAAAGCTCTTCGCCGTCGGCGTGAGCGTCTGGGAGCGCTACACCGGCCCCTACAGCGAAGAAGTCCGCCCACTCGTAGAGCAGATGCTCAACAAGCGCATAGCGGTCCGCGTGATCCCGGATCGCCTGCGCAGCTGGGACCACCGCAAACTCGGCCTCCCCCAACTCCCGGTAGGCGGCACCACCGCCCAACCCCTCGACTGATCGCGCCACGCGGGAAAATCCGCCTGACACGCCACACCCGGCACAGTAGCGTCAATCGTGTTCGACCAGAATGGCAGCGCGGCGACGCCCCGTGGCGCGCCACCCGGCCGCGACGACGAGGAGCAGACATGGCGGAAGCGGAAAGTTCCAACGGCAAGGCGGCACCCAGCACCGAAGAGGTCAAACGCAAGTTCAAGGAAGCCCTGGAGCGCAAAAACCAGCACCACGCCAAGTCGAACGAACACCTCGACGGCCGCTCCAAGGCATCCGCCGCCCACGGCAACGCCAGCCACAAACGAGAGTTCCGCCGCAAGAGCGGATAGGAACACCCCCAGAAGGCCCTTCAGCGAAACCGCTGGAGGGCCTTTTCCCTATCGTCAAAACCCTCGAGCCACTCCTGCACTCCTGCGGACCACCGCCCCTCCGTCACGTGCTCGACATCACGCCGATGAACCTGCACTCCAGCAGACGAGCGCCCCAGCAGCGAGGAAACATCGCCACACCCACACAACACACCCCAGAGCTCACGCTCCGAAGCAAACTCCGAGCCCACCGCCGATCAAGCGCGAAGCCCTCCAGGCAGCCAGCTGGGCGAAGCGCTCCGGATGGGAACCTGGGATCCCTCACAACACTGATCGACCAGTCGTCGCCACGACAAACGCACCCCAGCACCGCGCGGACAAGGCCACACCCATCCAACGGCCCCCTGACCTGCTATTCCGAGACGAAGTCCCCGGCCAAACTAGGGGATCCGGGGGCGAAGCCCCCCGAACGGAACCTGGGATTCCCCCACAACACCGATCGACCAGTCGCCGCCACGACAAACGCACCCCAACACCACGGAAACAAGGCCACACCCACCAACGGCCCCTGACCTGCCATTCCAGGACGAAGCCCCCGGCCAAACTCGGGGATCCGGGGGCGAAGCCCTCCGAACGGAACCTGGGATTCCCCCACAACACCGATCGACCAGTCGCCGCCACGACAAACGCACCCCAACACCACGGAAACAAGGCCACACCCACCAA
>NZ_JBITGN010000004.1:333417-500138 GCF_044457245.1 Nocardia sp. NPDC050630
AACGGCCCCTGACCTGCCATTCCGGGGCGAAGCCCCCGGCCAAACTCGGGGGTCCGGGGGCGAAGCCCTCCGGGTGGGGGTGTGGGGGTTTCACCCCCACAAACAATGCGAAGCAGAAAAAGGCCCATGCTCTCCATGAGCATGGGCCTCCCATTCTGCGTAGCCCCGACGGGATTCGAACCCGCGCTACCGCCTTGAGAGGGCGGCGTCCTAGGCCGCTAGACGACGGGGCCAGGACTAGATCGCCCACATTTCAGTGGGTGATCTTTCCGGTTGATCTTTCGATCAGTGGAAGCTCGGCTAGCTTAGCCGACCGAAGCTCGGTGACCAAATCGCCGGATGCTGAACAACTTTCGGTCGCGCGCCGAGAGAAGAACAACATTTCCGCTGGGGTACCAGGACTCGAACCTAGAATGGCTGAACCAGAATCAGCTGTGTTGCCAATTACACCATACCCCAATGACCAGGACGTTCGACCTCGTGTCCGGCTGACCCGAGGCCTTGTTCCGAGCCGAGAAGTAGAGTACCAAACCGGATACGGTCTACTACAAATCGGCTGGTCAACGCCCTGTTTTTCGGTCAGAGCGGGAATTTCAGGCCGGCGCGGTCCACTCCCGCGCCGAGCGCAGCCGTGCCAGGCTCGTCTCGCGGCCGAGCAACTCCAGTGATTCGTACAGCGGCGGGCTGATATGCGAACCCGTCACTGCCACTCGCACTGGTGCGAACGCCTTGCGCGGTTTGAGCCCCAGATCATCGATCAGCGAAGTTTTGAGCGCATCCTCGATAGCGGGGGTGGTCCAGGAAGTCAGCGGCTCCAGCGCGGCAATGGCGGCATCCAATACCGGCGTCGCTTCGGAACCGAGGTTTTTCGACCCCGCTGCCGGATCAATCGCGAACTGTTCCGCGGGCGCGAACAAGAAACTCAGCAGATCCCACGCGTCGGACAACACCACAATCCTGGTCTGTACCAGTTCGGCGGCCGCGGCGAACAACTTGTCGTCGATGTCGGCGCCGATGTGGCCGTGTTCGGTGAGGAACTCACGCAAGCGGTGCGTGAAATCACCCGGCTCCAGCAATCGGATGTGTTCGGCGTTGAGTGCGTCGGCCTTCTTCTGATCGAAACGAGCCGGATTCGAATTCACCGTCGAGATATCGAAGGCCGCTACCATCTCCGCCATCGAGAAAACATCGCGATCTTCCGCGATGCCCCAGCCGAGTAGCGCCAGGTAATTCAGCAAACCCTCCGGGATGAATCCCCGATCCCGATGGACGAACAGATTCGACTCCGGATCGCGCTTGGACAACTTCTTGTTGCCCTGGCCCATCACGAACGGCAGATGACCGAACTCCGGAGTGAACTCCGCGACGCCGATCCGGCGCATAGCCGCATAGAGCGCGATTTGACGTGGAGTGGACGAGAGAATGTCCTCACCGCGCAACACATGGGTGATCTTCATCAATGCGTCGTCGACCGGGTTAACCAGCGTATAGAGCGGATCGCCATTACCGCGAGTGAGTGCGAAATCGGGCACGGTACCCGCTTTGAAGGTGGTTTCACCACGCACAAGATCGTGCCAGGTGATGTCTTCGTCGGGCATTCGGAGCCGGATTACCGCCGGCCGTCCGGCGGCACGATGGGCCGCGATCTCGTCGGGGGTGAGATCGCGGTCGTAGTTGTCGTAACCGAGTTTCGGATCGCGGCCCGCCGCGCGGTGGCGCTGCTCGACTTCTTCGGGCGTGGAGAAGGATTCATAGGCTTCGCCGGCGGCCAGCAAATTCCGCACGACCTCCATATGCAGCTCGCGTCGCTGCGATTGCCGATAAGGCGCATAGGGCCCACCGACCTCCGGCCCCTCGTCCCAGGTGAGGCCGAGCCAGCGCAGCGCGTCCAGGATGGCACCGTAGGATTCTTCGGAATCGCGTGCGGCATCGGTGTCTTCGATGCGGAAGACGAACTTCCCGCCGGTGTGGCGGGCGTACGCCCAATTGAACAGCGCCGTCCGGACCAGGCCGACATGCGGCGTTCCGGTCGGTGACGGGCAGAAGCGGACCCGTACTTCAGTCATGGCTCTCTTTCGACTAGCGTTTGGCGGCAACAGGATTGGTGAGGGTTCCGATGCCCTCGACGGTCACGGAGACGTTCTGCCCGGCCTGTAGCGGGCCGACGCCCTCCGGGGTGCCGGTGAGCAGCACATCGCCGGGCAGCAGCGTCATCACCGTGGTAACCCACTCGATGAACTTCGGAATATCGTGCAGCAGAAGCGAAGTGCGACTGCGCTGGCGGACCTCGCCGTCGACTTCGGTGACGATCTCCAGATCCGAAGGGTCCAGCGAGGTTTCGATCCACGGTCCGAGCGGGCAGAAAGTGTCGTAGCCCTTGCCTCGGGTCCACTGGCCGTCGTGCTTCTGCTGATCGCGCGCGGTCACATCGTTGGCGACGGTGTAGCCGAGCACCACATCGAGCGCGCGGGCTGCGGGCACATCCTTGCACGGGCGGCCGATGACGATTGCCAGCTCGCCCTCGTAGTCGACCTGGGATGAACTGGGCGGCAATACGATCGACGCGTTCGGGCCGATGATCGAGGTGCTCGGCTTCATGAAGATCACCGGATCCGCCGGTGCGACCCCGCCCATTTCGGCCGCGTGCGCGGCGTAGTTCTTACCGATGCAGACCACCTTGCTGGCCAGAATCGGCGCGAGCAGGCGCACATCGGCCAACGGCCAACTCCGCCCGGTGAATGTGGGAGTACCGAACGGATGTTCCGCGATCTCCTTGGCGACGCTCTCGCTCCCCTCCCCTTCGATGCTGACGAAAGCGACTCCATCGGGACTGGCGATTCGACCTAGACGCATGCACCGCAGTCTATCGACCGCCCTCGACCTGCTCGAACGCGCCCGACCGAGCGGTCCGGAACCGTTCTGGGCGGCCGGTTCGACGGCCCGCGATCCGAGCCGTTCGACAGAACCACAGCGGAATCCACTTGCGCACTGGGTGTACGGTGAGACGCGACGTTCACACAATGAGAACTCATTCCCACATTTTGAGATTTCGAGGTGAGGCCGGTGACTACGACCGTGACGCAGATGCCCGACATGCGACGGTGGTCGATGCTCGGCCTCGGCGTATTCGCCCAGGCCTCCAGCGCCGTCTTCATCCACGGGGTGCCATTTCTCCTGCCCGCGCTAACGGCCGATGGCATGCCGCTGGCCACCGCGGGCCTGCTGGTGGCCATGCCAACCGTCGGGTTGGTGTGCACGCTGATCGCCTGGGGATATGTCGTCGACCGGATCGGTGAGCACAAGGTGCTGGTCAGCGGGCCGCTGCTGATGTTCGGCGCGGGCATCGCGGCGGCAACCGTCTCCGATTACGTGCTGCTCGGCGCATTGCTGTTCCTGGGTGGGGTCGGCGCGGCGAGTACGAATGGCGCCAGCGGGCGGGTGATCGTCGGATGGTTCCCACCGCAGCGACGCGGACTGGCCATGGGAATTCGACAGACCGCCCAACCCATCGGTGTCGGAATCGGCGCGCTCAGCATTCCGGCTGTCGCGGCCGCGCACGGTGTCTCGGCGGCCATCCTGGTGCCCGCGGTGATGGCGGGGATTGCCGCGCTTGGCTGTCTGATCGGAATCATCGATCCGCCACGGCCCGCGGGTGCCGCGGCAGACCGGGCCAATCCTTATCGCGGCGATTCCACACTGTGGCGCATCCATGCGGTGTCGGTGCTGCTGTGCATTCCCCAAGGGACCGTATGGACTTTCGCATTATTGTGGTTGCACAATGACGTTGGCTGGTCACTACCCGTAGCAGGTGCTCTGGTGACCGGAACCCAATTCCTCGGCGCCCTAGGGCGAATCGGCGCTGGCGCCTGGTCCGACCGCGTCGGCAGCCGACTGGGACCGCTGCGCGCCGTCGCCATCGCCGCCGTTATCTCGATGGGCGCTTTGGCATTTGCCGCATGGACGCAGGTGTGGTGGGCGGCTATTCCGCTACTGATCGCCGCGTCGGTCATCACGGTCTCCGATAACGGTTTGGCGTTCACTGCGGTCGCCGAGATCGCCGGACCGTTCTGGAGCGGACGTGGACTCGGTATTCAGAACACTGGTCAGAACCTCGCAATGGCCGCAATACCACCGGTTTTCGGCGCGTTGATCACGGCAAGCGGCTTCTCTGCCGCCTATCTGTTGGCCGCCGTGCTGGCGATGGCAGCGGTTCCGCTGGTTCCTGTTCATCGACGAACTGGATAACGGGCCCTGAGGAATTCGCGCCCGTCCCGGTTCGCCGCGGCGGGCGCGATGCATGTACGCCAGACACTCGACACCACCTTCTCGCGCGAACCGGGACTCAGCGTGAGCAGTGCGACTGGATCGAAGCCGACCACGGAGGCTTGTCCGCCTCGCCGGACGACTCAGGAGTAGGCGTCACCGTCGAGAACCGAGAGATGGACTCGAACGTCTTGGTCCAACGGCACCGCCCCTCGGTCGACCGGAAGCCTCCAGAATCAACTTGTCCGGTCCGGTATCCGGATACTCCTCCGCTGCGGACTGCGACTCGGGATGGCTGCCGCCATGGATGGTGGACTATTGCTGGCGCGTACTCGCGAACCTCGCACGCCGATCGGGTCTGCTTGCTGGCACGGCAAGATCACCTGCTCCACCCAGGATGTAAACCGAGCCTTGACAGGCCGCGCATGTCAAGTCAGTCTTTACATATGTCCGACGAAAAGCAGCGCGTCGACCCGCAGGACGAGCGGGCGATGCTCGGAAAGTTGTTGTCCGCCAATGCGGAACTGGTCGTGGGAGTCCTACGCCCGGAGGAGGGCAAACCCAGCGTGCCGGTGCTCGCCGCGCTCACCGCGACCCGAAATCTCAGTCGACTCGTCGACGACATCCTGCACACCCTGGCTCGACAGGCGCGCGAAGAAGGCCACACCTGGGCCGAGATCGGCGACCTCCTCGGCACCTCCCGCCAAGCGGCCTTCCAACGCTTCAGCGGCCCAATGCCCCCGATGGGCCCGTTCCTCACACCCCCGACACCACCCGTTCCCCCGACTCCGCAGGTTCCCCCGACTCCACCCGGATTCCTCACTCCGCCGACCGGATTCCCCACTCCACCGCGCATGCCCATGCCACCCGGCCCAACCCGGATGCCCACCCCACCCGACCTGCCGAAGCCCCCGGCCCCGCCGACCCAGTGATCCCCGCTACCCCGAATTCCCTTACAACAGAGGAGATAACCGTGCCCCAAGACTCCAATGCCATCCGCCACCCGCCCGACGCGCCGATCCCAACAGCGCCGCCCGGCTGGCAGACGCCGCCGGATTCTTCCAAGGCACTCGGTTGGCCAACTCCTTCTCGGCCTGGCCGCACGCAATTCGGTTGGCCGCCTCCGCCGCCGCCCTGGCCTGACTACGGTTGGCCGACCCCGTCGCCCCACTGGGTAACACCTCCGATGTTCGCTCCGGTACCGCCACGCCCACCGGCCGCGCCCAATTGGCCGCCACCTCCGCACGGCTGGGCAGTTCCCGGCTCAGCGAGTGCCCCTGGCGCGCAGTACCTTCCCTGCGGATAGCACGCACCACCGATGCCGTCTACGAGTCGATTCGGGACACCGCCGTGGCGGGTGGTGGCGCACTGACCGATTGTTCAGATCTCGATCAAGACGGCCGGATCGAAACTCACTTCGAACGGTGGGTCGGCGCGGATCGCCGCACTGAATACAGTTCCTGCCGTCACCACTGGACGGGCGCGAAAGGCGCCGTCCGCGAGCAGCATTCGGTGGATCCGGACCTCCGGATGATGCTCCACTATCCAGTACTGCGCAATGTCGATCGCCGCGTACTCGCGCACCTTCCTGACCCGATCGGTGCGTTCGCTGCCATCGCCCGGCGCGACGACCTCCACAGCGAGCAGCACCTGCGCACCGGAAACCAGTCTCGGTGTTTCGGCGACAACCGCAGCCCGCGCGACATCTCTCGGAAGCACCACGATATCGGGCTTACGAATGCCGCTGGGCGTGTTGACTTCCCAACCACCACCGATGAATACATGCACCGCGGCCCCTCCGGCCGCGATATCGATGAGCCGCCCGAGTCGCTGCACCACGAAATCGTGACGCGCACCGCCCGCGACCGCGATCAACCAGCCGTCCTCGAGTTCGAAACCCTTACCGCCGTCCGACAAAGCACGCAGATCCACATCGGTATACGGTCCCCGACGCTCGGTCATCGGACTCCCTCACGTTCTTCCGAATCCGAAAGGCCCGCACTCGAACTCGCTCGAGCGCGGGCCCCGGACAGAACACCTCAGACCGCCGCGGCGATCCGATCTCCGATCTCGACGGTCGATGCCGCATCCGTGCGCGACGCGAGATCCTTGGCGACCGCCGCTTCGATGCGGGCGGCGCCTTCGGTATTTCCGAGATGGTTGAGCAGCAACGACACCGACAAAATCGCGGCGGTCGGATCGGCCTTGGACTGACCCGCGATATCGGGGGCACTGCCGTGGACCGGTTCGAACATACTCGGATTGGTGCCGGAGGCATCGATATTGCCGCTGGCCGCCAGGCCGATACCACCGCTGACCGCGGCCGCGAGGTCGGTGATGATGTCGCCGAAGAGGTTGTCGGTGACGATCACATCGAAGCGGCCCGGATCGTTGACCATGTGGATGGTGGCGGCATCGATGTGCTGGTAGGCCGTCTGCACTTCCGGAAACTCCGCCGCGACCTCGTCTACCGTGCGCTGCCACAGCGAACCGGCGAAGGCCAGCACATTGTTCTTGTGCACCAAGGTGAGGTGCTTGCGCCGGGCCTGGGCCTTCGCGAAGGCGTAGCGGACGACACGCTCGATGCCGAAGCGGGTATTGGTGCTCACCTCGGTGGCGACCTCGTGCGGTGTCTGTACCCGGATCGCTCCGCCGGTGCCGGTGTAGGGGCCTTCGGTGCCCTCGCGCACGACCACGAAGTCGATATCCGGATTGCCCGCGAGCGGGCTGGTCACGCCCGGGTACAGCTTCGACGGACGCAGGTTCACATGGTGATCCAGCGCGAACCGGGTGCGCAGCAGCAGTCCGCGCTCGAGCACGCCGCTGGGCACCGATGGATCACCGATCGCACCGAGCAGGATCGCATCGTGCTGTTTCAACTCGGGCAGCACCGAATCCGGCAGAACCTCACCGGTCGCGTGATAGCGCCGGGCGCCCAGGTCGTATTGCGTCTTCTCCACCCCCGGCTGCACCACGTCGAGCACCTTGAGCGCCTCCGCGATCACCTCGGGCCCGATCCCATCCCCAGCAATAACAGCAAGCTTCATAACACCAATGCTCCGTTCAGTAATGCCAACCGCCACCGTACTTCGCCCCGCATACCTCGACGCTGCCGGACGTCGCAGCGCACGTTTTCGCATGCCGCGCACTGTTTTCCGGCAATCACGTGCGCGGCGGACAATTCGAGCGCAGCACATGTGACGGCGCCGCGCACGGATTGGGGTGTGCGCGGCGCCGATAGCGGTCAGAAGAGGTCGACTTGGACGATCTTGGCGGCGCCGACGGATTCCGCGATCGCGGCCTGGACGTCGGCGGGGACTTCGCGAGCCACACGGAGAATCACGGTCGCACCCTCCTTGTCGACATCCTGGCTCAGCTGAGCGGCGAGGATATCGATGTCGGCCGCACCGAGCTTGGTGCCGATCTTGCCCAGCGCGCCCGGCTTGTCGTCATAGTTCAGTACGGCGAGGTTCAGGCCCTCGGCGCGCATGTCGTAGTTACGGCCGTTGATGTTGACGATCTTCTGCACCTGCTGCGGTTCGGTCAGCGTGCCAGCCACATTCAGGGTGCTGCCGTCGCCGAAGACGGCGCGCAGGTCGACGACGCTGCGGTGGCTCGGGCTCTCCGAAACCTTGGTGACCTCGGCGGTGATGCCGCGTTCCTTGGCCAGGGCGGGAGCGTTGACGAAGGTGACCTGGTCCTCGACCAGCGCGGAGAAGATGCCGCGCAGCGCCGAAAGCTCCAGCACCGCGACATCTTGGGCGGCCAGCTCGCCACGCACCTGCACCTCGACGCTGACCGGCAGCTCGTTGGACACCGCACCGAGCAGGTGCCCCTGCTTGCGCACGATCTCGAGCCACGGCGCGACCTCGTCGCCGACGGCGCCACCGGTGACGTTCACCGCGCCCGGCACGAACTCACCGGCCAGGGCAAGCAGTACGGACTTGGCGACGTCGGTGCCGGCGCGGTCCTGCGCCTCGGCGGTGGATGCACCCAGGTGCGGGGTCACCACGACCTGCGGCAGATCGAACAGCGGGCTGTCGGTGCACGGTTCGGTGTCGAATACATCCAGACCGGCGGCGCGCACGTGCCCGGACTTGATGGCGTCGGCGAGCGCCTGCTCATCGACCAGCCCACCGCGTGCGGCATTGACGATGATGACGCCCGGCTTGGTCTTGGCGATCGCTTCCTTGCCGATGATGCCCTTGGTCTCCGGCGTCTTCGGCAGGTGCACCGAGATCAGGTCGGCGCGCTCGAGCAGCTCGTCCAGGCTCAGCAGTTCGATACCGAGCTGGGCGGCGCGGGCGGGGGAGACGTAGGGGTCGTAGGCAATCACCTTGGTTTCGAAGGCGGCCAGACGCGCGGCGAACAGCTGGCCGATGCGACCGAGGCCGACCACACCGACGGTCTTGTCGAAGATCTCGACGCCGTTGAACTTGCTGCGCTGCCAGGTCCGCTCGCGCAGGGTGGAATCGGCGGCCGGGATCTGGCGGGCAGCGGCCAGCAGCAGCGTGACGGCGTGCTCGGCGGCGGTGTGAATGTTGGAGGTGGGCGCGTTGACGACCATGACGCCGCGCTCAGTAGCCGCGGGGACATCGACATTATCGAGGCCGACGCCGGCACGGGCGACGATCTTCAGATTCTTCCCGGCCTCGAGCACCTCGGCGTCGACCGTGGTCGCCGAGCGGACGAGTAGCGCATCCGCCTCGGGCACCGCGGCCAGCAGCGCCGGACGGTCCGGGCCGTCGACCCAGCGGACCTCGACACCGTCACCGAGCGCGTCGACGGTCGACTGGGCGAGCTTGTCGGCGATCAGAACAACAGGACGGCCTGCTTGGCTCACTGTGGGGTACTCCTGGAAGGAAAGGGGTCGGCAATTACCGCGCACCAGCTTAGTTGGCCGGATTCCGCCGCGGCCTACCCCCCGGTAGGCGGGTGCCTCAACATGAAGGAAGGCCCCGCACCATCAGTGCGAGGCCTTCCCTCGTCGCACGCCGTCACGGTGGCGGCGGCGCGGTCGAATCAGTCGACCGAGACAGCACTATCAGCCGCCGAAAGAACCCGTCCACAGGGTGTTGAGAATACCGTGCAGAGCAGCGCTACCGGTGGAGAACAGCCCGTTCAGGGCGGCGGAACCGGTGTCGATGATAACGGGGATCATGAAATTCCTCTTCGTCGAAACTAATCCAGTCGAACTGGCTGACACATGGCACATCGGAGCCCGGATAAATCCGGTTACGAAATTCCGTCGAATTGTGACGCAGACTACATATCGCTTTGCATTGTGATCTGAACAATCGTCCAACATGCCTCTGATCAGGCCATACCTGCATTAGCGCAGGTCGGATGCGCCTTTTCCAACTATAGTTAGCTCAGCAAAAGACGATTTCTAAGAGATCCCTAAGAGAATGCACGACACGGCCTGAGATCTATCCGAGATAGGGCCCGCACGACCTCGGCAACATTCGGACGGACAGAGCGAATGGCCGCCATATCGCGAGGCAATGGTATTAATCGGCGCGATACGCCAGATACGGACGCGCCAAGATCAACGCCAGAGCAAGCATGGCGCTACCGAAATACACCGGCAGCAGATGGATGAACGCGGTGTAATGGATGAAGAAGTGGATCACCAGCGCGCTGGCCGAGCCCGCGACGGCCGCACCGAGCAATGTCCACCACACCCACGCCTCGCCCTGTCGCCAGCCCCACAGCCCGAGCCCCACGATCGCCACCGCCGTCGCCATCAGCGCGCCGCCGAATCCGGCGCGGTCGTGGGCGATGAACGGGAGCAGGTGTGGGTTAGCTGCTTCCAGCGTGGCGGCATCGGTATGCATGAACGTCAGATCCGTCGGTACGAAGACGAAGGTGAGTCCAACGGTCGAGATGACAAAGCCGCCGATGAATACGCCAACCCCGGTCGCGATCAGCAGAAGCTGGCCCACAAGTGCGCGCCGCCTGATCCGCTCGGGACATTCCGGCGGCACCGTCCAATACGGCGTGGTCGGCTTGTGCCACACCGCGAGCAGGAACATCGGGAACAGCACCACCGCCGCCGTGACGTGCAGTGGCTCGACGAAGCCGATCACCAAGAAGTAGAACAGCGTTGGAAACCCGATCAGCCCGGAGAGCAGATACGCATTGCGGGCCCAGACCCGACCCAGCCGGATGCCGCCCCAGGCCAGACCGCTGTACAGTACGCCGATGGCGATCATATTGCCCGCCATGGTGATTCGATCGTGCTGCAGGAAATGCACCACGTGGTGGTTGATTTCGCGCAGTCCGTCCACATCCGTGCCGAGGTAGTCGCGGTCGTACCAGAGCAGTATCGGACCCAAAGTGATTGCCGCCGCGCCGATTCCGGCGACGATCAGGCCAATGCCGACCAGCAGGCCCCAACACCAGGCAGGCCAGCGGCGCGGGTCCAGCGGCACGTCGCGCAGCGTCGGTGGCGGTGGTGCGGTCGGTTGCGCGGCCTCGATGACGCGGTTGAACCAGCTGGGTCCGGCCGCGATCAGCACCCCGGGTGTCGCGAGCACGATGGCGGCAGGATCGGCCAGGGCCGTCACCGCCGCGGCGGTATCGAGTTCGGTCAGGTAGTGCCGATCAACAGGTCCGCCGACGATGACCTGGTCAACGTGCGACTCCAGCGCCTCGCCCACCTCCGGATCGTCGACCAGCGCGATGACGCGGCAACGGCGATCCAGTGCGGCGGCACGCACGGCCGCGATATCGTCGCGGCCCACCGGCCCGACCTCGACGACGCCAGCGCCCTGCACGGGCAGCACCCGGATGGCGTCCCGCGCGACCTCGACCGGAACCCGTGCACCGAATCGCTCGGCCCATTCGGCGGGCAACTGCGGATGGTCGAAAACGTGCTCGATCGCCCGCCCGCCGCCCGGCAGTGCGATCACACCCGCCAGCAATCGCAGTGCCAGAAGTTGCGCGCGACGCTCCCCGAGCAAGGCATTCGCCATCGGGCGCAACGGGTGATAGGTCCAATCGGGCACGGCGCTCATCGTCACACATCGGGCGCGAATCAGCTGTCGCTTACCTGTGTCGCCTTGGCAGACAACGGATGTCATCGAGAGGGCACCGATCGGCCCGTCACACCTCGGCGACCGCGGCGGCGTAAGCGCGCGCCAACCGGTCGGTGGCAGTCGGGGCGTCCGGATCATGGCGAGGAATCCCGAGGTGCGACTCGCGCAGTTCGTCCATGAACTCGGCCCACAGCTGCGGTCCACCCTCCTCGAGGAGTTCCGCGCGTACGCGCAGGTGCTTCGTCGTCGGGCGATGCCGCAGCCCCCATGCGCCCAACTGAGCCATGATCGGCACCAGTTGGATCGCGGGCTCAGTGAGCCGGTACTCAGCCTTCTGGCCCGGACGCGTGTCCTCGCGACTGAGCAGTCCGGCCGCGACCAGGCGCTTGAGCCGGTCGGACAAAATGTTGGATGCGATCCCCTCCTCCGATCCGGCAAGCAGCTCACGGAAGTGGCGGCGATTGCCGAACATCACGTCACGCAGCACCAGCAGCGTCCACCGATCACCGATCACCTCGATGGTCGCGTTGATCGGGCAGCCCGAACGTCCCTCGTCACGCATGCGGCGCTCCTTCCGTCGATATTTCTGCTTGCATTCTACAACCAGTTGCACTTAGGCTGTCCACAAGCGATTGCAAAATGCAAGCAGATCCGAAAAGAGGGAATCATGGCCAGGTTGCGCGTACACAACATCGCGATATCGCTCGACGGCTACATCGCCGGACCGAATCAGGGACCCGAGAACCCACTCGGAGAGGGTGGATTGCGGCTGCACGACTGGGTGTGGGCCACACGCTACGCACACCAGTGGGACGGCACTGATGCCGGCGAGACGGGCATCGACAACGATTTCATGATCGCGGGCGATGCCGGCATCGGCGCAACCATCATGGGGCGCAATATGTTCGGCCCGATCCGCGGTCCGTGGACCGATCACGAATGGAAGGGTTGGTGGGGCGACAACCCGCCCTACCACCACGACACCTTCGTGATGACCCATCACACGCGACCGTCACTGCCGATGGAAGGTGGCACGACGTTCCATTTCGTGAACGAACCGCCGGAAGAGGTTCTGCGTCAAGCATTCAAGGCCGCGGACGGTCAGGATGTACGGCTCGCGGGCGGCTCGTCGGCGATCCGGCAATTCTTGCGCGCCGGTCTAGTGGACGAGATGCATCTCGCGGTTGTCCCGATTCTGCTCGGTGCGGGCGAGCGGCTCTACGAGGATCTCGGCACGCTGTCGGGCTATGAGATCAGTTCGGTGCACTCCCCCGCGGTCACCCATGTCACCTTTACCAAGAGCGCCTGAATTATCCCCTGAAACGACGAGAGGCCCGCACCCCCTGCCGGGTGCGAGCCTCCTAAGTCACGCTGAATCAGATAGCGCGGACGTCCTGGGCCTGCGGACCCTTCTGGCCCTGGCCGATCTCGAACTCCACGCGCTGGCCCTCTTCGAGGGACCGGAAACCCGAGCCGGAAACGGCCGAGTAATGCACGAAGACGTCAGGGCCGCCTCCGTCTTGAGCGATAAAGCCGAAGCCCTTCTCGCTGTTGAACCACTTCACACTGCCTTGAGCCATGTTCTTTACTTCTTACTTCCTGTTGATGAGCCGAGCAAATCACTTCGATGAGCCCGATCTCGCGATCAACAATGCCATCATCCGACGAATTCGGCCACATCCAGCAGCGGTAGTTGTGAGCAAATCGACGTTGGCGCAGCGATGTGGCCGCGAACGCAACATCGGTTGCGAAGGGCTGGCTACCCTGATCAACAGCGGACACGGAACATAGATCGGCCGGTCAGCGCACACTTTCGGCTACCCGTGGGGGCTGTGCCGAAATCCCAGCAACCCCGCTCGTGACACGCCTCGCACCGGACCTAAGAATTCGCAAAGAAAATGCATCAGTTCGAGCTCGAATGTGCACTAAGCGGTCGGTTTTCAGTTATGCGGCCGTGACCAAGTGTGCCACGTGGTCGTCATACGAGGAAATTTCGGGCCGCAGGCACGAACAGCTACTCCGCCGATTCGGCTCTGTTCAGGTAACGCAACTGCGCCGCTTTCGCCTCGTCGTAGGCGGCGCGGCCCGCCAGGTACTCCGGCACACCGACCTCCCACCACGCGCCCGCATCGGTCCAAGCGGACGGCTGGGTGCGCACGACCACAACGGCCGGGCGGGACTCGCTCAGGGCCGCTGCCCTGGCCCGCGCGTACGCGCCGCGGAATTCGGTCACATCCGCCGCGGTGAAGACTGCGCAGCCCAATGCTCTTGCGTGGCTGGCGAAGTCAGCGCGGGGCGGATGCACGTGGTTGGTGCGGCAGTCGGCGTAGAAGTTGTTGAAGGGGTCGCCGCCCTGCCCCTCTTGGAGTCGGGCGATCACCGCGTAGCCGTCGTTATCGCAGACCACCGCGACGAACCGGTGGCCAGCGAAGGCCGCGGAGAACAGCTCGGAGTTGAGCATCAGATAGGAGCCGTCGCCGAGCAACGTGGTGACCAGGCCGTGCACGTGCGCCATGGCCGCACCCCAAGCGCCCGCGAGTTCATAACCCATGCAGGAGAACCCGTACTCGACGTCCATGGTCGGCACAGTGCCGGTGGCCCGCCATCCGCCGATCAGCTCGCCGGGCATACCGCCCGCCGCCGTCATGACGTAGTCGTCGGGCGCGCTCAATTCATTGACAACGCCCACGATTTGGGCGTAGGTCGGGGTACCCGGTGTCGGAGCGCGCAGCTTGTCGACGTGGGTATCCCAGGTGGTGCGGAGCCCTTCCGCGCGCTCGGACCATTCGGCATCGACACGCCAATTCGTCAGTAGCGCAGCCAATTCGCGGACTGCCGCATCAGCATCACCCACAACGGCGAGTGCGCCGTGCTTCACGGCGTCGAATCGGGCCGTATTAACGGTGATCAGCCGGACGTCGGGAGCGAAGACGGTCCAGGAGGCGGTGGTGAAGTCCTGAAGTCGGGTGCCGATGGCCAACACCAGATCCGCCTGTGCCGCAGCGGCATTGGCCGATGCCGAGCCGGTTATGCCGAGCGGACCGGCATACAACTGGTGGTCGTGCGGTACAAGTGTGCGACCAGCGGTCGTCTCGGTGATCGGAATGCCATGCCGCTCAGCGAATTCGAGGACCAGTCGACCCGCACCCGAGTAGCGCACACCGCCGCCGAGGACCAGCAGTGGACGTCGCGCCGCGCGCAGTGCCCGTGCTGCCTCGGTCAGCGTCCGAGAGTCGGGGCGCAAACGCATGATTCGGTGTACGACCGGTTCGAAAAGCGCATCGGGAAAGTCATAGGTCTCGGCTTGGACGTCCTGTGGCAATGCCAAGGTCACCGGGCCGACATCGGCCGCATCGGTCAGTACCCTGGCCGCTTGCGGCAGCGTGGCAATCAGTTGTTCCGGTCGGGTGATGCGGTCGAAATAGCGACTGACCGCCCGGAACGCATCATTGACGGTAATGGTTGGGTCACCGAAGTGTTCGACCTGTTGCAGTACCGGATCCGGTGCCCGGTTGGTGAAGGTATCCCCCGGAAGCAACAGCAATGGAAGGCGATTCGCATGTGCCACGCCAGCGGCGGTCACCATATTCAGCGCGCCGGGACCGATCGAAGACGTCGCGATTCCGACTTGGCGGCGGTGAGTCGCCTTGGCCAAGCCGATGGCCGCCAACGCCATGCCCTGCTCCGTATGTCCACGCCAGACCGGGATTTCATCGCGACGCTCGGACAGCGCGGTGCCGAGGCCGAGCACATTGCCGTGCCCGAATATCGCGAAAGCAGCCGGGAAGAGGGGTACTTCGCGACCATCGAAGGTCTCCGAATGCTGGGCGACCAGCCAGCCGACCAGTGCCTGCGCCGTTGTCAGCCTCACGGCGTCACCACGCGCTGCAATTCGTGCTGCAGTGCGTCCAATTCGGCGCCACCGGCCATTTGTCTGGTCAGCTCCGGCAGGTCGATCTCCGACTTCTCGTACGAGCCGAGCGTCGAACCGCGTTTGAGCAGTAGGAAGCGATCGCCGACTGGATAGGCGTGGTGTGGGTTGTGCGTGATGAGGACGACTCCTAGCCCGCGATCCCGGGCCTGCACAACGTACTTCAGTACGACACCGGCCTGTTTCACGCCGAGAGCGGCGGTCGGTTCGTCGAGGATGAGCACCTTGGCCCCGTAGTGCACCGCCCTGGCGATCGCGATGCACTGGCGTTGTCCGCCCGACAGCGTGCCGACCGGCTGTTCCATATCGCGGATCTCGATCCCCATATCCGCCAGCGCCCCTCGTGCGATATCGCGGCCCTTGCGCCGGTCGAGCAGTCGCAACGGACCGTAACCGACAGTCGGCTCGGAGCCGAGTACGAAGTTGCGCCAGACGCTCATCAGCGGCACCACGGCGAGATCCTGGTAGACGGTGGCGATGCCATGGTCCAAAGCCTCGCGAGGCGAGGCCAACCGGGTCGGCTGGCCGTCCAACTTCAGTTCACCGCGGTCGTGCTGATGCACTCCGGCGAGCACCTTGATCAGGGTCGATTTGCCCGCACCGTTATCGCCGAGGATGCAGGTGACCTGGCCCGCATTCACCACGGTCGAGACCTCACGCAGGGCGACGACACCGCCGTAGCTCTTGCCGATATCGATCGCCTCGATCAGGGCTGGCCCACCCGTCACCCGACCACCACCCCCCATCGAATCGCTGTGCGATGCTGTGTTCATCGGCGTACCCTTTCGGCTCGCTTCTTGAATATGTTGTTGACCAACACCGCGGCCAGCAGCAGCACGCCGAGGAACAGCATGAACCAGTCGCTGTCCCACCCCGCGAAAACAATGCCCTGCCGCGCCATGCCGAAGATCAGCGCACCGATCGCGGCGCCGATCGCCGAACCGAATCCACCGGTCAGCAGGCAGCCGCCGACCACGGCCGCGATGATGTAGTGCAGTTCCAGCCCGACGCCCTGATTCGCTTGCACGCTGGAGAACCGCAGGATGCTGCACGATCCGACAACCCATCCGGCGAAGGCGGTGGTCATGAAGAGCAGGATTTTGGTCCGATCGGCGGGGACGCCGACGGCCCGCGCGCTCGGCAGCGCACCGCCTACCGCGAAGATCCAGTTGCCGAACTTGGTGCGCACCAAGACCAGTGCGGCTATCGCGGTCAGCACCACCCACCAGACGACCGACGCCTGCAAGTGCGTATCACCTATATCCAATGTCGATGCGAAGACCCAGCCCGCCGAGTTGTATCCGGCGGCACTTCGAATGCCCGAGATCTGAACGGTTCCGGTGACCAGGCGGGTAACGCCGAGGTTGAGGCCTTGCAGCGCAAGGAAAGTGCCGAGGGTAACGATGAAGCTCGGTAACCCCGTTCGCATCACGAGCCAGCCGTTGAAGGCACCGACTGCGAGCGCGAACAGCAGTGAAATCAACAGCGCGAGCCAGACATTCCACCCTGCGTGCACCGCGAGTAATGCGGTGACCAGTGCGGTGGAAGCGGTCATGACCCCGGCCGAGAGGTCGAATTCGCCGCCGATCATCAACAGCGCGACCGCGACCGCCATGATGCCCAGCGTGGACGAATCGTCCAACCAGGTCGCGACACCCAGTGAACTGAGGAAGCGGTCGGTGATGATCGAGAAGAATACGAAGACCAATGCGGCGCCGAGCAGTGCGCCTATCTCGGGGCGCACGACCATTCGCTGCAACAGCGACGGCCCGTCGGACGGTGCGCTCGGAGCGACCTCGGAAGCTTTTGTGGCAATAGTCATTTCATCCACTCCCTCAGCGCATGCCCAGTGCCACACGGGCCGCGACGGCTTCGACGTTGTTCTTGTCGACGAAGGCGGGGCCCGTCTGCACCGGTGCGCCACCACCGACCGAGTTCAGATTCGTCCGATACAACTGCAGCAGCACGACAGGGAGATAGCCCTGCTCGTACTGCTGCTGGTCCACCGCGAATAGCAGCTTGCCGGCCCTGAGCGCCTCGACCACATCGGTATTCAGGTCGAAGGTCGCGACCGTCGCGGACGATTGCGATTCCTTCACCGCGTCCACCGCGCGGGCGGCGACCTGTGAATTCAGCGTCAGCACGGCGTCGATGGACCTGTCGGCCTGCAAAGCGCCTTTGATGCGGGACTGTGCGTCGGTGGGGTTGTTGATATCCACCTGCAGCGTGCTGCCATTGCCGAAGGCCTTGGTAGCGCCGTCACAGCGCTGATTGGCACCGATATTACCCGCCTCGTGGATCACGCACAGCAACTTCTTGCGGCCGGCGTCGGCGAGGCGCTTGCCCGCGGCCTGTCCGGCCAGCGTTTCGCTCTGTCCCACATGGCCGATCGCGCCGAACTCGGCGCTCTCGCTCTCACCCGAATTGATGGTCACTACCGGAATACCTGCGGCAACCGCCTTTTCGACCGAGGGTCGCAGAGCTTCAGGGTTCGCCATTGATACGACGAGACCGTCCACGCCCTGCGCGACCGCGTTATCGATGAGTTCGGCCTGCTGACCCGGATCACCCGAGGAGTTGTATTCGACGCGGACACCGAGATCCTTGCCAGCGGCCTCCGCGCCGTTCTTGACGACATTCCAGAAGGCGTCGCCGGGGCTGCCGTGGGTCACCACCGCGACAGACCTCAATTTGCCTTGCGCGACCGGGGATTGGGTCGGTGCCGGTACGTCCGCACCCGGACCCGTACACGCGGCGAGGAGGCTGGCCGCGGCCAGCCACGGCAGCATGCGGCGGGATCGCCGCCACCACGCCGTGCCTATTTTCAGCGACATCGTGGTCATCACTTCCCATCTAGATTCGAACTGAGCCCAGCGCGGAAGCTATGCCCGCAAGGTGGATCAGACTGCGGGCGGCGTCGCGGCTCGGCAGTTCGGCCGAATCCTCCGGGCGCAATGCCGTGTCCTGTTCGATGACATACCAGCCGCGATAGCCTGCGGCCTGCACGCTGCGCACCAGGGCCTCGATGTCGATATCGCCGTCGCCGAGCGGGACGTAGATGCCGCGGCGCACGGCATCGCTGTATTCCATTGCACCGCTGCGTACTCGGTCGGCGATGGCGTTGCGCACATCCTTGAGATGGATATGTCCGATTCGATCCGGATGGCGCTGTGCGAGGCGCACCGGATCGGTGCCGCCGATGAGCAAGTGGCCGGTATCCAGACAGAGGTCCAGGTCGGAATCGGCTAGGAACCTGCCGACTTCGGCTTCACTCTCGACGTAGGTGCCGATGTGGGGATGCAGGGTGGTGCGCAATCCGAATTCGGCGGCGAGATCCCGGACGGCGGAGGCGGTTTCGATCAGAGTCCGCCATTCGCTACCGGAAAGTATTGGGCGCGTGTCATATCCGCCGAGTCCGGTCGCGGCCGCGAGGATGATCACGTCGGCACCCGTCGCTGCGAATAGCGCGGCGTTCGCGCGGGCGGTCTCGATTGCCTGCTCCGGGTCGCGGTGCAGTGGAAGGGCGAGGAAGCCACCGACCGCGGTGATGCCGAAATCATTGAGCAGCGCGCACAATTCGGCTGGATGCCGCGGTAGGTAACCGGGTGGGCCGAGTTCCGTCGCGGAGATGCCGAGGGCGGACATCTCCGCGAGTACGGTCCGCGCGTCGAGCACATGACCCCAACCGGGGACTTCACAGACGCCCCACGAGATCGGTGCAGCGGCGATGCGTAGCGGATAGCGAGGTTGGGTCATCCGGGCTCTCCGACCTTCGGTGTCTGGCGCTATTGGAGCGCTCCAACTATGTAACGTAGGTCATAGCGTGTCAAGTACTGCATCGGTCGCTGGTTCTGCGCTATTACCTGCGAAAACTTGTTCTTCCACGGCAAATAGCCGACGCTCGCGGTGGGAAAAATGTCGGATTAGAGCGCTCTATTGATAAGCGCTATCCGACCTTGTAACGTCCGACACTGCAGGAGCACGGTGGGATGCGGAACGGAGGCGAGATGGCGCGACCGACCATGGAGGACGTCGCCGCCCGCGCCGGGGTGTCCCGCGCGCTGGTCTCCCTTGTCATGCGCAACTCCCCCAAGGTCAGCGAACATCGTCGTCGCGCGGTGCTCGCGGCCGCGAAGGATCTCGGCTATCAGCCGCACATCATGGCGCGGTCGCTGGCCAGCCGGACCTCCAACATCATCGGCGTCATGGTCTCCGACCTGCGCAATGCCTTCTTCGCCGATGTGGTGGAGGGTATGGACGCGGCCGCGCAGGACGCGGGCCTGGAACTCGTCCTCAACACCGGACGCCGCAGCGCCGCGCGCGAGCGCACCGCGCTGGAGAGCCTGTTGTCCTTCCGCCCCGGCGGAATAATCTTGCTCTCACCCGTACTACCGGTGGCGGCCATTCGCGACGCCGCCGACAAGTGCCCGATCGTGCTCATCTCGCGCAGCTCGACCATTGCGGACGTCGATACCGTCAATGATGACGGTGAGATCGGCGCCGCACTCGCCGTGGATCATCTGGTCTCGCTCGGCCACCGCCGAATCGTGCATCTCGACGGCGGTGGGGCATTCACCTCCGCCGCGCGCCGTCGCGGCTACCGTGCCGCGATGGCCCGAAAAGGGTTGGAGCCCATGATCATCGCCAGCGAGCACACCGACTCGGGAGGCATCACGGCGGTCCAGAAACTGCTGAATCTGTTCTCTCGGGATAACTTCCCCACCGCACTGGTGTGCGGCAACGACTTCAATGCCGTCGGCGCGATGTCGGCACTGGAAGAGGCCGGACTTTCGGTGCCGCACGATGTTTCGGTCGTCGGCTACGACAACACCTCATTGGCCGCACTGCGCCACGTTTCCCTTACCACCGTTGATCAGCCGCGAACTCAGATGGGCCGCTTGGCAATCGAGGCGTTGATCGAACGCCTCCGCGACGGCCGTACCGACCCAGTGCGCCGTCGCCTGGAACCCTCATTGGTCGTTCGCGCGACGACCGCAGCGCCGCGCAACTGACGCTTTTCTATAACCATCGCGTTTCACCAGGAGGAGAGCGGATGACATCAGCACACACCGTCACGCTGGGCCTGGCAGGCACCGGCCGGATCGGTACCTCCCATGTCGAAACACTGAAACACCTACCCGGCGTCGAGACCGTCATCGTCGCCGACGCCGACGCCGAACGCGCCCACGCCGCCGCCACCAAACTCGGCGTTCAAGCCGTCCCCGACATCGACACACTCTTCGCCGCCCCACTCGACGGCCTGATCATCGCCACCGCCACCGATTCCCACCCCGAACTCATCACCCGCGCTGTCGACGCGGGTATCCCCGTCTTCTGCGAAAAGCCGGTAGCCGCCGATATCCAAGGCACCCTCGACGTCATCACCCGCCTCGAAAACTCGACCGTCCCAGTCCAAATCGGCTTCCAACGCCGTTTCGACGCGGGCTACCGCGCCGCCCGAGCCGCCATCACCTCCGGTTCCCTCGGCTGGCTGCACAGCCTGCGGGCGACCACACTGGATCCGTCGCCCCCACCGGCCGAATACATTCCGCGTTCCGGAGGTTTGTTCCGCGACTGCGGGGTTCACGATTTCGACATAATCCGCTGGGTAACCGGCCGCGAAGTAGTCGAGGTCTACGCCACCGGCACCAACCGAGGCGCCCAATTCTTCACCGCAGCTGGCGATGTAGACACCGCCGCGGTTCTGCTACGGCTGGACGACGACACCCTGGCAACAGTCTCACTCAGCCGCTACAACGGCGCAGGCTACGACGTCCGCCTGGAAGCGCTGGGCTCCCTCGGGAATGCTGTCGTTGGATTGGACGACCGAGCCCCTCTGAGGTCTGTCGAACCCGACTACGTCCCTTCAGGTCTCCCCGCCTACCCCGGATTCATGGAACGGTTCCGTCGGGCATACACCGAGGAACTCGCCGCGTTCCTCTCCGTGGTATCCGGCGAACTCGCCAACCCCTGCACACCCACCGACGCACTCGAAGCGTTCTATATCGCCGAGGCATGCGAACTCTCCCGACACCAAAACCGACCAGTGCCCATAGCCGAACTCCGCCGCTGACACCCCGCCCCCACTGGGCTCCCACCCAACTGGACCGATGATCACGGGGAATCCTTGGCGGCATCGCCCGAGCAGGACCGCCACCAGTTCCCGGTGATCTTGATCCGGCGAGTTAGGGGGTTCTGGCGCCGGCATGCTGGACTGCGACTACCTGATTCGGATCCTCGTAGAGGATCTTCCCTGGCGCGTCGGAATCCAACCGCACCCACGGCACGCTGTGCGCCTCGAGGATCGCGAGATATCCCTCCACCCGCTCGATCATCGCCACAGCCGCCGCCTTGAACCACGACGCCGCTCCTGGATGAACAGCACGGTTGTAAACCTCAGGGTCCACTTCACTCGGATCAACGAGATTCCCGTTGTACCAATCATTGTTGACCCGCCGAAACCGCTCCTGCACCCCCGTCAGCACCCCCGTCCGCGCCAACCCATTGACCAGCCCGAACACGCCCGGATACCGCCCATGCCGGTTCGGGCTGACCGCCTGGAACCGCACGAACCGACGCTCACTCACGAACCTGTTGTACCGCAGAAGATGTCAGACCCCACTGCGACACTGCTTGTAGTCAGCGCGACCACCCACTGACCTCTACAAGCCGAACCCGGGGGATCTCATGCCATTCGCCGCACTCGTCACCATCTCGATCCTCTGCATCACCGCCGCAGTCACCGCCCTGACCGCATCCGTAGCCACCGACTCCCTCGCCAGCAAAGCAACCCAAGCCGCCAAGTCCTGCTTTATCGGCGACAACCTCCCCACCGACGCCTACTTCAGCACCCGCTCCCGCTCCACCCGCCTCTCCCAAATCTCCACCCGTTTAATGACTTCCGGCGTCCTCCTTCTCCTACTAGGAGTAGCCAGCCTCGCCCTGGCCGCCTGGCAGCACAAACACACCGGCCGCTGACCGCCCTCCCCGTCATGCAGTAGAAGGCCCGGGTTCGATCAGGACTGTGGATCTAAGGGTGTTTCCGATCGAGTTCGTCGGCGGCATCCGATAACGCGGGTCGCGTATTACCAACACCCACTCCAGCCCGACCGCATCGGCTCGCCTGGTTATAGGGGGCGTAGGCGAACTATGGCGGTGCCTCGAGACAGTGCAGCGCGGAGGTCGGCGGAGTTGACTGTGCCGTCGGGGTCCAGGTGGATCTTGGCGAAGCGACCGTGGGTTGGGTTTTGGGTGAGGATTTCGCGGTAGAGGGTGGCGGCTCGGGGTTCGTCGGTGATTACTTCGTGGGTGGCTTGGAGGTTGGTGCCGCGCAGGAGGATTCGGACGGGGATGTTGGGGATGAGGTTGTGGCGCCAGGTGGCGGCGGTGCCGATCAGGAGGTGACCTTCGTATTCGGCGTAGCCGACGGGGTTGGCGTATTCGCGGCCGGTTTTGCGGCCGGAGACGGTGATGATGAGGAGCTTTTTGCTGAGTAGGGGGTGTAGTGGGGAGCGGAGGATGAAGCGGACGATGGTGTCGCCGATGCGTTGGATGCGGGATTGGGTGGTGGGGGTTTTGGTGCTGGTCATGGGGATGGCTCCGCTGGTCGAATAATTACTGAGTTGATACTCAGAAAATACGTCCGCGTGGGGCATACTGCAAGGGGTTGATCGGTGCGGAGCGGAGGTTGCGGTGGTGACGGCTGCGGATGGTGCGCGAGGGCGGCGGGGGCGGCCTTCGACGGGGGTGCGGGAGTCGGTTGTGGTCGCGGCGCAGGAGATCCTGTTGGAGGCGGGGGTGGCTCGGTTGTCCACGAAGGAGGTTGCGAAGCGGGCGGGAGTGGCCGAGTCGAGCATCTTCTATCACTTCGGGGATCGAATGGGGTTGTTGCAGGCGGTGATTCAGCGGCATTTGCGACCGGTCAAGGATGTGCTCGGTGCGGTCGAGGAGCGGCCCGAGTTGCGGGCGGGGCTGGTGGCACTTGTCGAGGCATTGGAGGAGTTCTTCTTGGATGCCATTCCGGTGATGGCCGCGGTGCAGTCGGATGTGGAGTTGCGCGCTAAGTTCGCGCAGCGCAGCCGTGAGTTGGATATCGGGCCGCATCGTGCGGTCGACGCGGTCGTCGCGCATCTGTCAATGCCGCATGCCGACCAGCGCGTGCCCGCCACGGTGGATCTGCGGGCTGTCGCTGTGCTCTTGGTTGGTGCGGCGCATCAACGGGCGCTGCAACGTCAACTGAGCCCACCCGACGTGGTCACGGCACTGCCGACACCGGAATCCGTCGTCGACACGGTTATGCCGATCTTCCGCTGACACCGTCATCGCGCCAGATAACGGCGCGGTCGGCTCGGAGATGTTGGGCCGGGTCCGTGGTCCGCTGCGTCCAACACGGCGGGGGCCGGGCGATGGATCGCGCGGTCCGCTCGTCGAACGGAGCCTTCAAGCCGGCAGCAGCCGACCGATCACCTCGGCGAGCTGTTTCACATTGCGGCATTCGTGCATGGTGATGAGGTCGGCATATACGTGCGCGGCCGAGTCGCCGGTGGACCAGGAGCGGGCGGGTTCGGGGTTCAGCCAGTAAGCGTGTTTGGCTCGGTCCGCCATTGTTTGCAGAGCGGGCAGATTCGGGTCGGTGCGGTTCGTGCGGGCGTCGCCGAGAATCAACAACGAGGTACGCGGGCCGAGGGCGTCGAGATAGTTGTCTACGAAACCTTGGAAGGCCTCGCCATAGTTGCTGCTGCCGAAGCGAGCGACATTGGAATCACGGACTATTCGAGCGGCCGTGCCAGCGGCAGGGGGTTCGCCGGGAGTGAAGAAACCGGTGATTTCGTCGCAGGTGTCGATGAAGCCGAAGCTGCGAACCTTGCTGAATTGGTCCAGTAGCGCCTGGACGAGTTGCAGGGTGAATTCGGCGAAACCCGTTACGGAGCCGGATAAGTCGGCCAGCACGACGAGATCGGGGCGGCCATGTTTGCGGGCGCGCAGGACCGGGTCGATCGGCACACCCCCTGTTGCCATCGAGCGGCGCAGAGTTCGACGCATGTCGATCTGGCCGCGAACCGCTTTGCGGCGACGAGCGGCGAGGCGGGTGGCGAGCTTGCGGGCCAAAGGGTTTACCAGACGGCGCATTTCGGCGAGGTCCTGGGCGCGAGCGCCGAGGAAGTCGACCTGGTCGGTACTGGATTCGACGCCACGGCGGGCGATGTACTCGGTGCCTCGGAGTTGGGCGGAGCGCAGGCGCGCCTCGGTTTGGACGGCGGTGCGGAATTCGCGCAGGCGGCGGTCGGCTTCGATGGTGCGGACGGTGGGGTCGAGATCGCCGCTCATGCGCTCGACGACGCGATCGATAAGTTCTTCTGGCCGTAGGGATTTCATGGTCAGATAGGAAGACCACCCGGCACCCGATGCGGTGGTGACCGGACTCGACGGCTCGCCCGTCCCGACTCCTCCGTAGCCGCCCAGTGCGGTGAGGGCCTGACGGGCGAGTTCGGCGACGGCGGTGCGGTCATCTCGGGCGAGTGCGTCCACCAATCGGTCGCGAAGGTCATCGGTGGATTCGAGAGGCGCCGAGGTTGTCGGTTGCTCC
This sequence comes from Nocardia sp. NPDC050630, assembly GCF_044457245.1. Lineage (NCBI taxonomy): Bacteria > Bacillati > Actinomycetota > Actinomycetes > Mycobacteriales > Nocardiaceae > Nocardia > Nocardia sp. NPDC050630. The sequence goes on from NZ_JBITGN010000004.1 coordinate 358,238, forward strand.
GCGGTCAGGAAGTAGAGATCGAAGAGCTGGTCGAAGACGGCGCGCTGGCCGTTGCGTCGCAGAAGGCAGGCGGCCATGCCGGAGCGCAGGCGGTTCCGGTCGTGTAGACCGAGCGCGAGCATTGCCTCGGCGGCGTCGATGGTTTCGCTCGGGCCAGCAGAGATTCCGTGGTCGCGCAGCAATCCGACGAACTCGACCAGGCGATCGGTCATCGTGTCGATGGCCTGCTCAGCCGCGATCATGACGGTCTGCGTTCGCTTGGATCGACCGCGGGAAGCTCGAGGCGATCGATGGCTATGCGGTGGTCGGCTTGGTATTTGAGTAGTACGCCGAGGGTGGATCGGACGATGGCGCCGGTGAGGTCGCGGGCACCCAGAGCTACGAGAGTTCTCGCCCAGTCGACGGTTTCGGCGATCGAGGGAGGTTTGCGGAGACTGAGTTCGCGCAGGGCGGCGACGGTTCGCACTACCGGCTCATCCATGGTTCGGTCGAGCTCGGGGACCTTCATGCGGACGATCGCGCGCTCCAAATCCGCTGTCGGATAGTCGATGTGGAGGTAGAGGCAGCGGCGCTTCAACGCTTCGGAGAGGTCGCGGTTGGCGTTCGAGGTGACGATGACGAAGGGCTTGCGGACGGCGGTTACGGTGCCGAGTTCGGGAATGCTGACCTGATAGTCGCCCAGGACCTCGAGTAGCAGTCCTTCGAGTTCGATATCGGCCTTGTCGAGTTCGTCGATGAGCAGCACGGTCGGATGCGGATTCCGGATAGCCGCCAGTAGCGGACGCTGCAGCAGGAATTCTTCGGTGAAGACGTGGTCGCGGGTGCTGTCCCAGCCCTCGTTGTCCGTGGCGGTGATGCGCAGCAATTGCTTGGCGTGATTCCACTCGTAGAGCGCGCGAGCCTCGTCGATGCCCTCGTAGCACTGCAGGCGTACGAGGTCGGAGGTGGTGGCGGTGGCGATCGCCTTGGCCAGCTCGGTCTTGCCGACACCGGCCGGGCCCTCGATCAGCAGGGGCTTGCCCAGGTGACCGGCGAGGAACACCGCGGTGGCGATGTCGGCGGAGGGCAGGTATCCGGCGTCGGTGAGCCGCCGCGTCACCTCGTCGACCGAGCCAAAGAACTTACTCATCGGTAACAGTCTAGAACCAGCGGATTTCCACTCCATCCCTGAGGCCGAAACCCACCGTCTCGGGGACTCGTCATACCAAAGGATGAATCTTCCTGAAATCGTGCTCACACCATTGCCATTCGACCGGGCGCGGCCGAGTGTGAACGTGCAAATCGTTGCGTCGCCGGGCTATCCGGCGGGCAGCGACGGCGTCTTCGCGGACGCGCAGATAGAAAGGATCCACGGTGTTCTCGAGAACGACTTCCCGCCGATTGACCCGGGTGGCCATGGCCGGCGCCCTCGCCGCAGTCCCGTTGACCGCACTGGCCGTTCCCGCCTCGGCCGACCCTGCCGCCAGCGACCCCGGCGTGACCGAAGTGCGGCATCCGCACAATAACGATTGGGATTGCGACCGCCCCGGCTTCTTCGACGACTGGAACCACAGTCCCGGCCGCTGGGACGACTGCGATCTTCCGGGCCGCTGGAACGACCCGTGGCGATTCCCCCGCCACCTGTTCCCCAGTGGGACCTTCGGCAGCAGCTGATCGAGAGCAAACGGCCCGGCACCACAGGTGCCGGGCCGCTGTCGCCCGGACCCGCCGAGAAGCAACCGACTTCGGATCGATTCGACTCGGGCGACACCCCTACGTCAGTCCCATCACGACTCATACTTTCGACTGAAATTACCCTGAATCCCACTGTGGCAGGCGATTTTTCGGCGTGCACAGGCAAGAGTGAAAGAATGACAATGACGCCACGCCGGATCCTGGCCCAAGTGGCCGTGGCCGCCGCCCTCATCACGGTTCCCTTGACCACCTCGGCAATTCCGGCGTCGGCCGCACCGGCAACGGGGTCCGCAGGATCGGGGCAGACGGATGACTGCGAAAGTGCTGAGCACCGGGACGAGTGCGAGCAGGCGTGGCGGGACGAGCAGGCCCGTCGGGACAGGGAAGCTCGCGACTGGGCGCACAATCTGAACAATCCGGCCAACCCCATGAGCCCCTTGAACCCGAACAACCCGGCCAACCCCAACAGCCCTGCCAACCCGCAATACCAGTGGGAGCACAGCCTTAATAACCCGGCGAACCCGATGAGCCCGCTGAACCCCAACAACCCAGCCAACCCGAACAGCCCGATGAACCCCCGCAACCAGCACAGACCCAATAACAGCTAGGCCGTGCCGCGGTGGTCGGCCGCAACCGAGTCGGACCACCGCGGATCCGCACACCAGGGTCGTCCGACCTCAGCCAGACCGGACCACGGCGGATCCGCATGCCAGGCAGCCGCCACCGCATGTCACGGCATCGGCACCCGGAAATGGTTGGGTTCGGCGTCCGCGGGCACATCACTGGCCTGCGTGAACCGCTCCACCTCGGCACGCAATTCGATGAGATGCCGCGCGTGCGCATCGAGCGCCTCATCTTCGGCGGAAACCGGAACCCATTGGCGCACCGGTCGCGCCTTACCGTTCTCATCGACGGCGACGACAACCGCGAGACCGTGCGCGGCGAGCGCCGGTTCATCGGAATGCGTATCCGTCGACGTCACATGCACGCTGACATGCATACTCCGCGGCCCGGTGTGAATCAGCCGTGCGCTCACCTCGACAATATGTCCGATGACAATCGGCCGGTAGAACCGGATCCCGCCGAAATACGACGTAATCACATGCTGCCCAACCCAATCGGCACCACAGATATACGCCGCCTCATCGATCCACTGCATGGTGCGGCCGCCGTGCACCTTACCGCCCCAATTGATATCCGAAGGCGCGGCCAGGAATCGCAAAATCGACCGCGGCGCCGTACCCGCCGCCGTGTACTGCTGCGCGGCCATGGCCTCCTCGATGCGCTTGCGAACCGAAACCCGCGCTCGCGCTTGCCGATGCCGCTCCAGTTCCAGAATCGACGTCGGATTCCATTGCGGCACTTCGACGGTCCGCCGATTGTCATCGATCGCGACGAAGATCGTCAGGCACTGCGCCGTCTGCACCGGCTTGCGTCGCGTGGGGTCGGTCGAATAGACGCTCACGAGAATATGCATGCTGGTGCGCCCGGTGTGCACGAGATTCGCATGCAGTTCGACCAGCTCACCGACGGCGATCGGACGGTCGAGATGAATATTCCCGACATATGCGGTAACGCAGTAGCAACCGCTCCACTGAGCCGCCGCCGCATAGGCGACTTTGTCGATCCATTCGAGTAGCTTGCCGCCGTCGACCGAACCGGCGATGCCCGCATCGGCGGGTTTGACGAGAAAGCGGTGGATAGCCTCGGCTCGGCGACCGGCCGAAGCCGAACTCGGAACGGACCCGGGGACAAGGGTGCTGGATGAGATGCTCACGACTCACGATCTGTTCGATTGACAATGGTTCGACTCCGCTGTCCTCGCCAGACAATAGGCAACCGCACCGCTACGGGCGAGTAGTCAGCTCCGCCGATGTGGCGGTCACTGGACGTATCCGGCGGAGCGAGAGGAGATGCCGTCTGGTTCGGGTTTTGGTGTTGACGAGCTCGAGATCGCCGCCGTAGTGGGCCAGCACACGACGGTCCATGACCGCGCGCCAGATCGGCGGGACGATGGCCAACAGGATCATGCTTGCGTAGCCGGCAGGTAGCTGTGGCGCCTGCTCAGAGCTGCGCAGGGTCTGATAGCGCCGGCCCGGATTCGCATGGTGGTCGCTGTGACGTTGTAGGTGGAACAGGAATAGGTTCGTCACCAGACGGTCACTGTTCCAGCTGTCACGCGGGGAGCAGCGCACGTAGTTGCCATTGGGACCGCGCTGACGAAGCAGGCCGTAGTGCTCGACATAGTTCACCGTCTCGAGCAGCCCCGCGCCGATCAGCGCCTGCAGTGCCAGAAATGGGATCACCGCGGGCCCGAAGACCAGGATCAACGTGCCGAACAGCGCGACACTCATCGACCATGCCTGCAGCAGATGATTCTCCCAGCTGAACCACCGCTTTCCCTTGCGGGACAGGCGTTCGCGCTCCAAAGCGATGGCCGAGCGGAAGCCGCCGAACATACTGCGCGGCAGGAACTCCCACAGCGATTCGCCGAATCGGGCGCTGGCCGGATCTTCCGGCGTCGCGACGCGCACGTGATGGCCGCGGGTGTGCTCGACGAAAAAGTGCCCATATCCTGATTGCGCCAGCGCGATTTTCGCCAGCCACCGTTCGAGGCGCTCGACTCGATGACCGAGTTCGTGGGCGGCGTTGATTCCGATGCCCGATACGAACCCGAGCGTCACGGCCAAACCCAGCTTGTCCGATACGCTCAGCGCCGGTCTGGCCCACAGGTATCCCGCGATGAGCAGGCCGACGAACTGTAGCGGCAGGAAAAGGTAAGTGCACCAACGGTAGTAGCGATCGTTGGACAAGGACTCGTAATCCTCGTCGCGCGGATTGCTCCCGTCATTCCCTATCGCCCAGTCCAGCAGCGGGATCACCACGAGCACAATGATCGGGCCGATCCACCAGAATATTTCGAGGCCCGTATGGACCACCAGTTGTGAGGGAAGTACCGAGCAAGTGGGAGCGATCAGTCCCAGTATCCACAGATACCGTTTGGGGTCGCGTCTTTGCGTATTTTCGAAGATCGACATAGGTGCCTCGGGCCTCCAACAGAACAACACTGACAGGGGGTGGGGCCGCCGAAATCCGTTGCGGTAAAACTGTCGCTCCAGAATAGCTGTGCCCGCGCCAACTGCCAGCGATCTGTCGAAATCAGCGTTCTGACCTGGAGTCTTGCCTTCAGTCGATGGGCGCATAATCGCCACGTGCGTGGGTGCCGCGCTCAGAGATCGAACGCGGTACTCGATCAGCGTGCCCGGCGGCGGGTTTCGGCCCTGGAACCCGCCCGCCGGGTATTACGCACCGAAAATCACACTGCTACGGCAGCGCCGCGCAATTGGACGGGGCTGGCATGCCCGCCAACCGATCGGTCAACCACTGCTGCGAGGCCACCAGCGACGGGAAGAAGGCAGTCACATGGGTGCCCACGAGTCCTGAGGAGGGCGGAATTTCGGCGTTCGCTTCCAACTGAACGGGCACTCCGCCACCACACCAACCGACGGCCATTTCACGCACCGGCACAAATGGTGCTCCCTGGTCGTTCACGGCCGATGCGGCAAGTACCGGAACGGCCGGGGCGCGGGTGCCGAGACGCTGCTCGGCAAATGCCGACCGCAACGCCGGGGACCGATCGATAACGGCGGTAATCGGCTCGCCGCTGTTGGTCCACTCGGACGTGCGCAGATGCTCCTGGGCAAGTCCGGTCGGGACCGCGCATTTACCAAGGGATTCCTGCAGGATCGCCTTGCCGAGGTCATTCAGTTCAGCGTCGAGCACGGGCCGAGTCTCCGGGTAGTCGGCGGCAATGCCGTTGAGCGTCCAGGCGATTGCCGGTGCGAAATCGGGCCGGCCGTCGTTGTATCCGATGAAGTATTCGTCGTCCACCACCGGCCCACCGACGTAGGCGCCACGCACATTCAGATCGGGGGCGTAGCTCGATTGCAGTTCGGCCGCACCGGCAGAGGCCATACCGCCCTGCGAATACCCGTAGAGAATGACCGGCGTGCCGGGGTTGAGACCGGTGCCGGGCAACTGCAGGGCAGCGCGCGCGGAGTCCAGTACCGCGTAGGCTTGCGACTTCCGGTTGAGATAGTCGTGCACGTCGGGTGTGCCGAGGCCGTGATAGTCGGTCACCACTATCGCCACACCGCGGTTGAGCAGCGAACGGATTGCCACCAGGTCGTATTCGAAGATTATGTCCAACGGCGAGGGATCGGCCTGGACAATCTGCGACATCAACTTCGAGGGCGCACATTGATCGCCCTGTCCCTTGGTGCCGCCCGCGTACGCGATCAGCGGACGCTCGCCCGGGCCGGTCCACGGCACGCTCGGCTGCAGATACGTGCCCACCACCGCGGTGGGCGCGTCATGGGTATCACTGCTGACGTACATGAAGCGTGTCGCCGCCGCGGGGACGATTCCCGGCTGGCCGGGCGCCGACATCGCCAACGGCGCCGGTTCGGCGCGAACGATAGCGCCCCGCGCGTCCGGCAATGACGGCGGCGGAAAGTAGAAATCACCGGCCTCCGCAACCGGGTGTTCCCCCGGCGGTTGCGTCCATGCGTATGGAGCGGTAGCCGTCCCGCCTCCGACCACAATCAGGGTTCCCGTCAAAGCTGCGGCCATTCCAAGTATTCGGCTGCGCACGATTTCGATCCTTCCTGCGATTTTGGGCGTACCCATGGCATCTAGATCGGATAGTGAGGGTATCCGCAGGAGAATCGGTTTTCCGTGAATCCCGACCAGAAACGCCGATCCGCGACGGCCGCGAACCCAGCTGAACACCGAGACGTGGGATTCCGGACTCCGCTCTTACGAGCTTCGGTCGAGGCCGATATTGCTCAGGTTCGCGGTAATTGCGCGCCCGCCGAAACCACAATGGCCCACCCCGACGCAATCGGGATGGGCCACTGTGGCGTTCGCGCGTATTACGCGGTTTCGGTGATCGGGCGGTCGACCCAGCTCATCAGGCCGCGCAGCTTGGCGCCGGTGACCTCGATCGGGTGCTCGGCGTTCGCCTTGCGCAGGGCCTCGAGCTCCTTGTTGCCGCCCTCGACGTTGGCGACGAGGCGCTTGACGAAGGTGCCGTCCTGGATGTCGCGCAAGATGTCCTGCATGCGCTTCTTGGTGTCGGCGTCGATAACCCGCGGACCCGACAGGTACCCACCGAATTCGGCGGTGTCGGACACCGAGTAGTTCATGCGGGCGATGCCGCCCTCGTACATCAGGTCGACAATGAGCTTGAGCTCGTGCAGCACCTCGAAGTACGCCATCTCCGGCGCGTAGCCCGCCTCGACCATGACCTCGAAACCGGTCTTGACCAGCTCTTCGGTACCACCGCAGAGCACGGCCTGCTCACCGAACAGGTCGGTCTCGGTCTCTTCCTTGAAGGTGGTCTTGATGACGCCGGCGCGGGTGCCGCCGATGCCCTTGGCGTAGGACAGCGCCAGCGCCTGGCCCTCGCCCTTCGGGTCCTGCTCGACCGCGATCAGCGCCGGAACGCCCTTGCCGTCGACGAACTGGCGACGCACCAGGTGGCCGGGGCCCTTCGGCGCGACCATGCCGATGGTCACGTTGGCCGGGGGCTTGATCAGGCCGAAGTGGATGTTGAGGCCGTGGCCGAAGAACAGCGCGTCGCCGTCCTTCAGGTTGGGCTCGATGTCGTTGGTGAAGATCGACGCCTGGGCGGTGTCGGGGGCCAGCACCATGATCACGTCGGCCCACGCGGAAACCTCCGCCGGGGTGCCGACGGTCAGGCCCGCCTCTTCGGCCTTCGGCCGCGACTTCGAACCCTCAGCGAGGCCGACGCGGACCTCGACGCCGGAGTCGCGCAGGCTCAGCGAGTGCGCGTGCCCCTGGCTGCCGTAGCCGATGACAGCGACCTTGCGGCCCTGGATGATCGACAGGTCGGCGTCGTCGTCGTAGAACATCTCGACTGCCACTGTAGGTTCCCTTCGGATCATCCCCGCCTCGGCGGGGAACACCTGTTCGGCACAGGTGATGAGTTTGCAAAATTCGGATCAAATCGGGTCCCCCACGTGCGCGGGGAGCGCGGCACGCCGACCGTCGATCGCAGCAAGACTAGCTGGTCGCCACGATCGAAGGATCAGCAGCTAGCCGACCAGCCCGCTTTCGGGCTGGTCGGAAGCACAGCGCCACAGCGGCGAGCGTCAGCGAGTCGCTGTGATGGATTTCGGCCCGCGGCCCACGGCCACCACACCGGACTGCACGATCTCCCGGACGCCATACGGCTCGAGCATCCGCAGCAGCGCGTCGAGCTTGGACCGGGTCCCGGTCGCCTCGACGGTGAGCGCGTCCGGCGAAACGTCGATCACCTTCGCCCGGAAGAGCGTTACGGCCTCGATGACCTGAGTCCGCACGCTGGCGTCCGCACGCACCTTCACCAGGATCAGTTCGCGGGCGACCGAGGTGTCGGCGTCCTGCTCGACGATCTTGATGACGTTGACCAGCTTGTTGAGCTGCTTGGTGACCTGCTCTAGCGGCAGATCCTCGACCGTGACGACGATGGTCATCCGCGAGATCTCCGGGATCTCGGTGCCGCCGACCGCCAACGATTCGATATTGAAGCCGCGGCGGGAGAACAGCGCCGCGACCCGTGCCAGCACGCCCGGCTTATCCTCGACCAGCACGCTGAGGGTGTGAGTCGTACTCACTGTTCGGTCCCCTTGTTCTTGTCGTGCGCCATCGCCTCGTGGATGACGGCGGGCTCGGCGGCCTGCTCGTCCTCGTCGAAGAGTGGGCGGATGCCGCGCGCGGCCATGATCTCGTCATTGCTGGTGCCCGCGGCGACCATCGGCCACACCTGGGCGTCCTTGCCGACGATGAAGTCGATCACCACAGGACGGTCGTTGATGGACTGCGCCTCGCGGATCGCGGCCTCCACGTCTTCCTCGCGCTCCACTCGGATGCCGTGGCAGCCGAGGGCTTCGGCGAGTTTGACGAAATCGGGGATGCGCAGGGTGTGCGTGCCCAGATCGGTGTTGGAGTATCGCTCCTGGTAGAACAGGGTCTGCCACTGCCGGACCATGCCGAGGTTGCCGTTATTGATCAGCGCGACCTTGATCGGCACGCCCTCGACGGCGCAGGTGGCCAACTCCTGGTTGGTCATCTGGAAGCAGCCGTCACCGTCGACCGCCCACACCTCTTTCTCCGGCACGCCCATCTTGGCGCCCATGGCCGCCGGTACGGCGTAGCCCATGGTGCCGAGACCACCGGAATTCAGCCAGGTGCGTGGCTTTTCGTACTTGATGAACTGCGCGGCCCACATCTGGTGCTGACCGACGCCCGCACAGTAGACCGCGTCGGGTCCAGCGAGGCGGCCCAGCGCCTCGATGACGAACTCCGGCGACAGTGAGCCGTCGCTGGGTGTCGACCAGCCGAGCGGGTAGCTCTTGCGGATGCCGTCGAGGTACTGCCACCAGTCGGTGAGTTTCAGCTTCGGCGCGCCGGACGGGTCGCCCTTCAGCGTTTCGATCAGTTCGACGATCACCTCACGGCAATCGCCGACAATCGGGACGTCGGCGTGCCGATTCTTGCCGATCTCGGCCGGGTCGATATCGGCATGGATGATCTTGGCGTCGGGCGCGAAGGAGTCCAGCTGACCGGTGACGCGGTCGTCGAAACGCGCGCCGAGGGTGATCAGCAGATCGGACTTCTGCAGGGCGGCGACCGCGCCAACGGTGCCGTGCATGCCCGGCATACCCATGTTGAGTTGGTGGCTGTCGGGGAACGCACCCCGTGCCATCAGGGTGGTGACCACTGGGATGCCGGTGAGCTCGGCCAATTCCAGCAGCTGGGGCGAGGCGTCGGCCTTGATCACGCCGCCGCCGACATACAACACCGGCTGTTTGGCCTCCAAGATCATCCGTGCGGCCTCGCGCACCTGCTTACCGTGCGGTTTGGTCACCGGGCGGTAGCCGGGCAGTCGCATCTCCGGGGGCCAGCTGAAGGTGGTCTGCGCCTGCAGCACGTCCTTGGGGATATCGACGAGCACCGCGCCGGGACGTCCGGAGGAGGCCAGATAGAAGGCCTCCGCGATGATGCGCGGGATGTCGATGCCCTCGGTGATCAGGAAGTTGTGCTTGGTGACCGGCATGGTGATGCCGGAGATATCGGCTTCCTGGAAGGCGTCGGTGCCGATCAGTCCGCGCCCGACCTGACCGGTGATGGCGACGATCGGAACCGAGTCCATCTGCGCGTCGGCGATCGGCGTGACCAGGTTGGTCGCGCCCGGACCCGAGGTGGCCATGCAGACACCGACCTTGCCGGTGGCCTGCGCATAACCGGTCGCGGCGTGCCCTGCGCCCTGTTCGTGCCGGACGAGGACGTGACGGACCTTGGTGGAATCGAAGAGCGGGTCGTAGACCGGGAGAATCGCGCCGCCGGGAATGCCGAATACCGTGTCGACGCCGAGCTCCTCGAGGGAGCGGACGACGGACTGCGCGCCGGTGACCCGCTCGGGCGGGACCTGGCGGCGGTTCGCCGCGTTTGTCGGACCGCCAGCGGGCGCGGCCTGCTGATTCGCCGAAGGCGCCGGCCTGCGGGCCGAGGGCCCGGGCCGTGCGGTTGGTGCACTCACCGTCTTCGTTCCTAACTGCTCGTACTAGACCCCGGACAACTGTGCTTGCACGTGGTGCCTTGCGAAGCGGCCACATGCCAGGACTTTTGTCCCGAACACAAAAAAGCCCCCGACAGCGCATGGCTGTTCGAGGGTGGCGCGTCGCAACGCGAGCTGACGTATTCGACTCAGGTAGTCAGGCTCAACGCTGGACGCGCCGGCCGATTACGAGCAACTCGTTTCGATTCACGCGCATGACGGTATGTGTGCGCGAGTCGATCAGTCAAACAGGTCTCATTATGTGAGACCGAGCGGGTGCTCGAGTCCGTTCACCATGATGCGAGGATGGTGGTGTGTCATCACCGCATCAGTCCGTGCCACCGGCTAAATCGTCCCACACGTCCGAGGCGGGATCGGAGACGGGTAGTTCGCCGCAACCATCCGAGCCGAAGCAGACGGTGCAGGTCATCCGCATTACCCAGATGGCCCACCTCGGTGTGTTGGTACTGCTGTTCTGTGTCTTCTTCGCCTTCGTCGGCTGGCCGATCGGGCTGTGGTGGCTGCTGCTGCTCCCGGTCGCGGCAGCGGTGTGGATCGAACGCACGCGTACCACGGTGTCCGAAGATGGACTGGATCTGCGCACCGTTTTCGGTTCGCGGCACCTGGACTGGGGGCAGGTAGCGGGAGTCAGCATTCCGAAGCGCGGGTTCGTGCGCGCGCATCTCAACGATGACACCGAGGTGAAGCTGCCCGCGGTGAGCTATGACCGGTTGCGGGATCTGATCCGCGCGTCGAACGGTCGGATTCCGGATCTGTTCGCGGCGGAGGCGGCGGCTCGGGAGTCGGAATACGAGGCGCGCAAGGGTGAGGACGAGACCCAGGTCACCAAGGCCGAAGCTGGGACGGAACCGACCAAGACCGAAACCGGGACGAAACCGACCAAGGCAGAAGCCGGGGCGAAATCGACTAACGATGAAGCCGAGTCGAAAGCAACCGAGACCGAAACCAGGACGAAACCGCGCACAGCGGATGCCGGAGCGGCGGGGACCAGCGCTGATGCCGAGGCACCTTCCACCGACGGGCGCGACTCCGACGCCGAAGCGCACGACTTGCACTCGTAGCGTTTCACCGGTGATGGGGATAGCAACCGTCGCCGGTAGGCTCGGCGCCGGATGCGCGATCCGGTGACCGCGTCGGACGGACAATCCCCGCCCGCACACACCGGACCAGTGGATACCGACGGTGCCGGAACCGACACGACCGATGACACCGTCCGCGCCGACGACCACCCTCGCGGCGACACCATCCCGAACCGACCGATGGCGATCAGCGCCGTCGACCGCCGCGAAAGCCCCGCCGACGCGCGGGAGTAACGTGGGCGGTCGTTGATTTCGCTCGATGAGCGAAATCCGCGCAGTCGCACATCAGCCCCCGCGACCTCCCGAGGATCCACATGCCACCGCTTCGTTCACGCACAACCACCGTCGGCCGCAATGCCGCGGGCGCGCGCGCACTCTGGCGCGCCACCGGTATGACCGACTCCGACTTCGGTAAGCCGATCGTCGCCATCGCGAACTCCTACACCCAGTTCGTACCGGGCCACGTGCATCTGAAGAATGTCGGTGAGATCGTCGCGGACGCGGTGCGCGCCGCGGGCGGTGTACCGCGGGAATTCCACACCATCGCGGTCGACGACGGCATCGCGATGGGCCACGGCGGCATGCTCTACTCGTTGCCCTCGCGCGAAATCATCGCCGATTCGGTCGAATACATGGTGAACGCGCACACCGCCGATGCGCTGGTGTGCATCTCGAACTGCGACAAGATCACACCCGGCATGCTCAATGCCGCTATGCGCCTGAACATCCCGGCCGTCTTCGTTTCCGGCGGTCCGATGGAGGCCGGTAAGGCCGTGGTCGTCGGCGGTGTGGCACAGGCGCCGACCGATCTGATCACCGCGATCGCGGCCAGTGCCAATATGAATGTCAGCGAGGACGGCCTGTCCGAGGTCGAGCGCAGCGCGTGTCCGACCTGTGGCTCCTGCTCGGGCATGTTCACCGCGAATTCGATGAACTGCCTCACCGAGGCGCTCGGACTCGCCTTGCCCGGCAACGGATCCACGCTGGCCACCCATGCCGCCCGCCACGCCCTGTTCGAGAAGGCGGGCACGGTGATCGTCGATATCGCGAATCGCTGGTACCGCGAGGACGATGCGTCGGTGCTGCCGCGGAATGTCGCCAATGCCAAGGCCTTCCGCAATGCGATGGCACTGGACGTCGCGATGGGCGGTTCCACCAATACGGTGCTGCACACCCTAGCCGCCGCACAGGAGGGTGAGATCGACTTCGAGCTGAGCACCATCGACGAGATTTCTCGCAAAGTGCCGTGCCTGTCGAAGGTCTCCCCCAACTCCGACTACCACATGGAGGATGTGCACCGCGCCGGTGGCATTCCGGCGATCCTCGGCGAGCTGCGCCGCGCCGGACTGCTCGAGACCGACGTCACCACTGTGCACACCAAGAGCTTCGACGAATGGCTCGACACCTGGGATATCCGCTCCGGCAAGGCATCCGATGAGGCGCTGGAGCTGTTCCACGCCGCGCCCGGTGGCGTGCGCACCACCGAGCCCTTCTCCACGAACAACCGATGGTCCTCACTCGACACCGACGCCGAGGGCGGCTGCATCCGCGACAAGGCGCATGCCTACACGGTCGAGGGCGGCCTGGTTGTCTTGCGCGGCAACATCGCCCCCGACGGCGCGATCCTGAAGACGGCGGGCATCGATGAGGAGCTGTTCTCCTTCCAGGGCCCAGCCGTCGTGGTCGAATCCCAGGAGGCGGCGGTCTCGGCGATCCTCGGCAAAAAGATCAAGCCGGGCGATGTGATCGTGGTTCGCTACGAGGGCCCCAAGGGCGGGCCAGGCATGCAGGAAATGTTGCACCCCACCGCATTCTTGAAGGGTGCGGGACTCGGTAAGCAGTGTGCACTGATCACCGACGGCCGCTTCTCCGGCGGCACCTCCGGCCTGTCGATCGGCCACATGTCGCCCGAGGCCGCAGCGGGTGGTGCCGTCGGACTCATCGAAGACGGCGATCAGATCCGCATCGACGTTGCAACTCGAACCCTCGAGGTGCTGGTCGACGACGCGATCCTGGCCGAGCGTCGCGCGAAAATGGATGCCTCCGAACGGCCTTGGCAGCCCCTCGATCGCGTCCGCCCGGTCACCACGGCCCTGCGCGCGTATGCCGCACTGGCCACCTCAGCCGATAAGGGCGCCGTTCGCCAGGTGCCCTAGTCCCGTCATGAACACCAACGGTGTCCCTCGTGACCACATGAGGGACGCCGTTTCCGTTCCACCGCACCGCTGCGCGCCGGTGGATAACTGTCGGACGGTGTGACGGCGCCGGTGCGCCAGACGTGGCATGCCTTGTGCCTCACCAAACTTTGACCCGAAAGACGCACGGCGCCCTCCGATACTGAAGGGCGCCGGCTGTTTTGGGGGCAGGTTAGTTGAAGGGACCGATACCGGTTAGCGGGTTGCCGCCGTGGAGCCAGTACCAGGTGCCGATGGCGGCGGCGATGGCCAGGATGAGGACCACGAAGGAGCCGTAGGCGGGGCGGGTGGCCCAGCCGCGGTTGCGGTCGAAGCAGAGGCGGCCGGGGCCGGTCAGGAGCAGGACCACGGCGGTGCCCGCGAGGATGGACTCCAATTCCACACCGCTCTTGACCGAGGACTTGTATTGGAGGCCGGGGATCATGCCCTGCTTCCACAGCCACGCGTCGATGATCACCGCGAGCACCGCGCCCGCGGCGAGCGGGGTGGCCAGGCCCAGTACCAGCAGTGCGCCGCCGCCGACTTCGCCGGCGATGACCAGGATCGTCGAGAGGGTCGCGTGATCCCAGCCACCAGCCGCCATCATGTCGCGGGTGCCGTCCAGCCCCGCTCCGTGGAACCAGCCGGTGAGCTTCTGCAAGCCGTGGTAGATGAAGGTGCCACCGACGACGAGGCGCAGCACGAACAGGCCGAGATCGAGAGTGCCGCGGCGGGTGTCGCCATTGCGACGGCGCAGGGGACGGCTCGGCTCGCCGGATGCGCTCGGGGCGGGTGGGATGCTGGCGTAGGCGTAGGCCGCTGCTTCGTTCGCCCTGGTCTGTTCACCGACCGAAGGGATCTCCGGATCGAGGCCGAGTTCCTCCTCGGTGCGCGGCACATCCTTGGTTAATTGTGGGCCGCTCGGCGCGGTATCGGAGGACATTCTGGGCAGCACGCCGGTGGGTGAATCATAGGGACTGGTCACGCCACGACCGGTGGACGACACCGCCGACTGCTCCTCCGTGGACGTTGCCGCGCCCTCGGTTTTGGGCACGGATGTGTCTTTGGGCTCTTCGGTCACGGTCGATACCCTATGCGGCCGCGCCCGCGCGTGTGCGGTCTCGACGCGACGGCGTGTCCGTTAATCGACCCGGAGCGGCACATCGGCCGCGGTTTCCGTAACGTCTGAACCATGAGTTTGGTTGTCGCGGGGCGTATCGCCCTGAGCTTGGCGCTCAGCACCGTCGCGCTGGTCGGCTGCGCTCGGTTCGACGATTCCGCCTCCAGCCCGTTCACACCCGAACCGACCTTCAACCCCGCCGAACCCAAATCGCCGCAGCAGGGCCCCTCGCAGCGCCCGCGTCCGACCGGACCGTGCATCGATCCGGACCCGAATGTGATCACGACCTGCCTGGATTCCACCGCGGGCATCATCTCCCTCGGCGAGGACGCGCTGGTCGCCGAGCGACGCACCGGACGCATCTACAAGACTGTCGCGGTGGATCCGAGCGATCCGCAGTCGCCGCCGATCTTGGTCGGTCAGGTGGACGTGGACAGCTCAGGTGACGGCGGCATCTCCGACATCGCCCTCTCGCCGACCTACCGCGAGGACGGACTCATCTACGCCTACATCACCACCGGATCCGACAACCGGGTCGTGCGCATCGCGGAGAACGGCCCGCCGAAGGCCATCCTGACCGGAATTCCGAAGGGGTCGGTCGGCAATCATGGTGCGTTGGAATTCATTTCGCCGACCGAGCTGCTGGTGCTGACCGGCGATGCGGGCAATCCCGGCTTGGCCAGTGCGCCATCGTCGCTGGCGGGCAAGGTTTTGCGGATCAATTCGCCGTCGCCGGGAGCCAGTCCGGACGTCGTGGTGTCGGGCCTGGGCACGGCGGGCGATCTGTGCGACGACGGTAAGGACAGCGTCTGGATCACCGATCGCACGCCGACCGAGGATCGTCTGCAGCGCCTGGGCCGGGACGGATCGATCACCACCGCGTGGACCTGGCCGGATCGGCCCGGCGTCGGTGGCTGCGCGGCCAGACCCGATGTGGTGGCGATCGCGATGTCCGGGGCGAAGGCGCTGGCGATCGCGAATCCGGATGCGAACACCCATGCGATCACCGCGGCGCCGACGTTCACCGTGCAGGACAAGTACGGCAGGCTCGGCGGTGCGGCGGCCGGTGCGGACGGCACCATCTGGGCGACCACCGTCAATAATGACGATAATCACGGGCCATTCGACGATCGGGTGATCAAGATCCCGCCGCCGTCGCAGGGCACCGGGCCGGACTAATCGCGCCGATAACGAAGTGGGCGGGTCCTCAGGGACCCGCCCATTTCAGTTCGGTAGTCGCCGGTGCGGAACTCAGGCGCAGGCTTCGAGCACCAGCTCGCGCACGCGAGCCGCATCGGCTTGGCCGCGTGTGGCCTTCATGACATCACCAACGATCTTGCCCGCCGCCTGCACCTTCCCCGAGCGGATCTTCTCGGCGATGTCGGGATTGGCCTCGAGCGCCTTGCGCACCTCCGCCTGCAGCGCGGTCTCGTCGCTGACCATGCCGAGGCCTTTGGTCTCCACGATCTTCGCCGGATCACCCTCACCCGCCAGGACGAAATCCACGACCTGCTTGGCGACCTTGTTGTTGACCGTCTTCGATTCCACAAGCTTGATCACCTCCGCTACCTGGGCGGGTGTGATCGGCAGCTCCTCCAGCGAAACCTCACGCTCCTTGGCCTTTTCGGTGAGGTAGGCAACCCACCACGAGCGCGCCTCGTTGGCCGGGGCACCCGCATCGACGGTCGCGATGATCAGATCGAGTGCGCCCGCGTTCACCAGGTCGCGCATAACCTCATCGGACAGCCCCCAGTCGGACTGGATGCGCGCGCGGCGCAGCCACGGGTACTCCGGGATCGTGCCGCGCAGCTGCTCAACCCAATCCTCATCGGGCGCAACGGGTTCCAGGTCCGGCTCGGGAAAGTAGCGGTAGTCCTCGGCGGTCTCCTTGCGGCGGCCGGGCGAGGTGGTGCCGTCGCTCTCGTGAAAGTGCCTGGTCTCCTGCACGATCGAACCGCCGTCGGCGAGAATGGCGGCCTGGCGGCGCATTTCGAAGCGAACGGCGACCTCGACACTCTTGAGCGAGTTGACGTTCTTGGTCTCGGTGCGGGTGCCGAATTCCGTTGCGCCGATGGGCATCAGCGAAACGTTGGCATCGCAGCGCAGCGAGCCCTGCTCCATTTTGACGTCGGAGACCTGCAGTGATTTCAGGACCTCACGCAGCGCGGTCACGTAGGCGCGCGCCACCTCCGGCGCGCGCTCCCCCGCACCGGTGATCGGCTTGGTGACGATCTCGATGAGCGGCACACCAGCCCGGTTGTAGTCCAGCAGCGAGTGGCTCGCGCCGTGGATGCGGCCGGTGGAGCCACCGATGTGGGTGGACTTGCCGGTGTCCTCCTCCATATGGGCGCGCTCGATCTCGACGCGGAAGCTGCTGCCGTCATCGAGCACCACATCGAGGTGGCCATTGGTGGCGATCGGCTCGTCGTACTGGCTGATCTGGTAGTTCTTCGGCTGGTCCGGGTAGAAGTAGTTCTTGCGCGCGAACCGGCCCCATGGGGTGATCGCGCAATTCAGGGCCAGCCCGATCCGGATCGCCGACTCCACGGCCTGCTCGTTGACCACCGGCAGCGAACCCGGCAGACCGAGGCACACCGGGCACACCTGGGTATTCGGCTCCGCGCCGAACTCGGTCGGGCAACCGCAGAACATCTTGGTGGCTGTGTTCAGCTCGACGTGAACCTCCATGCCGAGCACCGGCTCGAACCGGTCGATGACATCGGCATAGTCCATCAAGTCGACGGTGGGTGCACTCATAGCGATCAGTCTATTGACCCGTCCGCCGCCCCCGCCAAGCGGTCGCACCCGCCGTGCCTGTCACGACCGCATCGGCCCGGTGACGGCTGAGCTGGCGCATATCCAGTGCGCGCCGCGCAGCAGGTGGAACTTCTGCGCGGCGCGCACTGGATATGCGCTAGCGCTCTGGCCGGGCGGTTCGGTCAGCGGGGTTGGGCGTGTTGGGTGAGCCAGGTGGTGGTGTAGGTGAGGACATCGGGGGCGATGGTGGTTTCGATGCCGGTGTATTCGCTGGGGAGGCCGGAGTTGGCGGGTTGCATGAGGTGATTGAGGTCGGGGAAGACGTGGACGGTGGCATCCGGGTCGGCGGCTAGGCGGTCGCGCATCGGTTGTTCGTTCTGGGTGGCGAGGACCTGCTTGTCCTTGGTGCCGAAGAAGGCGAGGACCGGGATACGCAGGGCGGAGAGCGCGGGGGCCGGGTCGTAAGTGATGAAAGACGCCATATAGGTGGTGTTGTAAGCGTCGAGGGTTTCCGCGGAGGCGCGCTGGTCCGGCGGGAGGGATTCGTTGTGGCGGTTCGCGAGATCCCTGGCCGCCGCGAGGTCACCGGAGCGGATCAGGTTGGTCCAGTCGGTGATGTAGCTGACCTGATCATCGATTCGGGATTGCGGTGCGCCGGACGCGGTGAGCAGTGCGCGGTTCTGCTCGAGGAGCACATCCCAACCCGGTACCGCGGGGCCAGCCATCAGGATCGCGAAGGCGACACCGCTGTCCGGGCGCGATGCCACCAGCGGGGCGAGGTAACCGCCCTCGCTGTGACCGAACAGTCCGACGCGAGCGGGATCGATATCCGGGCGGGCACGCAGGAAGCGCACACCAGCGGCCGCGTCCTCGGCCAGATCGTTGTAGGTGGCGTCGTCGAGTTTGCCGCCAGTGCCGCCGACGCCGCGGTCATCGGTGCGCAGCACGGCGTAGCCCGCGCGGGTGTAGGTATCGGCCAGCAGCAGGAAAGGCTTGTGGCCCATGAGTTCTTCGTCGCGGTCCTGGGGGCCGCTGCCGGAGATCATCAGAATCGCCGGGAAGGGACCGTTGCCCTCGGGCAGGGTCAGCGTGCCCGCGATGGTGATATCACCGTTGCGGTAGGTGACGTCTTCGGAGCGGTAAGGGTACGGCGGTTTCGGCTCCTGCGGATGCGCGGACGCCCCGATCTTTCCTGGCTCGAGCGTCAACGGCAGGCTATGGCCCGCTTGCCGGAACTCACCGCTGATCCGGTTGGCACCCTTGTCGAATTTGCCCTCGAACACGGGATCGCCCGCAGTGTTCGGAATCGCGAAGGCCACCCGATCCGCTTCGGCGGAAACATCTTTCAGCTGTGCGCCGCTCACGCCTTGGGACGGGATGTCGATGGTGGCGCTGCCGTTATCGGCGAAACTCACCCCCACCGCCAACGGTGCGCCGGGCACCGGGATGGCCCCGTGCCAATCCCCGGTGAGCGACCGCGTCTCGCCTTTATCCGACGAACACCCCGCAACCAACGCAACGATCAGGACCAGAACCGAGACGAGCCATCGCCCAGTGCGCATGCCGCAACACTACCGATCCGCGCGGACATTTCGAACGAAACTCGGACGCGCACAACGGTCCGGTCCACACCAGCATTCCCGCCACTTCCCGGTACCACTGTCGCCCGCCTGCGCAGTCGTCCCGCCCGCCGATAGCAGTCATATGGTCGTTCTCTGATCTTGACCCGCCATTCGACCATCCTGAGACGGGCAGCCCGGACGGACGGAATGCGGGGCAATGCCGATACCCATCACGCGTGTCGAACCGACGCGACAATCGCTCCATTCGATCCAGGCAATCGCCGTTTCGGCAGCCCGAACGCTTCCAACGGATAGCTGACGGTTAGGCCCCGCGGGCGTATCGGACCGCGGCGGCGATTGCGTCCATATCGAGTTCGAGGGTCGGGTCGTCTTCTTCGGCCTCTTGGAATTCCAGCATTGCGTCGGACACGCCGCCGCGGCGGGCGATGGCGAGAAGTTCCCGGCGAACGTAGGCGCCGAGGGGGAGTTCGGCGGCGCGGGCGCGGCGGCCGAACATGCCGAGGGCATCGGCGGGCAGATCGTAGACCTGGATGAGGGTTACCGCGTCGGAGTCGAATTCCGGAGTCAGATCGCGGCCCTGGGCTTCCAGGAATTCCACGATCGTGTCCACGGACGTTCGCCTGCGCGCCATCGCGATCAGTTCCTGACGGACCTGAGCCTCGATCGATATGCCCGCGATGCGAGCACGGCGGCGGAACACGGCAACAGCATCGGTGGGCAGGTCGGATACCTGGAGTTGAGCCACGACGACCAGACTAGCTGTGCGACAAGGAATTCGGCAGGTCTCGATTGTGCAACAACCGCCGGAATCAGCCGAAAAATGCCTCCGCTTCACGGTAGCGCGCGGTGGGGACCCGCTTGAGCTGCTTGGTGGCCTCGGACAACGGAACCAATTCGATGGCAGTGCCGTGCAGAGCAACCATTTGGCCGAATCGTCCGGCATGCACCGCCTCGGCGGCATGCAGACCGAAGCGGGTGGCCAGCACCCGGTCGTACGGGGTCGGGCTGCCGCCGCGTTGCACGTGACCGAGCACGGTGGTGCGGACCTCCTTGCCGATCCTGCGCTCGATTTCGGTGCCGAGTTGCTGTGCGACACCGGTGAACCGTTCGTGGCCGAATTCGTCGATACCGCCCTCGCGCAGCGCGAATCCGGAATCGGGGGCCGGGTGCGCGCCCTCGGCGACCACGCAGATGAAGTGCTTATCGCCGCGCTGGAAGCGGCGCTTGATCATCGTGCACACCTCGTCCACATCGAAGGGCTCCTCGGGTACCAGCGTGAGGTGTGCGCCCGCAGCCATGCCCGAGTTGATCGCAATCCAGCCCGCGTGGCGGCCCATCACCTCGACCAGCATGACGCGCTGATGCGATTCGGCGGTGGTGTGCAGCCGGTCGATGGCCTCAGAGGCAATGGACAGTGCCGTGTCGTGGCCGAAAGTGACGTCGGTGCAGTCGATGTCGTTATCGATGGTCTTCGGGACACCGACCACGGGGACGCCCTCATCGGACAGCCAGCTCGCGGCGGTGAGCGTGCCCTCGCCGCCGATCGGGATCAGCGCCTCGATCCCGTTGTCGTCGAGGGTGCGTTTGATCTGGTCGAGTCCGTCACGCAGTTTGTCGGGGTTGGTGCGTGCGGTGCCGAGCATCGTGCCGCCCTTGGTGAGCAGGCGGTCGGTGCGATCGTCGTTCTGAATGGTGATTTTGCGGTCTTCGAGTAGTCCGCGCCAACCGTCCTGGAAGCCGATAATCGCGTCGCCGTAGCGTCCGTTCGCGGTGCGAACGACGGCACGGATGACCGCGTTCAGTCCTGGACAGTCGCCGCCTCCGGTCAAGACTCCGATGCGCATGGCGCATATCTTGCCCCGCTTCGCGCGATGACGTGGCCGCACCCCCGTGAACACCGGGTAACGGCTACGACTCAATACACGTAGACGATGGCGTTCTCCCCGCCGCTGCACGTCGCGAATTGATCACCGGCCGTGCAATTCATCTTGTAATCCCGATTGTTGATCGGGCTGTGCGCCATTACCGATCGATCGGTAATGGCGCTGTCACCGCCATTGGCATACGCCTTGCGCACCTCCTCGGCGAAGGCGCAACTGGTGACCGTGGTGCCGATCGCGGACGAGGTGAAGCGGCCGAGCGCCGGATACACCTGGGCGCAAGGTTTCGCACCGGCGGGCAGATGTGCGGGCATGGTGGTTGTCGGTTGGCCGGAATGCTCGGCGCTGTTGCGCACCTGCCAGCCGACAATGCCCCCGATCGCCACAACCACAAGCACCACGCCGATCCAGACGATTCGGATCGATCGACGCGCGGGCACGGGCGTCGGATCAGGCGGATACGGTGGGTCGGGTCGCGGCATCGGCATGCCGATGGTTCTCGACAATGACTCGGTGGTCGCATCATGCGGTGGAATATCGCTGCGCATCGGATCCGATGGGTGCCGGGGTACGAACGTCGGCTCCAGCCCGGTGACCTGCTGCGGTCCGCTGGTGGACTGTTGCCCGACATGCGATTGAGATCTATTCGACAGTGGGGAACCACTCCCTTGCGGCTGGCGACTGGTGTGCAGCTGGCCGCCCGCCCGCTGCGGACCACCCGCCAACTGCGATCCGCCTGCCTGGTGCGGCCCGCCCGCTGACTGCGATCCGCCTGCCTGGTGCGGCCCGCCCGCTGACTGCGACCCGCCTGCCTGGTGCGGCCCGCCCGCTGACTGCGACCCGCCTACCTGGTACGGCCCGCCCGCTGACTGCGACCCGCCTACCTGGTACGGCTCACCCGCTGACTGCGACCCGCCTACCTGGTACGGCTCACCCGCTGACTGCGACCCGCCTACCTGGTACGGCCCGCCCGCTGACTGCGACCCGCCTACCTGGTATGGCCCACTCGCCAACCGCGATCCGCCCGCCTGCGGCGGGGCACCCCTAGATCGCGGACCGCTCGCCTCCGCGGGCGCCCCACCTGCCCGTTGCGGACGGCTTGCCGACGCCGAACCGCCCACCTGCCACGAGCCGGCCGACTCGTGCTGGTCACTTGAATGCCGAGGCCCGCCTACCGATTGGGGGCTCCCCGATTGCAGCCCACTCGCCGACGGCGAACCACCCGACTGCTGCGAACCATCAGACTGCTGCCGACCACCTGCCTGCGGCGCCCCGCTTGCCTGCGGCGGACCACTCTCCCGCTGCGGACCGCCCGTCCCGGGCTCGCCACCCGACTGCCGCAGACCACCCGCCGACTGCGACCCATCCGGCTGCAGTGGACCATGCGCCCCTGGCCGGCCGCCTGCTTGCCGCGGACCACCCGGCTGCTCGTGCCCCGACTGCTGCGGCCCAACTGCCGACTGCGGCGGACCCGTCTGCTCCGATCCACCCGCCTGCTCCGACCCGCCTGCTGACTGCGACCCGCCCGACTGCTGTGGCCAGTTCGCCGATTGCGGACCGACCGGCGATTCCGGTCCGAACGTCGGGAAGATGATGGTCGCTGGGGCGGGGGTGTGCTTGGAGATCTGGGCGGTGGGCAAGTCCGAGTTCGGGAGGGATGATGTGCCCGACACGGCAGCTCTGGCTGCCGACGCGAGTGCACCGGCTGTTGGATAGCGATCGGCGGGTTCCTTGGCCATGCCTCGGGAGATGACCTCGTCCAGTGCGCCGGGTAGTCCGGCTCGTTTGGTGGTCGGGCGGGGTGGCGGGGTCGAGAGGTGGGCTCGGATGAGCGAACTCATTCCGTCGGGTGGGAAAGGCTGTGTGCCGGTGAGGCATTCGAACAGTACGCAGGCGAGGGAGTAGACGTCGGCGGTACCGCGGATCGGGGCGGTGTCGAATCGTTCCGGCGCGATGTAGCTGTAGGAGCCGATGGCTTGGCCGGTCGCGGTCACGCTGGGGTCGCGCTCGGAACGGGCGATGCCGAAATCGGCGAGGTACGCGAAATCCGAAGGGGTGACCAGGATATTGGCGGGTTTGACGTCGCGATGCACCAGACCCTCGGCATGCGCGGCATCCAACGCGGCCGCGACCTGTTCGATAATGCCGACCGCGCGGGTGGGGCTCAGCGGGCCCTTGTCGCGCAGCACCGAGCGCAGATCGCTGCCACGGACCAGCCGCATATCGATATAGAGCACACCGTCGATCTCGCCCCAGTCGTGAATCGGGATGACGTGCGGTTCGGCCAACCGCGCGGCGACCCGCGACTCGTGCCGGAATCGCTGCTGGAACCGCGGATCATCGGCCAGCGCCATGGGCAGCAGTTTGACCGCGACCACCCGGTCCTTGACCGTGTCGTGCGCCTCGTAGACCTCCCCCATCCCGCCGCGGCCCAGCAGTGCACGCAATTCGTAGGGGCCGAATCGCGTACCGGCCCGCGACTGCGTTTCGTCCACCCCGTTACCTCCACCTCGCCGAACCGCCGCACAGGCGTGGTCCTGCGATCTCACCCGTTAGTCGGGATTCTCGGGTGCCACTGTTACCCGGTCAAGTGTGCCCCCACGGGATCCCGTGGGCGCGGACTCGGATCAGGAACAGCTGCCGCCGGAGAGTTCGTCCAGATGCTGGGAGATCACCGTGGCGAGCTTGTCGAGGATGTTGATGCCGTCGGCGAAGGTGCCCGAATCGGGTTGAGTGGCGACGGCGACCGCGATCTGACCGCCCGGCCCCTGGATCAGACCGAATTGGCGGACGAGGTAGGAGCCGGAGGTGTCGGGCCCCCAACCGCCCTTGAATTCCGCGCCGGTGAGTTCGCCGAGTCCCCAGCGCTGACTCGACGTGATCTGCTCCATCAGGTCGATCACACTCGAGCTCTCTTGCAGGCATGGCAGCCGGGAGGCGAACCGAACCTGTTCGGTGAGCGCCCAATCGGCCTGTCCGAATGCGGAGGCATCGGAGCGGGTCTTGGTGGCGGGCACCGTGGTCTTGGTATCGCCACCTTCGCGTAGCACGGCCTCGACCGCCTTGGCGGCGTCCTGAGCGGTGCCCAGGGACTGCCAGAGCGTATCGGCGGCGGCGTTATCGGACTGGGTGATCGCCGCTGTCGCCGCGTAATTCGAGGTCGCCGAACTCTTGCGTTGCGAAGCGATGACCAGCGGCACCTTCATCGTCGACCAGGCGGGTCCGGTGGTCCAATCGCCGAAGGTCACCATCTTCTCGCCGCCGACCGGCATGATCGCCATGCCGAGCTTCGCGTGCAGACTCAACTGCAGTTCCTGGAAACCGGCGGCCAGTGTGCCGGGCACCGTGATCGATAGGTGCTGCTGGTCGGTGTGCGCGGCGGCCGCGGTGATGCTGGGCTCCGCGGAATGCTTGTCCGCGTCGGAGCCGCAGCCGACCACCATGAGAAGTCCGGCCAGCGCGGTACCGCCGACCGCTTTGCGCAGGCGCCGGGATAGCTCAAAATACATACTTCGACACATTCTCGTTTCGAACTCGCCCAGGTTCCGATGTCAACACGGCATCCCGACACCGTACTTGGCATTGATACCGACCGCCCACCGCAACCGCGCCGACACCGCCGAACCTTGAACAGCGACAACGGCTTACAGCGAGGTCAACCGGCATGTACACCGTAATGTGCCCACCGGGCGCCGCTGGTCGTGCACGACCGCGCGCTGCCGCCCTCATCCGCGAACTTCTTGTGTACATCGCTTCGCAACGTACTCGACAAATCCGGCACAGCCCATTTTTCCTGGTACCAGAGGTACTGCGCGTCATGAAGGGACGGGCGTGTCACCCTGGCGCGCAGCCTCGAAGGCGGCGCAGGATAGTTCGATGGAGCTGACTTCGGTACACATCGATAAACCGGACGATCTCAATGTCATCATCGGGCAGGCACACTTCATCAAGACTGTCGAGGACCTGCACGAGACACTGGTCGGGATCAGTCCGCATCTGCGTTTCGGGTTGGCATTCGCCGAGGCATCCGGGCCGCGACTGATCCGAACCTCCGGCAATGACGAGGATCTAACCGAGCTCGCCACCAAGAACGCCGTCGCGATCGGCGCGGGACATTCGTTCATCGTCTTCCTGCGTGAAGGTTATCCAGTAAATGTGCTCAATGCGATACGACAGGTTCCCGAAGTTTGTGGAATCTTCTGTGCCACGGCAAATCCGGTCGAGGTCCTGATTGCCGAAACCGAATTGGGGCGCGGAATCATCGGAATTGTCGACGGTGGTGCGCCACTCGGCGTCGAAGGATCCAGCGACAAAGAAGCCCGCAAACAGCTACTGCGGCAAATCGGTTACAAGCTGTAGCACCAGCGGGTCAATTCTGGGCGCGAGCAGTCCTGGGACACCCCGAACACCCACGTAGCGGTGGCGGTGGATTTCGAGAGCGGTCCGCCACCAATACATCCTCGGCCAATTGTCAGACGAGCGGGCAGTGGGTGCGGGTGTAGATGGTGGGCATGCATTCGTTGCAGTGGATGCAGGCCGAGCGGGTGGCTTGGTCGGCTTGGATTCGCAGCAGGAGGTCTGGTTCACGCAGGAGTGCGCGACCCATGGCTACGAATTCGAAACCCTCGGCCATTGCCGTGCGCATTGTGTCGAGGTCGGTGATGCCGCCCAACAGGATCAGCGGCATCGACAGTTCTTTACGGAACTCGCGGGCGCGTTCCAGTAAGTAGGCGTCGCGGTACGGGTATTCGCGGAGGAAGGCGCGGCCCAGGAGGCGGAAGCCCCAGCGTGCCGGTGCTGGAAGGACTTTCGCGAATTCCTTGCGCGGGGCGTCGCCGTGGAAGAGCAGCATCGGGTTGAGCAGTGAGCTGCCCGCGGTGAGTTCCAAGGCGTCCAGTGCGCCGTCCGATTCCAGCCAGGTGGCCACCTGCAATGACGCCGGGAGCGAAAGTCCGCCGCGCACACCGTCTTCCATATTCAGTTTCGCGGTTACGGCCAAGCGGTCGCCGACCGCCTCCCGCACGGCCAGTGCGACCTCCCGGGCGAGCCGAGCGCGGTTGACCGGCGATCCACCGTATCGATCCTTGCGCCGGTTCAGCAGCGGGCTCAGGAACGAACTCACCAAATAGTTGTGGCCGAAATGGATTTCCACCGCATCGAAGCCCGCCTGCTCGGCCAGTCGCGCGGCATTCGCGTAATCGGCTATGACCGTGGCGATTTCGGACATGTCCGGAACATGCATGGGACGCATACCGAGTGGGCTGAACATTCGGCTCGGCGCCAGCGCGGGTGCGCGATTGGATGCGGCATTGGCCACCGGGCCCGCATGTCCGATCTGGGCGCTGGCCGCGGCACCTTCGGCATGCACGGCGTCGGTGAGTTCGCGCAGTCCCGCAACGGCTTCCGGGCGCATCCAGATCTGGTGCCGGTCGGTGCGGCCGCCCGGCGATATCGCGCAGTAGGCGACCGTCGTCATACCCACACCGCCAGCTGCGATTTCCCGATGGAAATCGATCAAGTCATCGGTGACCAGTGCATCTGGTGTTCGTCCCTCGAAGGTGGCGGCCTTGATCACTCTGTTGCGCAAGGTGATCGGGCCGAGCTCAGTTGGTGCGAATACTTCGTTCATCATTTCTCTCCCGCCGCGGTCAGTCCGGCGACCACGAAATCGCGCAGTGTGCGCACCGCCTCATCGGACAGTTCGCGCTCCCCGGTGCCGATGCCGCCGAACTGCACGATGATCAAGTCGAATGCCAATCCCCAGCGCCGCCGACTTTCGCGTTCACTCAGTTCCGGCAGCAAACCGATCCAGGCGTCCATGCGGAACCAGTGCCGACGCCACATCGTCGGGTGCCGACCGAGGACGAATTGGGCGAGCAGCCGCAGATGCAGCCGCCCGACAGGATCGGCCGCCAATCCGATGAACGGCTCGATCACCGCATCCACCAGCATCGATACCGAGCCGTGGGCAGCCGTCACCTCGGTCAGCCGTTCGGCCCACAATGACCCGAGCCGATCCTCCAGCAGGGCCGCCACCAGCGCTTCCTTCGAGCCGAAGTGATAGTGCACCGCAGCGGGATTGGCCCCGGCTGCCGCGCAGATCGCTCGCACCGAGACATCGTCGTACCGCTCGGTCAGCAAGAGCCGCTCGGCCGCGAGCAAGAGCCGCTCACGTGTGCCCGCCGCGGCCGCCTGTTCCACCATGACCGTAGTCAACCACGTTCCCATCATCGATTCAATCACTGATTGAATCGATGATGGGCGAACTACGACAGGCTTAGCATGGGAGCTATCTCTACAGCTCCACGCGAGGAGAAAAGACCAGCTCAGGACGGGAGCATGATGAGCAAGCACGTCACCTACCGCAGAATCTATGAAGCACCGATTTCGTCGGACGGGACTCGCGTACTCGTCGATCGGGTCTGGCCACGCGGAATCCGCAAGGAGGACGCGCACCTGGACGAGTGGATGCGCGATATCGCACCGTCGACCGAACTGCGCAAGTGGTACGGACACCAGCCCGAGCGCTTCGCCGAATTCCGTCGCCGATATCTGGCCGAACTGCGCGATAACCAGCACCGCGCGGCCGTCGCGCAACTGCGTGAGATTGCTCGCGCACATCCGGTGACCTTATTGACCGCCACCCGCGACGTCGACCACAGCCAGGCCGCCGTTCTCGCGAAATGGATTGCGACAGAATCCAACTCGCCAGACTGATCCCTTAGCCGGCGTTACGGGCGGTACCACGGTGAGCTGGCACACTCGTCGGGTCCTCCGGCCACGCATGCTTCGGGTAGCGACCACGCAGATCACTGCGTACCTGCGGCCATCCGGTGCGCCAGAACGACGCCAGATCCGCGGTGATCGCGACCGGGCGTTGGGCGGGTGATAGCAGGTGCAGCACGATCGGCACTCGTCCAGCTGCCAGTGACGGTGTCCGCGTCCAGCCGAACACTTCCTGCACCTTGACGGCAAGCACTGGCGGGTCGGTCGAGTAATCGAGACGGATTCGGCTGCCCGAGGGCACCGGCAGGCGCTCCGGCGCGAGCTCGTCCATGCGCGCGGCATCCGGCCACGGCAGCAGGCGACGCAACGCCTGTCCCGCATCGATGCGGGCGAGGTCGGCGCGGCGGTGCGCGGTGGCGAGTTCGGGGCCGAGCCAGGCGTCGACATCGGCCAGCAGCGATTCGTCGTCGACCGGTGGCCAGGGCGCCCCGAAGGTGCGGTGCAGGAAGTCGAGGCGCTGACGGAGGGCGATCGCGTCGGAATCCCAGTGCAGCAGAGCGAGTCCGATCGAGTTCAGCCCGCGTCGCAGGGCCGCGCTGAGCAATTGGCGATCCGGATCGCGAATAGGACGCTCCGACAAAACAATCGAACCCAGTCGTTCGACCCGCCTGGCGACCACGTCACCGTCGTCCCAATCCACCTCATCCGCGATCTCGAGCAGATTCGACACCGCACGGCGGGCAAGCTTTTCGTCGGCGACCGCGGCCAACCGGATCAGCCCCTCGGAACGCCCCGGATCCCGTGTCGCCACCGCGACTGCCAGCCATTCCGCATCACCCAACCCGGAACCCGCCGGCAGGGTCACCGCCGTGCCCCCGGCCATCAAATAGCTTGTCGAGCCAGGACTGCGCCGCCGTGCCAGACGCTCGGGATACGCAAGTGCGACGACGAAAGCCGGATCGTCGCCGCCGTCCGTCACGGCGACCAACCGCGACAGGCGCTCGACTTCGCGTCGCCAGCGCGGCGGCCGCTCACGCCGCAACGCGCGCAGACCGGCGACGAGATCGACACCGGGCACTAGGGTGTCATCGTCGAGGACCGCCACCACTTCCGCGGCGGACCGGCTGCCGACCTCGGCGGCACCATCCAGTAGCGCTCGCGCCAATCGGGGATGCAATCCGACTCGCGCCATATGTCGCCCGCGCTCGGTGACCTCTCCTGATCCGGTCACCGCACCCAACGCGCGCAACACATCTCGGCCAGCAGCCAGTCCACCTTGCGGCGGTGCATCCCACCATGCGAGGCCGTGGCCATCGGGGGTGCCCCAGCAGGCGAGTTCCAATGCCAGACGCGTCAGATCGGCAGAACGAATCTCCGGCTCCGGGTAGGCAGGCAACGTGCCGTTCTCGTACTCCGGCCAGCAGCGCCATACCTTCCCCGGCGCCTCACGTCCCGCGCGCCCAGCGCGTTGCTCGGCCACCGCGGCCGAAACCCGAACTGTCGCAAGGCCGGACAACCCGCGCCCGCGATCGATGCGCGGCACCCGAGCAAGCCCCGAATCGACCACGGCACGCACACCGGGCACCGTCAAACTGGACTCGGCCACCGCCGTGGACAACACCACACGCCGCCGTGAACCGGGCCGCAACGCAATATCCTGACCAGCAGCGGAAAGCCTGCCGTGCAACGGAATCAGATCAACCTCTACATCGGCCAGCAGATCCATGGTCCGGCGGATTTCGGCTGCTCCGGGTAGGAAGACCAGCACATCCCCGTCCACCCCGGCGAGCGCCGCCCGGGTCGCACGGGCCACCTGCGCTTCGCTGCGCTCCCTCGGCAACGGCGGAACGTACGCCGTCTGCACCGGATAGGCCCGCCCCCGCACTTCCACCACCGGCGCACTACCCAGTAGCGCCGAAAGACGATCGGCCGCAACGGTTGCCGACGTAGCAAGCACCCGTAGATCGGGCCGCAAACCGGCCCGGGCATCCAGCAGCAACGCCAAAAGCAGGTCCGCATCGAGATGGCGCTCATGACATTCGTCGAGGACAACGACATCCGCGCCCGCCAACTCGGGATCGCCCAGCAACCTGCGCACCAACAACCCGGATGTGACCACCTCGATCCGGGTCCGGGCACTTACCCGCCGATCTCCGCGGATCGAATATCCCACCGTCTCCCCCACCGGCTCACCCAACAACGCGGCCATCCGACCAGCTGCCGCCCGCGCCGCCAGCCGCCGCGGCTCGGCCACCACAACCCGCCCGACCGTCGCCAACGCCAACGGCACCAACGTCGTCTTCCCGGTTCCCGCAGGCGCGAGCAATACGGCGGTGCCACGCTCGATCAATGTCGCGACGATGTGATCGAGCGCGCCGCGCACCGGCAGATCGGGAAGTTCGGGGAGTTTCATTGCCAACCAGTCTGCAGCCCGGCACAGAGAACCCGGTAATCCCCGGCGCGCTGGCAGCGCGCGGCGACCTCTGCGACCGCGTCCGGTCCCCACCCTCCGAACTGTGAGACCGGAACCAGCTGCGGGACGCGGAATCGCGCCAGATCAGCCGGAGACGCGGGGTCGCCTATCGATGCACACGCCTGCGATCTCCACATCCACCGCTCTGACGGCGCGTTTTGCCCTACTACCTCTGAAATACCTTGTGCAGCAACATTATCTGCGCTCGCAGCGGGGTTCGCTACGATGGAGAGGTGCGGATCGGAGTAGGGCTCTCCACCGCGCCGGGAGCGTGGCAGGCAGGTGTGGAAGCCGCAGCGCACGCACGCGATCAGATCGCGGGCGAGTCGCCGTCGCTTGCTGTGCTGTTGGCATCACGAGCACATACCGACGATGCCAGGGCCGTGCTCGCCGCGGTCCACGAGACGGTCCGGGTGCCCGCACTCGTCGGATGTGTGGCGCAGGCGATCGTGGCGGGCCGCCGTGAGATCGAGGACGAGCCCGCCGTGGTGGTATGGCTGGCATCCGGATTGCCCGCCGCCGAGACATTCCAGCTCGACTTCGTCCGCACGGCGACCGGAGGGCTGCTCGCGGGCTACCGTTTCGACCAGGCCGCACGCGACTTCCATCTGCTGCTGCCCGACCCGTTCTCGTTCCCGGCCGACATTCTGCTCGAGCACCTGAACACCGATCTGCCCGGTATCACCGTGATGGGCGGTCTCGTGAGCGGCGCGCGCGGGCCGGGCGGCTGCAGGCTGTTCCACGACCACGATGTGCTGACCTCCGGCGCGGTCGGCGTGCGACTTCCCGGACTGCACGGTGTTCCCATCGTGTCGCAGGGCTGCCGACCGATCGGCTATCCATATATCGTCACTGGCGCGCGTGGTGCGTTGATCACCGAATTAGGCGGCCGGCCGCCGATCGCGCGGTTGCGCGATATCGTCGAGATGCTGCCGTTCGACCAGCAGGAACTCGTGGCAAACGGGTTGCAGATCGGCATCGTGGTCGACGAGCATCTGGCCGTACCCGGGCAGGGCGATTTCCTCATCCGCGGCCTCATCGGTGCCGACCCGACGAGCGGCGCGATCGAGATCGGCGAGCTCGTCGAGGTCGGCACGACCGTACAGTTCCAGGTCCGCGACGCGGTCGGGGCGGATGAAGATCTGCGTGCTGCCCTCGTCCGAGTGGGTTCGGAGCTGCCAGGACGCCCGGCGGGTGCGTTGCTGTTCACCTGCAACGGACGGGGTCGCCGGATGTTCGGGGTCGCCAACCACGACGCCGCCGCGATCGAGGACCTGCTCGACGGCATACCGCTGGCGGGCATCTTCGCCGCGGGCGAGATCGGCCCCATCGCCGGCCGCAATGCGTTGCACGGATTCACCGCATCGATGGCGGTATTCGTCGAATGAGCGTCGACCTGCGGGTCTATGCCGAGCTGAACGATTTCCTCCGGCCCGACGAGCAGTACACGCTACTGCGTCGACCGTACCGTCCGCACCAGAGCGTGAAGGACGTCATCGAGGCGGCCGGCATCCCGCATACCGAGGTCGACCTGGTGCTGGTCAACGGCCAACCGGTGACCTTCGGCCAACACCCGCGCGACGACGACCGGATCACCGCCTATCCCGTATTCGAGACCCTGGACATCGGCCGGGTCACCAGGGTGCGCCCACACCCACTGCGCGAGCCGCGCTTCCTCGCCGATGTCAATCTCGGCGGCCTCGCCAAGCTGATGCGGCTGATGGGCCTGGACGTGCACTGCCGATGGGACGCCGACGATGCCGCGCTCGCCGAGCTGTCGGCGGCCGAGCACCGGATCCTGCTGACCCGCGACCGTGGACTGCTGAAGCGGCGGAATATAACGCACGGCGTCTACATCCGGTCGGACCGGCCGCTCGACCAGATCGTCGAGCTGATCCGACGGCTGGACCTCGCCGAACGCTTGGCGCCGTTCACCCGCTGCCTGCGCTGCGGTGGCGCCGTCGTCGCCGTCGCCAAAGCCGAAGTCGAAGATCGACTCCAACCACTCACCCGCCGCCATTACGACACGTTTCGCCAGTGCCGCGACTGCGGGCGGATCTACTGGCAGGGCTCGCATCAGGTCCGGCTCAACGCAACGGTGGACGCGATCCGCACCAGCCTGAACCAATGCTGACCCCGGCGCGAGCACCGCCCCGGATACCTGCTTATCGCCGCCCGGTCATGTACTCGCCCGCTCGTGCTGAGCACCGCCCGGACTGCCGGTCATCGGCTCGGTCAATGGGTCGAAGGCACGTCAGCACGTGGCGGCCATGCGATGTCGTCGACGGCCAGCCAGGATTCGCCGACCACGGCCGTCGGTGTGACGCCGGTGAATGCGACGATATCGCGGTGCAGGTGGGATTGGTCGGCATAACCGCTGTCGGCCGCGACCCGGGCCGGGTCGATGCCTGCGGCGAGGCCGTGGACGGCTCGGTCGAAGCGGATCAGCGTCGCCGCTCGCTTGGGCGCCAAACCGACTTGCGCTTGGAACCGGGACCACAGTCGTTTGCGGCTCCAACCGACCTCGTCGGCCAACGTATCGATCCGGACCAGGCCGTGCCCGGCCCGGATCCGCCGCCAGGCCAGGACCACTTCCGGATCGGGTGCCGGTCCGGCGCCGCGGCGGCGCGCGAGCAGCGCCTCGACGAGCGCGAAACGCTCTGTCCACGAAGAGGTTTCGGCCAGCCGCTCGCGGATCCGTGCTGCCTCCCGGCCCCACAGGTCGTCCAGAAGTACAACAGCATCGGTCAATTCGGCGAGGGAGGCGCCGAGCACGGCACCCGCGATCAACGGTGACAACCGCACTTGCACGCATTCGATCTGCTCGCCGCGCACGCGCCGCGTCCCGGCTCCGAGACCGGTGGCGAGGCTGCCCCGGCACTGTCCGGCGCTGTCATCCACGATGGGCGAACGCGCACCGAAGTCCAGCACAAGTGTCGCAGCGGGATGCGGAAGTGTCCGCTGGTCAACAGGATTCACCCCATGATCGCGGAATCCGGCCATAACGACGCCGGGTATCCGGCTGGGTCGCGACGGACAGACGACATCCCACACAGGTTCCGGCCGTGTGAAGCGCACCCCCATATGCTGGACGCTCGGGAACATTTGTTCAATACACTGTCCCCCACCAGGGGCGACAGTCGAAGGGTGATTTCACCTGTACTGGACGGCCATTCGTACACCCACCGGCACGCAGGAAAACGCCGAAGGCACCGCTGCGTCGCCGCGGCGATTGTCGGCGCGATTGTCGTGCTGCTGCTGGGTAACTCGGTGCTGACGGCGCACCAGAGCGCCGCAGCCACCGGCGAATCGACACTGACCGTGGACGGTCAGGACATCCATGTCAGCCAGGATGGACCCGCCGGCGCCCCCGTCCTGGTCCTGATCCACGGGCTCGCCGCATCCACTCACTGGTGGGACCGGCTGGTACCGCTGCTGACCGACTCCTACCAGGTCATCCGCATCGACCTGCTCGGACACGGCAGCTCGGCCAAACCCTACGGCGACGACTACTCGATCCCGCAGCACGCCAACCGAGTCGCCGCGGTGCTGGAACAGCTCGGTATCCGACACGCCATCGTTATCGGCCACTCCACCGGCGGCGCGGTCGCCACCTCCCTCGCCGAACAACACCCCGACCTGGTGACGGCGTTGGCGCTCATCGGCACCGGCCCCACCCTCGGCGACGACATTTCCGAAACTCCCGCCAGTCGGCTGCTCACGACTCCGGCTGTCGGGGAAGCGTTGTGGCGGTTACGCACCGACGGCCTGCTTCGTCAAACCATGACCAACGCCTTCGCCACCGACGATTTCCCGATCCCGCAGCAGTTCGTCGACGACCTGAGTGGCATGACTTACCACGCCCTGACCGCGACCGCGGCGGCCAGCAGCGACTATCTGAACCAGCGCACCCTTCCGGACCGGCTGACCGCCCTCGGCAAACCCCTGCTGGTGATCTTCGGTGAACAGGATCGCCGGTGGCGCTACTCCACCTCCACCGCCGCATACCGCACCGTTCCCGGCGCGACGGTGGTAACCGTGCCGGGGGTCGGTCACTCCCCCCTGGTCGAAGATCCCACCCGAACCGCCGAAATCCTGTTGTCCTTCACGGGCATCCAGATCTCCTGAGCCCGGATCGAGCGCCGTGATGGCAAGAACCGCGGCACATCCGTCGATCAAGAATTCTGGTCAAGTAAGGAAACTGCTCATGCGGATTCTCATTTCCGGTGCCAGCGTCGCCGGTCCGGTGTTGGCGTATTGGCTCACCAGGCACGGCTTTTCGGTCACCGTTGTCGAGCGCGCGCCGGCGCTGCGCAAGACCGGCGGCCACGCGGTCGATCTGTTCCGGCCCGCGATGGATATCTCGGAGAAGATGGGCGTGCTCCCACGTGTCGAGGAGCGGGCCACCGGCACGAAACGGATGACCCTCTACCGCGAGGGCGCACGGCGTCCCGTCGGGGTGGATGTGGCCAAGATCTTCGGCGCCACCTCCGACCGGCACGTCGAGATCATGCGTGACGACCTGAGCGAGATCTACTACGACACCACCCGCGAGGACGTCGAGTATGTCTTCGGTGACTCGATCACCGCGATCTCACCCGAGGGCGAGGTGCGGTTCGAGAACGCCGCGCCGCGCCGCTTCGACCTCGTCGTCGGCGCTGACGGCCTGCACTCCAACGTGCGCCGCCTCGTCTTCGGCGACGAGTCCCGCTTCAGCGCCTTCATCGGGGCATACCTCGGGGTGCTGACCCTGCCCAACGGCTTCGGTCTCGACGGGGAGCTCCGCATGCACGTCGGTGTCGGCCGCACCGCCGGTATGTACGGCGCGCGGCACCTCGGCGAAGCGCGGGCGTTGTTCCTGTTCCGCAGCGATCGCGAGCTCGACTTCCACCACCGCGACGTGCCCCGGCAGAAGGAGTTGCTGCGCAATGCGTTCGGCGGCATGAACGCCGAGGTGGACCACTGGCTCGATGAGCTCGAACGCACCCCGGCGTTCTACTTCGACTCGATTACCCAGCTCTGTATGGACACATGGTCGCGGGGGCGGGTGACGCTCGTCGGCGACGCGGGCTACTGTCCGGGCCCCGCCGTCGGCGGCAGCACCACCCTGGCCGTCGTCGGCGCGTACGTCCTGGCCGGGGAGCTGGCGCGGGCGGGCGGCGACCACGAGCGCGCCTTCCCTGCCTACGAGCGCGGGATGGCCGAGCACGTGCGCGGCAGCCACGCGGTCGCACTGAGCGCAGCGAAGACCCTGATCCCCACGTCCCGCCTCGGCGTGTCAGGGCTGGTCCAGGCCACCCGCCTGATTTCCGCCCTGCCCGCAGGGCCGAGCCGCGCCTTCGTCCGCCTCGCCACCAAGAGCGCACGTCTCTACAACTCGATGACCGTCGAGGACTATCCGCCCTCACCGGTCGCGTCAGAAGGCCGGAGTGGGCGCGGATCGGAGTAAGGAGCGCTCAGCGTCCCGCAGCGGTGAGGCGACGACGCGCCATCGTCGGACCGTGCTTCGAGCGTTTCCACGAGGGCAGAGGCGATGAGGGCGACGGCGCGATCATCGTCGTGGGCCAGTTGCCGCAGGGTATCCAGCGCGATGGTTCCTGGCATCTCGGCGAGTGCCTGGGTCAGTCGTATCCGCACCGCCGAGTTCGCTGCGTGTGCGGTGAACTCGTCGACCAGTGCGCTCATGATCCGGTCCGCCCAGTCCGCGTCCCGCGCCAACGTTCCCAAGAGCTCGGCCGCCTCGACATCGTTCGGACCCTCGACCACGGTGCCGACGAGTCCGGGCACCGCCCGGGTCACGCCCCGCGCACCCAGTGCGAGGGCAGCATGTCTACGGACCGTCGCGTCCGGGTCCTCGAGCGCGTCGGTGAGCACCGCGGTCGCCTCGTCACCCGGTAGCTCGGCGAGCGCCAGGACCGCGCGCCGCCGGACGTCGACATCCTCCGAGGCCATGCCGGATGCCACCCTCGCCACCCCGTCACCACCGGCCCGGGTGAGGGCCCACCGCAGGGCCCCGGCAACGTTGGGATCGGATTCGGTGAGAACCGCCTCGGCCAGCAGCTCGGCGGGCACCGGCACATCGTCGGCCAATGCCAGGACGGCCTGCTGCCGCCGGGCCGCACTCTGCGAACCGAGTCCGTGTAGAAGCTCGACGATGCGCAAGACGTCTTGCCAGTCGGAGGGCTCGGCTGCATCGACCCTACGGAGGCGCTCGAGCAGTTCTCGCTCGCGGCTCAATCGTTCTTCGGTCTTTCGGATCAGGTCGCCGACCAGTCCGGACGGGGTGAAGCCGGGGCCGTCGAGCGCGCGTCCGATCTGGCTCAGTGACAGTCCCAGGGAGCGCAACCCCTCCACATGGAAAATCCGCCGGATGTCTTCGGGAGAGTATTCCCGGTAGCCACCCACGGTGCGGCCGGTCGGTCGTACCAGCCCGAGGGCGTCATAGTGCCTGAGCATCCGGGCGCTGACTCCCGAGCGGTGCGCCACCTCGCCGATCAGCACGCAGTTGTCTCCTGCCGGTCCGGCCCCAGCGCGACGACCCGTCTCGCCGCACCGACGGCGAGGTCGAATCCGGCATCCGGGTCACTCAGGAGCCTGTCGGTAGCATTCGCGTGCGCACGCACCGTCGGGTCGTGACTTGCCATCGCCTTGCGCAGCACCGGCTCGATCACGTCACCGAGCGCGACCAGGGCACGGCTCAGACTCAGTTGTACCTCCCGGTCACCGCGGCCGAATTGGGTGGCCAGCTGCGTGGCCAGCCCGTGCTTCTCCGGGTCGGGCACAAGAACCACAGCAGCGCGCCATGCGCTCCGCGCGACCTCGTCGTCGGCGTCCTGCAGCAATGACCGCGTGATTGCCGACCATGCGTCCCTGTCCCCGATCTTGGACAGCGTGTGCAACGCTTGGCTGCGGGCCTGTGCACGTTCGGAACGGAGTTCCGCGCGCAGTTTCGGGACCGTGAGCTGCGACGGAAGACGGGTCAGGGCCCATGTGAGCATGTCGCGCACGAAGAAGTCCGGCTCGATCGCGCACCGTTCAACCAGCGCATCGATGAAACCGGGCTCGGGCCGCGTGCCGAGTGCCAGAGCCGCCGCGAGCCGTGTCGACGAGTTCCCAGCCGCCAATGCGTCGAGCAGTCGCATGTCCTGGGGATTGCTGTGTGTCGAATTAATGGGGACCACCTCCGGCAGCCAGTGAAGGCCTTCACACAGTGACAATGTCAAGCGCGCCGGCGACATGTCGTGGATGTCGCAGTACTGCATCCATCGCATTGGTCTGCCGGTGGGCACTCGATCCCTGGACGGTGCGGCCGACGCGGATAGCGTGACGGCACGTTGGTGCGTTAGCAGCGGGGCGTCTCGGAGGTGCGTTATCGTCGGCTCCCTAAGGGATATGCCAGCTGCTCGAAGGCAGTCTGTCCTGACGTTCAGTACTGACCTGCAATGCGGAATCAGGGAGGAATTGTGGATATTACCGAGCTGATCCTCGATGACCACCATGAACAGCGGCGGCTGTTCGCGATCCTGGAGCAGATTGATCGCGCGGAGACCGGGGCGCTTTCCGCGATCTGGGACAGGCTTGCCGCCTTCCTCGAGCTGCACGCGCAGGCGGAGGAAGAGATCTTCTATCCCGCGCTGCTCCAGGCGGGTATCGCGGCCCGGCGCGCGGGCGGGGTGGAAGACGAAACACTCGACGCCATCCACGACCACAACCAGATCAGGGACGCGATCGCCGAAGTGGCGCATCATCAGGTCGGCACCGATGGCTGGTACGCGGCCGTCGCGGCGGCCAACGCGGCCAATAGCGATCACATGGCCGAGGAAGAACGCGAGGGCCTCACCGACTTCCGCCGCCTGGCCGGGCTGGCGCGTCGCCACCAGCTGGCCGTCGCGTTCGCCGCCTACGAGGCGCGCAACTACGCCGGCGTCCAGCCCGTGGACAAGGATCCCGTCAGTTATATCCGCGAAGCGGAGAAGAAGCCGCGGATCGCTGCGAGCGGATCGCTGAGTGTCGGCACCCTGAAGCGGAACTGACCCGGAAGACCGGACGCTGATTACGACGGACGCACCCGACTAATCCGTGTTGAACAGCTTCTCCACTCGCCTGGCGAACAGTACGTCACCCTTGACACGCAGCTTGCCCGAAAGCATCGATTTCGTTCCCGACGCCTGCCCGGACAGCAATCGCAGGAACAGCACATCGCCCAGCGTCAACGACACTGTCGGTTTGACCCCTGCCGTTGCCTTCGTCACGGTGCACGCACCGTTGCGAATCGTCACCAACCACTCGTCGGGAGTCTGTCCTACTCGCCACAGCACGGTGGCATCGACCCCGCGTGCCTCCTCGATACGCAATCGGTCCGGCATGCGCAGGAAAACGGTGTCGAGCATGGTGCTTCGTAACTCCGGATCAGCCAGCGCGGCGCGCAACTGTTCATCGGAGGTACTGGTGATGAGGTTCTTGAACTCGCCCGGCGAGACTTGCGCGGGGTCGATCTCGGTGATGTCGTCCATCGGATTCCCTCCATCGGCCGCCGAATGGCTGCGGCGCGTTCGTTGTGACGGTGTTCATGGCCGTGTCGAGATGTCGAGCTAGCTGCGCGGATCGGCGACATGGACGGGACGGTTGACGTCGCTGACCCGCACATCGAGCACGGATTGCGATGCGGGCTCCCCCTGACCGATGACCAGCCGCGTCGCGACCGGCTCGTGTCGGCCACCCACCTTGAACCACACGGTCAATGTGCCGTCCGTGATGACGCTCGGTACCACCTGCGCGATGTCGTGGGCGGCGACGAGTCCGGTGACGCGGAACGCATCGACGTCGCCCACCGTCTCCCTGGCCTCGGTCTGCACGGAAGTCATCGATGACAGTAGGTTCGCGACTCCTCGGTGCGGGTCGATCAGCGTGGTGGGCAACGGATTGGCCGCCCCGTTCTGCTGTGGCGGCGCCGGCGCGAATCGCCCGGAGGCATCGCGGGTGTAGATGGTCGAGTCGATCTCGACGAAATCGAAGCGGGCATCACCGAATGCCGACGGCACCACGAGCTGTCCTTTCGCTCGCGCGTCACCGTGACGGACCACATCGGCCGACATGGCCCGCACACTCACTCCGGTCAGGGGCGCGCCGCTGAGTTGCAAGGTGACGTGCGCGCTTGTCGTCGCACGCGCCGCCGCGGCGGCGTTGCGCAGTAACTGAGCGGGCCGTGGCAGACCGCCATCCGCGGTACACGCGGTGCCGCCGAGCAGCAACAGCATGGCGGCCGCAACGATGCCGATACCGGCGCGTCGGCCGGTCATCGGATCAGGTGGGCGGAGTTCGTTCGGCGCACCTTGCCCGACGGAGTCTTCGGTATCGACCCCGGACTGACAACGGCAACCGAGCGCGGTGTCGCCCCCACGCTGTCGCGGACGACGCGGGTCACCTCCCGTTGGATGCGTGCGACGTGCTTGTCGTCGTTCCAGTCGGCGGACTCGACGGCGACCGCGAAACCTTCGCGGATTTCCCCGGGTTCGAGTCGCACGGCGACAGTGTTGCCGCGTCGCACACCCGCCACCGTCGCGGCGGCGCGCTCGATGTCGGTGGGGAAAATATTGCGGCCGCCGACGATGATGGTGTCCTTCTTGCGCCCACAGACGACGATCTCTCCCGATTCGGTCAGGTAGCCGAGATCGCCGGTCGGCAACCATCCCGCGTCGTTTCGTGCTGAGCTGTAACCGTTTTCGGTGAAGTAGCCATCGGTGACCGCGGCACCGGAGATGAAGATCTCGCCGACCGTACGCGGCCCGACAGGTGCTCCGGTGTCGTCCAGCACTCGTGCCTCGACACCGGGCACCGGCGTACCGAGCGTCACGAACATCCGCGCGTCCGCATCGTCGGTCGGCTGCGCGTAACCCGCCGTCTCGATGGAGTCGGGTCGCACGGCATCGGTTCGCACACCGAGACCAACCGGACTGAACGACACCGCGAGCGTGGCCTCCGCCATACCGTACGCGGGCACCACCGCACCGGGGGAAAGGCCGAAGCGCGCTCCGGCCTCGATGAATCGCGCGATCGCTGTCGCATCGATCGGTTCGGCGCCGTTCAATGCGAACCGCATACTCGACAGGTCGAAGGCCCCGTCCGGAGCCAATTCCATTCGCCGGGCCGCGATCTCGTAGGCGAAGTTCGGCGCGGCGGTCATCGTGCCGCGATACCGCGTGATGAGATCCATCCACACCAGCGGTGCACGCAGGAAATGCGTCGGACTCACGCACACGACCTCGACCCCGAACTGCACCGGCGTCGCCACGAAACCGACCATGCCCATGTCGTGGAACAGCGGAAGCCAGCTCACACCGATCTCGTTGGCCGGATCCATGTCGGCGCCCCGCGCGATGGCGTGGCCGCTGGCGTACAGGTTGGCGTGGGTGATGGCAACGGCTTTCGGGGTACCGGTGGACCCCGAGGTCAGCTGAAGTAGCGCCAGGGTGTCATCCGGAACATCGGCAGGCTCCAACGGTGTCGACGCGCCGAGCCGCGCGATCGACACACTCGGCACATCGTGCTCGGCGAGTATGGTCGCCGCGCTGTCGAAAGGGGTTCCGATCAACACCAGTTTGGCGTCGATGACATCGAGGGATCTGACGGTGTCACGCGCCCAGACGGTGAGATCGGTTCGGTGCGTCGGTTGATGCAGCATGGTGGCCGAGGCTCCGAGCAACCAGCAGGCCAGGACCGATACCACGACGTCCTCTGGTTCACCGGCGAGGATGGCGACCCGCGACCCCATGGACGCACCATGGTCGGTCAGCGACTGCGCGGCACATCGACTGTGCCGCAACAACTCCGACCACGTCTTGCGGCGCAGCGCATCGGGCTCGCCGTAGGAAAAGCCCCGGTCGGAGGTGCTGTTGGACAGTACGTCATCGATAAAGCGCGACATCTAAGCTCCTCGTGGTTGATCGACCGCGTGCAATAGCGTCGGTGGCGCGAGGCGCTCACGTAACCGGCGTCGCCATTGCTCATAGCCGGGCTCGCCGGCACTGAACGATTGGGTGCTCGTCTCGTCGACAACCGCGACGACCGCATCGACATCGCGACCACAGAGCACTCGTGCCGCCGACACCGAGCATTCCGGTATGTACCCGGCATGCGCCCTGGCCTTGATGGCGAACGCGGCACCCTGCGCCATATCCGCGGCCGCGAGCCCGGCGCGTCGCTGCGCCGTGCGCACGTCGGACTCCGCGACTCCGCCGAGATAGGCGATGGCTGCGCCGATGCCGCTCCACAGGTCGGCTCGGCGGAGTGGATCCATGCGGTCGATCCGGTCGGCGATCGCCGCCAAGTCCGCGTCGTTGACGAAGTACAACGCTCGTCCGACGCCCTGATCGACTGCGCGCAGGAAGTAGGAACTGTCCCCCTCCCACGAGTACGGCTTGGGCCGCCACTGCCTATCGATCCATCGTGCCGTGTGGAAAAACGCGCCGTCGAAACCGAATCCGTCGGCCGCCAGCCAGGTCAGCTGCGACAACACCGCATCCTCGCCGAGGTTCGGCGTGCACCGTCGCCACAGGAACCTCGGCAGGCGCGGCATCAACAGCCCATAGCCGACATAAGCCATATATGCGTGTGGGGCGCCCGGGCCCTCGACGAATCGCCGGGCCAGATGTCGCCGCCGAAGGCCGATGACGTCGCGGGTGACGAGCGCGGTCACCGCCCCTTCGTAGGCCAGGCTGCGATAGAACGGGTCGATATGGTCGAGGGCCGCTGCGAGGTCGTCGATGTCGGCGATGTCCGCGCCCATCTCGAAACCCCGGATCACCGCTACGCCGACCTGTTCGAGCGTGTTGGTTATCGGCGCCGAGGTCGGGAAGCCGCGCCGCGCGAACAGCGCGTCGGCTCGGGTGGGCACGGGCAGTATTCGGCGAAGAACGCGAAGTGCTGTCACGTGGGAGCTCCTGCTGCGATCGAGTGGTGATTACGAACTGCGTCGGCGTAGCGTTACCGCGCCGGTGAGCAAGGAGGCCGCGGCGAAGGCCGCCACGACAGCCAGATCGATCCACATCGTGGTGGTCGGGTGTGGGTATGTGCCGATTTCCGTGAGTCCCTGCGCGGCATAGCGCAACGGCACGACGTTGCTCAATCCCTGCAAGAAACCGCTCATCTGCTCCCGTGGCCAAACAAGACCGCAGAGCAGCAGCTGCGGAATCACCAACGCGGGCATGAACTGCATTGCCTGGAACTCCGACTGCGCGAACGCACTGGTCAGCAGACCGGTCGACGAGCCGAGCACAGCCGTCGCGATGACGATCAGCAGCACTGCGGCGATGGACCCCTGCGATTCGAGCCCCAGGAACTGATAGGCGACCGTGGCCGCAACCGCGGCCTGCACCACGGCGACCGCGGCGAAGGCCAGTCCGTAGCCGAGCAGTAGATCCATCTTCGACAGTGGCGTGCTCATGAGTCGTTCCAACGTGCCGGTGGTGCGTTCACGCAGCATGGCGACGCTGGTGACCATGAACATCGACACATACGGGAAGATGCCGAGCAGCATCAAGCCCAATTGGTCGAAGATGTCGGGACGACCGTTGAAGACGAAGCGCAGCAAGGTGAGCAGCACGCTCGGCACCACGAGCAGTAGCCCCACCGTGCGGCGGTCGTGGCGAATCTGGGTGAGCACACGCGCGGTGGTGTGCAACAGCATGTGGGCATTCACAGCGAAACCTCCGGCCGGGTCTCTTCGGAAACCTGATGAGTCGCAACGTAATTCACGGTGGTGGACGATCGTGCTCCGTCGCCGGACTCGATCAGCCGCAGGAAAGCGCCCTCTAATGTGTCGGCTCCGGTTCGCCGCAGCAAGTCCGAGGGGTCGGAATCGGCGAGCACGCTGCCCTCTCGCATGAGCAGCAGGCGATCACAGCGTTCGGCCTCGTCCATCACGTGGCTGGACACCAACAATGTCGTGCCGCCCTCGGCCAGGCTGTGAAAAGAGGCCCACAGGTCACGGCGCAGCACCGGGTCGAGGCCGACGGTCGGCTCGTCGAGCACCAGCAGCTTGGGCCGAGCGATCAGCGCGCACGCCAGCGACACCCGTGCACGCTGTCCGCCCGAAAGCTTGGCGGCCAGCGTGTCTCGGTAGGTGAGCAGCCCGACGTCCTCGATGGCCCGATCAACCGACTCGGACTTCGCCCCGTACATCACCCCGAAGTAGCGAACATTCTGCCGAACGGTCAGATCGTCGTAGATCGACGGCGACTGGGTCACGTAGCCGACGTCACGGCGCAGCCGCCGATGCCCGGCCGGTTGACCGAGCACGGTGATCGTGCCCGACGAGAACTTCTGCACGCCGACGACGGTGCGCATCAGGGTGGTCTTGCCGCAGCCGCTTGGCCCGAGCAAACCGGTCACCGAGCCTTGGCCGACGGTGAACGAGATGTCGTCGAGGATCGTTTTCCGCCTCCTTCGCACAGTCACCGACCGGACGTCGATCGCACGCGACGACGAGTCGGCATCCGAGGAATTCATCGGGCCGATCACCTCACTTTCAGACAGTGGAAGGATGTGACACTGTGCGGGGCGGCCGAGTCGGGTCAGGTGATCCGGTAGAAGCGGTATTGCAGACCGAAGCCCTCGGTGAATCGGCCCTCACCGACGAAAAGCGTTTGGTTGATCCATTCGTAGTCGGGATCACCGGTCTCCAGGCGCGGCAGCACCCGGAAGTATTGGTCCTCGAATGCGGTGGGCACCCCGTCCGCGAACGCTGTCTGCACGGCGTCGGTCATCTCGATCAGCCCATCGAATTGCGCGTAGATGATCGCACCGTCGTCGGTCTCGAATTGCGCGCGCACATCGGCGCGCGCCCACTGGTCGGTGCCGATCAGCACCCAGTCGCCACCGCCGGGCAGCACCCGCCCGTTGATGCGCTCACCCTCCAGCTTTCCCTCACCGACCTCGATGAACATGCGAATTCCGTGCGGGGTGTTGCCCAC
The DNA here is from genome assembly GCF_044457245.1 of Nocardia sp. NPDC050630. Taxonomy (NCBI): domain Bacteria; kingdom Bacillati; phylum Actinomycetota; class Actinomycetes; order Mycobacteriales; family Nocardiaceae; genus Nocardia; species Nocardia sp. NPDC050630. The sequence continues at coordinate 402,318 of NZ_JBITGN010000004.1, forward strand.
CATGCGAGGAGGATGCAGAGACGCGGTGACTTCACCTTCGAACTTCAATTCCATGGACTACTCCTCGGTGCGGTAAGGGTCGTTACGGCGCAGGACCAATGACGAGTTGTGGCCGCCGAATGCGAAGGAATTCGTCAGCACGGCAGCGATATCGGACTCGGTCGCTGCCGAGACGAACGACGCGCCCGTGCAGTCCTCGGCCACTCGGTCCAGATTGACCGACGGTGGGATCATCGATGTCTTGACAGCCAGGGCGGCGATGGCGGCCTCCAACGCGCCGCCCGCGCCGAGGAGGTGGCCGGTCATGGATTTGGTAGAAGCCACAATGGTTTTCGCGAGATCAGCACCGAAAACAGTACGCAACGCGGCCATTTCCGCGCGGTCGTTGAGAATCGTGCCCGTACCGTGTGCGTTGACGTAGTCCACATCGGTTGTCGTGATACCCGCGTCGCGCAGCGCGATGCGAATCGCCCGTGCGGCACTGGAACCATCGGCCCTCGGTGCGGTCAGATGGTGGCTGTCATTCGTTTGACCATAGCCCGCGATCTCGGCGTATATGGTCGCTCCCCGCGCGAGGGCACGATCCATATCCTCGAGAATCAGCACCGCCGCGCCCTCGCCCAGCACGAATCCGTCGCGGTCGGCGTCGAACGGGCGCGCGGCCTGCTCGGGACTGTCGTTGCGCCGCGACAATGCCCGCATACTGGCGAAACCGGCCATGATTACCGGATTGACACAAGCTTCGGATCCACCGACAACGCACGCGTCGGCGTATCCGTCCCTGATCATCCGCATGCCCTGGCCGACGGCGTCGGCCGAGGACGCGCACGCACTGCTCGGCGCGTAGCTCGGCCCGGCGAAATCGTGGCGTTGGGCCACCACCGAGGCGGCGACATTGGACATCGACACCGGGATGAAGGTCGGTGGAATCCGTTCACCGTCCGGGTCATTGCCGACGGTGGCGCGAATCGTGTCGGCCCCACCGAGTGCGCTGGCGATGATGACCGCGACGTCGCACGGATCGGCGCTGAGCTCGCCGGCGTCTTTGAGTGCCAGGTCGGAGGCTGCCATCGCGAGCTGACAGAAACGATCGAACCGGATCGCATCCCGGCGCTCCATCCAGTCCGTCGCCGCGAAATCATCGACCGTCGCGGCGATCCGAACCCGTTTGTTCGAGACGTCGAACGTGGTGACAGGACCGACGCCCGAGCGGCCTTCGAGCAGGTTGTCCCACAGCACGCCGGGATAGTTTCCCACCGGGGACACCACACCGATCCCGGTGATGGCGACCCTGCGGCGGGCGGTCACCGGGCGCGGCGGGCTCGGCGCGCTCATGACGATGTCGCATTCGGCTCGAGATCGAACAGGCGCTCCATTTTCATGGCGAGCTGCACGTTGCCCGCCACCCGCAGATCACCCCGCGACATCAATTCGACACCGCGCGTCGCACCGCAGGCCAGCGCGACGAACGCCGATGCGGGCGCGGTAAGTGTCGCCGCCGGTTGCGTGGCGAAGGCGCCCTTTTCGCCGATTGTGCAGCTGTCGGGGGTCAGCTCGACGTCGCGTTCGAGTTTGCCGTGCGAGGGCCGGGTCACGGCCCAGCGAATCACCGCACGCTCGGGCATACCGCCGCGATAGAACGTCGGCATCAAATCGAATGCCGCGACCAGACCCGCTGTGCCGGTGTCGGTCTCGAGATGGTCCGCGAGCCGCTGTGCGGAGATGCTCTCGATCGCGCGCTTGACCCGACCCCGGTCATTGCTGAGCAGATCCGCCGCGAGCTGCGGATCGACGCCGGAGGTGTCATCCTGGGAAATGTCGGTCATGCGGTTACCGCTTTCTCGCCGAGTATCGAGTTGAGGTATCGGGCCAATTCGCCGTGCGGATCAGCACCGGGCAATATCGCGCCGATGTGGCCGTCGGGACGCACGACGACCGCCGCCGCGTCGGACAAACCGAAGACCCCGATGGCGTCGTCGCGGAAATCGTGTAAGGCGTCCGGACGCGGTATCGGCGACACCGGCCATATCCGCAGCGGTATGTCACCGAGCACCGACGCCCACGCACCGAACGAATCCTGCCATTCGGGCGCGGCTTCGACGGAAGTCAGCAGCGCGAAGGCCCCGTTGGTCAGGTCGGCGACGGCCGTGCGCCGGCCATCCTCTTCCAGCCACAGGTGCGGTGCGACGGCACCGACTAGCACGCTGGGGTGATAGTCGACCACGTCCGCGACAACCGGCTGCGGGTTGTCTTCGTCGGTGCGGTAGACGAATCCCCTTGCCTGACCGTAGAAGTCGAAATGCGGCCGTTGTCGTTCGATGCCGACGGCCAGTGCGGCGGCATCGCTGATCTGGGGGCCCGATCCGTTTCCGGATCCGATCAGCGACCGTGCCGATGTGAAGAACTCGTCCATGGCAACGGCGTTGTGCACGCTGCGCTCGGCGTTGAAATCCGCGACGGGCCGCCGCTCGGCTTCGTAGGTGTTCAGCAGCCGCGGACTCGACCAGCCACGCAGCACACCGTGCAGCTTCCACGCGAGGTTGTGCGCGTCCTGGATGCCGGTATTCATGCCGAAGCCACCGGTCGGCGGGAAGCTGTGCGCCGCGTCGCCTGCCACGAATACCCGTTGGTGGACGTCACTCCACCGGTCGACGGCCGTCGTACCCATCGCCCACGTTCGGACCGACTCGATCGTGAGGTCGATGTCGGCCGCGCCGATGGCCATTCGGACCAGGCGCTCGCATTCGCTTGTGTCGGGCATCGCCGATGGGTCGACGTCGATGCCGGTCAGCTCGAGCAGCCAGGTACCGCGCTGCGGCGAGACGGTGATGAGCACGCCCTGTATGTCATCGTTGATGACCCAGTACAGGGCGCTCTCCTTGCCTGCGACCGCCGAGCCGAGATCAGCGGTGAAATGGATGTCCAACATCGTTCCGAGCGGTGCGCAGGCCTGGACTGTGATGCCGACGCGCTCACGCAACCGACCGTGGATTCCCTCGGCGAGGACCACGTAGGAAGCGCGTAGCGCGGAATTGTCCGCTCGGACCGCGCCGACCCCATCGGGGTCGACGATCAGATCGGTGATCTCCACACCCGACTCGACGCTGACGGAGGGGTAGTTGCACAACTCGCGCAGCAAGAGCGTCTGCAACTCGTTCTGCGGACAGATCAGCGGCAGCACCGGACTCGCCGACACCGTCCGCATGAGTTTCTCGGCGTCTCCCACCATGTCGATCTCGCCGAGCTCGGCACCGACCAGAGTCGTGTGGAAACTGACCCGACCGGACGCCTCCAGACTGGTACCGACCTCCTGCGCCGGACCGAGCAGCTCGAGGTCGCGCAGTATTTCCGCGGTACGAACATTGACCATCGTGGCCCGCGGATGCGTGGACGCACTTGATCGGCGCTCCACCAGATGGGTGCGAATCCCCGCGCGGCCCAAGAGATGTGCGGCGATCAGGCCGGTCGGACCAGCACCGACGATCAATACTTCGCAATGGTCGACAGTCATGGTGACACCTCGTGTCCGCGCCGGGCCGGCACAGCGTCGTCGGCGACCGCGTACAGCGCGCGGTCGAGATAGCTTGTGATGGCGGCGTCCACGCGCCGACGGAAGACGATGCGCAGCACCGTGGCCACCGGCAGGCCGAGTGCGATCCCCGTACCCAGCGCACCGACGAAAGCGGCCAGCGCTGATTTCTCGCCGAGACCACCCGGTTCGGTGTACCGGCGGATCAGTCGGGATGCGAACCGAAAAGCCATGCCCGCCAACAGATCCGGACCGACAACCGCGGCATTCTCGCGGGCCGACTCGGCCTGCGCCAACACCTCGGGCAGCACCGCGGTGACCCGATGCCCCGTATCCGCGCCGGCCTCGACCACTTGTTGTCCGAGCCTGCGTAGCCGTTGATGCTCGGCATCGGGCACACCAGCGGCACGCAGACCGAACGATGCCTCCCGCCGTCCCAACAGCAGCCACCGCAGGGTGGTGAACAACGACACGAGCTGATTCGCGGTATCGGTCACCGCGATCACGCCGACCGGGCGAGCACCCGCGGCGGTCAGCATGCTGCGCATACTCACCGCCGCGGACACCCACATATTGCGGCAGGCGATGAACTGCACAACCGGCAGACCGGTCACCCGCTCGGGGTAGCGCCGCACCAACGATCGCATCGGGATCGATGGGTTCAGATACCACACCTGGTGCGCGACCAGCACCAAGTCCACGTGATCGCCGACTTGCCGACTGCCGTCTCCGACGGAGATATCCACGGTCGACTCGGCATCGGCGGCCTCCGCGAACACGCCGAAGAAGCGACCGAGTGACCACGGAAACGGAAAGTCAGCGGAGGTGGTGACTTCGATCCACCGGACCTCGCTGCCCGCGGCAACGAGCGGCTCGAGAAAATGTTCGAGACACTCTCGCAGTTGCCCGGTCTGCGAGTACCAGTAGACCGCGATCACGGCGGGTTCAGCGCCGACCTCCCGCACGGGTAGATCCGCTGGCGCGGTACTCATGCGCTCGTGCCGCCGTCCACGGCCGTGAGGTGCATGTACGAAATCGCGAAACGGCCCGATTCCGGGACCATGCAGAGCATGGTGTCGCCCGGCGTGACGAGCTCTTCGCGCAGCATCTCGTCGAGGATCACGAAAATGCTTGCGCTACCGATGTTCCCGACGCGGGTGAGGTTGCTGTACCACACTTCCGGTCCCGGTCGTCGCACGTCGCGCCGCGACAACTCGCCGAGCACCATCGACTTCATGCGCTCGCTCGAATAGTGCGCCGGAATCCACTTCAAGGTGGTCGGGTCGAATTTGCCCGCGTTCAGGAGCCGCTCGTACTCGTCGATGCCGACCTTGACCAGATGCGGCAGCAGCGAGAGGCGCTGGCGGGCAACGAGAGTGCCCGCTACCGCGGCCTCGGTGGCGTCGGCGTAGTCCATCCAGCTCTTCTCGGCATCGTTGGACTCGCTGCCGAAATACATACATGCTTTCTCGGTATTGGCATACGAGGTCAGCGAAATCCAGTCGATGCGCAGGCTCACCCCGTTCGACCTCGGCTTGTCCTGTACGACCGCCGCTCCCGCGCCGTCGGAGAGCATATACCGCAGAAACGCGGTCTCCATGGGCAGCGAACCGTCTTCCGTCCGGCTCTCGAGTGCCTTGTATCGGCTGCTCTTGAAGCCACGGGAAGCGAACTCGCTGGCGACCGCGACGGCGGCCGACTTCTCCCCGATCGCGACCTGCAGGTAGGCGTTCTTCAGCGCCATCATTCCCGAGCTGCAGATGCCGTGCGCGGTGACGATCTCGCAAGGCGGATAGGCGAGGCGGCCATGGACCATACTCGCGTGACCCGGCCCCATCAGGTCCGGCAACGTCGTGGCGGCGGCGAGTAACTGCAGATCCTCGGCAGCGATCTCCGATCGTTCGACGGCGTCCTCCACCGCCCGAGCGGCCAATTCCGTATTCGAGAACACAGTTTGCTGTTCCCGATCCAAGGCGTAATAGCGTGTCTTGATTCCACTATTGGCAAGAATCGTGTCCCGAAGGTCGGAACTCGCGTTGCCCGCTTTGCCGATGAAATCTTCGATTTCGTCGTTTGTTACCGGATCGCCTGGTAGAAATCGGCCAGTACTGGTGATATATGCGGTCACCGGAAACTCCAATGCTGTTGAATGTGTAGCTCAGTCCGTTATAGGGACTTCGCGCTGGATTCCTCCGAGCGTGACCGCACGGCATCGACGAGTTCTCCGAACGTCTTGATGCTTGCGATGCGCTCGTCATTCAGCGAAATCGTGTACTTGCGTTCCAGGATCTCCGCAATGCCAAGCAGCCCAAGCGAATCCAAGCCCACTTCCTCGAATGTCGCGGCGGGGTCTACCTTATCGACCTCGATGCTGTAGTGATTTTCCAGGTAGTCGGCAATATCGCCGTACACGTCCGTTTCGAGGCTCATCTGGATATCCCCTTCACTGTGCAGAACGGCCCTCGGGCCAGTTATTTGCAATGCACGTAGCGACAGCATTGTCGAACGCGGCGACCGCAATGTCGCGCTCTGGTCGACTTTCTTTTGGGCGCAGCACTCCCCGCCGCATCGTCACCGTATATACACACGACAAGCGCTTCAGGGTCCCCATCACCGGGCCCCGCCCGGCACTGCGCAAGTCGACTTGCGTACGACCATAATCGGGTCCGCCCGACTGCGCAACACGAGTTTCTGTAACTATAGAAATCTATAGTTAGATGTCGCGAAGACACATGCTCACGGGAGTGAAACCTGGTGGCCGCGAAGCGGATCCGCCATATGGGTCCGGTGCCGCCGCACATCCCCGGGCTGCCGCGCGCGGATACCAACACCACGAGTGCTCGCCGAGAGCGCTACGGTCGTCGACCGCCGAGCGCCCTCCAGGGCCGAGCACCAGCCGACCGAACGATGACGCAGAGCATCGGACGCGCCACGACAAGCTCGGCGACGACTTCCCCAATACGTTCGGATCGACTTGCCCCGCAGTCGAATTCGAGACCACGATTTATCCGAATGCATCCGGCTCGATGTGCTCTCGGCTCCGGCCCATTGTGTGAAATCTCGATGGAATGCCAGCGGCGGGAACAATGCACTTGCGCCGTTATACTGCGAAAATGCCCGACAAGTTCAGCGTGCCCCAGGTCACCGACATACCGGACATCGTTACTTCCGTGCGCAACGCGGTGCTATCGGAAATCATGAACGGCACCCCGGTACACGCCGTGTCCGTCGCGGCCGTCGCACGGCTCGCCGGTATACACGAGACATCGGTATACCGACGGTGGAAGACGCGCGAACGTATGATCCTCGACGCGCTGACGACGCGCAGCGAGGCATCGCTGGTCGTACCCGACCACGGCTCGCTGCGCGAAGATCTGACCGATCTCATGAAACAGGCGTGTGATTACCTCGGCAGCCCGGTCGGACGTTCGCTTCTGCAAATGAGTGTCGCGGCGGCGGACAACCCGGCGGCGAGCGAGGCACGACGGCTGTATTTCGATACCCGCCTTCGGGCGATGGAGCCTGTCGTCGAACGCGCGATCACCCGCGGTGAGGTGCAGTCCGGAATTGCCGCCATTGATGTGCTCGAGCCATTATTCGCCACGATCCAGATGCGGGTCGTCCTGACGGGTAGGCCGATAACGCCGGACCTTCCGGAAAAGCTGGTCAGCGTCGTGGTCGACGGAGTCCTTTCCGACAGTTGACCATGTCGCAGTGCCCGCGACCGCCACTGTTGTTGCCGCGAACAGCACTTCCGACCATGGCCTCGACAGGGTCGAGCACGGGGACCCGGACGATGACAGTCTCACGACTCGGTCGTACCCGCTGGACAGCTCTGTGGTGTCACCGGAGGCCGAGCGCTGCCGAACATCCCGCCCACGGGCCCCAGCCCTGAGCGGCGAGTACCTGCTCGGCGACGGCGATCTGCTGCTCACGGGTGGCCTTGTCGGCGGTCTGCGCATACGCGGCACCGCCATATGCGGCCCATGTGCCCGGCGAGAACTGCAGACCGCCCTGAAACCCGTTGCCAGTGTTGATACTCCAATTACCCCCGGACTCACACGCGGCGAGGCTGTCCCATTGCTGATCGGTAGCGGCGGAAGCTTGGCCGATGTATGCCATGCCGGTCCCACCGATAATCGCACTGGTGGCGACAATCTTTTTGAGTGGAGTGCCCAGAACGCTCATATCACAGTTCCTTTCGAGTCAGCAAACCTATACAGGTGTCCAAGCATGAAAGGTGATTACTGGATCTTCGAGCCCGTACGAGTGTGTGCTGGGGCGCGGCGAGCTCGAGTGAAAGTCCTCGATATCGTGTCCACATCGAAATACAAACCCATGTCGTGCGTGAACCCATTAGCAGCAGTAGGTTGCTCGAAAAGCGGCGGCGACCGACCAGTTGAATAGCGGTGTGCGCGTGATGATGCCGATTGCAGATCATGTAGCGCGATGGCGTCTGATCTCCTGGGACTGTCTGAAACCAACCAAAGGCCAACTTTTCGCGTTCCAGCGTTCCGCACGTCCGGTATCGCCGCGGCACTGCGGGTTGAAAACCCCTCTACCAGCTGAAATATCGAAACCTCACTGCCCGGGCTCCGGATGTCGCCCCGGCTCCAGAAGGCAGGCACCGCACCACTCATCACAGTCTCGGAAACCCGCACATGCCATAAGGTCCCTCCAGCGGCAATAGATTGAACAACAAGTTCGGTAAATTATTCGAACCGCTGTAGGTCATGAAAAGGCTTCAGCCGCAAGGGGTTAAAGAAAGGAAGTCGGAAGTTGACAGAGTTGTGCCGATTGCCTACGGTCCAATCGTCAATTCGTCACCGATCGCATTCGAAGGTGTTCATGACCACGTCCCCAATGTTGCCAAAATTCAGGCAGCAGTTGATAACCGCACGCAGGACATCGAGCGCCGCGTGGAGCAACTCGATCAAGCGTTACGCGGGGGCGCTGGACCTGGTCGTCGCTCATTGAAACCCTCGAATATGAAACGAAACAGTGCCGTACTAAACTAGCGACGGTGTATTCGGAGACGCAAGCACTTCACGTGTTCGACGATCATGCCCCCGTTCCGCCGACTACACCCCCCGGCGGAAAAACATCTGGTTGGCGCCGACCGCTCGCTGTTCTGAAGGTCACGGGCGTTTCCGACTCCGATGTTCGACAGTCCTCACCCATCATGCGGCGTCACCTGCCGATATCGTTGGCCGCCACGGCCACGCTCGTCGCTGCCGCCTGCGGATCCGCCGCCGCCGAGCCGGTGCTGCCGACCGTGCCGTTCGGCGGACTGGCCTACACCGTGAACGTGGAGAAGCCGGGGGTGAGCGACGGGTATCTGTACTACACGGTCGGGGTAAGCGCGGCGGCGCTGGTGCCGGGGCTTGGGGCGGTGGCGCGGGCGCTGCCGGGCGGGAAGCCCGCGAACGTTATCGCCGACCGGTCCGGCAAGCCGATCCAGCGGTACGAACCGCCTGTGGGACAAGATGTTTCGAACTTCCGGACGCAGACGTACCAGGGTCGCAAGGTGCTCACCTGGTGGCAGGGAAGCACCGTGGCCGGGCACGGTTTCGGTGTCGGGATCATCGCGGACGAGAACTTCAACGTGCTGACCACGGTCGATCCGGGTGGCGCTGGCGCGGATGTGCACGAGTTCCGGCTGACCCCGGACGGCCACGCGCTACTCACCTCCTACCCCCAGGTGGATGCCGATCTGACCGCCATCGGAGGGCCGAAGAACGGCAAGATGTTCGACACCGTCGCGCTGGTGATGGATGTGGCCTCGGGCAAGGAGTTGTTCCGCTGGAGTGCGGCCGAGCATGTGCCGCTGGCCGATTCGCAGACCTCCGGCAAGCTGAACAGTGACGTGTACGACCCGTACCACATGAACTCGATCAGTCTCGATCCGTCCGGGAATCTGCTTGTGTCCCTGCGAAACACCGCCGCTGTGTACGACGTGCACCCGCGCACCGGGGATATCCGCTGGCAGCTGGGCGGCAAGCACCCGACCCTTGCCGCCGATCCCGGCGTCGAATTCGCCTTCCAACACGACGCCGAATTCACCGACGCCACCACGTTGCGGCTGTTCAACAACAACTCCGACGGCCCGGAATCCCGTGGTCACTCCAGCGTCGAATGGATCAACATCGACTTGGCCGCGAACCGTGCCACCCTGCTGCGCAACCAAGAACACCCGGAGGGCCTGGTCTCCTTCGCGATGGGCAATGCCGAAGCACTCCCCAACGGCAACACCCTGGTCTGCTGGGGCATGGCCCCCCATATCTCCGAATTCACTCCCACCGGCGACCTCGTCTACGACGCCACTCTCCCCTTCGGCACCTACCGCGCCTACCTCGACACCCTCCCCTCCTGATCGGCGAGGAATCCTTTGGCGGCGAGCGCGAGTGGCCACTGCCGCATCGCTGTCGAGCGCATCGCCGATGCTTGCGGACACTCGGTCCGCTACTTCGAACTCGTCGGTGAACGGCGGGAAGTTCGTTGGTGGACTGGTTCATCGCGCTCTCCTCTCCGGTGGATCACTGATTTCGACGCCACGGGGCGATCGATTTCATCGGTGACCGGCCAGAAAGCCCCCGCCACGCCCGCCATGCTCTGTCTTGGGATCACGGATCGGTGAGCCTGCCCGGCTCAGGGCCTGTGAGCCGGTCTCGGGCGTATTTCCGGAATGCGGCGACCAGGCGGTTGCGGTCGTCGCGGCGGGTGGCCAGCACGACGTGAGCCGGGTCGACGCCGTGCAGCGGGATCGCGGTGACGTCGGGACGCACCGCTAGGTGGTGGCCGGCGGCGATGGCGATGGCCTCACCGGCGGCGATGACTTCGAGTTTGTCCTCGAGGGCGTCGATGATCGGGCCGTCGGGGCGGGGCGGCCGTCGGGGCGGGGATCGATGCGCCAGTAGGCATTCCAGTCCGGGTTCGACTGCCGTAGTCGGGGCACGGGTTCGTCGGCGATGTCGTCGAGGGTGACGTATTCCTTGCCTGCCAACCGATGGTCCACCGGCATGAGCACGACGCGCGGTTCGTCGTAGAGGACCTCACGGAGGCTTCGTCAACGAAGCCAACACAGCATGCCGTTGTGCCACCAGTTTTCACGCACTGCGAAACGTTCGCCACGCACTTGAACCGGCGAGCGCGGAGTCCTGGGGCAAGCTCAGTCTCTGGTGGGAATGGGTGCCGTCTTGTCGGCTACGCGCCTCATGAAGGCGTCGAAATCGACAACAGCGCGACGGTGAGTTCCCGCTCCGATCAGACCGGATTCGTCATGGCAGGACACATCGAAGCGCAGGTTTCGACCGTCGACCTCGACCAGTGTGACGGTCGCGGTGACAGTCATGCCTTCCGGCGTCGCGGCGACATGACTGACATCGACATGGGTGCCGACTGTCCGCTGAGCATCCGACAGGTGCGGCCGCAATCCGTTGATGCAGGTCTGCTCGATGAATCCGATCATCATCGCGGTCGCGAACACGGGCGGCATGTCGACAAACCCAGGCCAGTCCGGCACCACACGGGGGACGGTGTGGCGTGCGGCGACGATCATGCTCTCGCGGTGTGTCAATCCTGACTGTAGTGAGCGTGCTCGTTGCGGCGTTGTCACATGATCCCCAATCGCATGTTGACAGGCCAGGTGACCTGCCGTGGTGTTGTGGGGTCGCCCCACAGGTCGGTCAGGTCCGCCGCAAATGCTTGCAGGACTTCGGATTTGCCGGCTTCCTCGGCCCGGCGAACCGCCGACCAAGTCGACAGGTAACCGAGAAGCTCGTTCAGGTCCCAGTCCTTCCTGATCTGCATAGGGGGCGCCGGATACTCGTCGAATGGGAAGTCGATATCGGCGTACCCGCTGTCGACGAGCTTGCGTTCCGGTGGCCAATACGGTCCGATCTCGCTGCGGTAAAAACGTTCGAACCGTCCGTCGAGGTCGGGTTCGAGCTGCATCACCCCGTAGCTGATCAACGCGAGCACCGCGTTGTGGACCGCGATTCGGCGGACCTCCGAGTAGAACGCGGGTCGGTCGAACCAGTGCGCTGCCTGGGCCGCCGTGACAAGAGACGCACTGCGAGCCGGAACCGGGAGTACCTCGGCGGATGCCCGGAGGTATCGGATCCGTTCCCGCGGCCGCGCATTGTCGAGCTGGTCACCGCTTGGGTCTACCCCGATCGTGGTATCGAAATACGGAGCGAGCTGGGCGGTCAGTTGACCACTGCCGCACCCGACATCGACTGCGAGAGCCGCACAAGGAGCCAGCGACGCGAGAAACATCGAGAGTCGAGCCGGATACTCGGGACGAAAACGCGCGTATGTCTGACCTCCGCGATCAAACCAGTTCCGCACCGGCGCCGCGCCCGCTGACAGCAGCGGTGTGCCCCGCTGGTTTCGCAACTGCCGCGCCTCTTGGAGTCTCGCCGCGAAACCCTTGCTCTCCAGCGCTGTCGCGGCATCGCCGAGGACTCGCCGCAGCGGAAAACCGACCTCCTGCTCCAGACCGACGATCGCGGCGAAGGTGGTTTCCCAATGCGGCTGGAGCAACTCGAGCAGCTCGCACCCCTTGACGGTCAGGCTCAGGCCGCTCTTGCGACCGTCCGGTAGCTGCTCCCGCGCGATCAGGCCGTCGGCAACCATCAGTCCAACGGCTTGACTGATAGCCCCCTGCGTTACGTGCGTGAGGGCGGTGATGTCGGTAACGGTCGTGGCCCCGAGACTCATCGCCCGCAAGACCGGCGTGTACCGCGGTCGATACGACATCCCCAAGGAGTCGTACACCTCCCCTGCTCCACGATCGACCAGCTCGCCGACGTAATGGAGGAGTTCCCCGAGCCCGGGTGCTGGCCGAACCATCATGGCCACAGGATACATTAGTACTAATGGACTGGTCCTGCTTCAGGCACCGCGGGGCTGGAAGCACATTCGGTCGAAGCGGCCCCTGGAAGCTCGACCCGGCCGTGGCCGTCCAGGGTCCGCACGACGGCAATGTCGGCTCGAAGGCCGTCCAGCCTGAGGAGCGGAGCCACCCATTCACCCTCGACTGCCGCCTCGCCCTCTAGTTCCAGGCCCAACTCGACGAAGAACGCGATTGCAGCCGCGAGATTCTCTGATCGCAACGCGGGCGTGATCCATCCGGTAGATCACCATGCTTCCCGTGTTACGCGGCCCGTCGTGGCCACTCGTGTCCCTGAGACGGAGACGTCCTCTACACAATGACGCCCATGATGGCCGTCACAATCCCTCGCTGGGCACGGAGAGGCACTACGCGGGCATCCTTGGGTTGGGCAACAGCGGGAAATGTGGCGGGATTATAGATCAGTCAACGCGGCGGCTTCTGGAGTTGGGCGAAAACGCGTAGAATTCCAGCAGGTCGGGACAGCATTTTGGAGTCCTATCATGACTGAGAGAAAGAATTCACACACGAAGTTCGCCCGGTTGGCGGCTGCCGCGGGTATAGCCGCAGTTGCGGCGACTCCGGTCGTCGCAGCCGCCGTGCAAGCGCCTACCGCGCACGCAACGACGTCCACGTCCGCAACCCAACTTGTTGACAGCCCCGGTTGGGGCGGCGGCGGTGGTTGGGGCGGCGGCGGTCACGGCGGCGGCTGGGGCGGCGGTTGGGGCGGCGGCGGTTGGGGCGGCGGCGGCTGGGGCGGCGGCGGCTGGGGTCACGGCGGCGGCTGGGGCGGCGGCGGTTGGGGATGGAATCCCGGCTGGTGGAATTGGTGGAACCCCGGCTGGGGTGGCTGGGGCAGCTTCTAGCGCCGGTGACCGAGCCCGGACACGCACAGCGTGCCGGGCTCGGTCGCATCGGGTATCGATCATGTGGAGCCAGGATCGACCAGCCGGGCTGGAGCTGGTAGCGAGATGAAGATTGTGTGTATCGGCGGCGGGCCGGCCGGGTTGTACTTCGCTATTTCGATGAAGCGGCGCGACCCGGCCCATGACATCACGGTGATCGACCGCGATCCTCCCGGGTCCACCTATGGCTGGGGCGTCGTGTACTGGGACGACCTGCTCGACCTTCTGTATCGGAATGACCCCGACAGCGCCCAAGCGGTGCGTGCCGGATCGGTCCTATGGCGTGAACAGGCAATCCATGTGCACGACAACCAGACCGCGCATTTCGCGGGCTACGGGTTCAGCATGGGGCGCGCCGCATTGCTCGACGTACTTTCCCGACGGGCGAGCGACCTGGGCGTAGAGGTCGCGCACGGACGAGAGGTCCACGATCTGTCCGGCTTCGACGACACCGATCTGATCGTGGCCTCCGACGGCGCGAACAGCCGGGTACGGCAACTGGGTAATCCGCATTTCGGCACGTCCATCACACTCGGCGAGAATCGATATATCTGGCTGGGTACGGACAAGGTCTTCACCCGATTCACCTTCGCCTTCGAACACACCTCGGCCGGCTGGATCTGGTTCCATGCCTACCCATCGGTCGCCGAGAAAATCAGCACCTGCATCGTCGAGTGCCAACCCCAGACTTGGCATGCACTGGGATTCGATTCCCTGGACGACCTGGAGAACTTGCGTGTTCTGGAAAACATATTCACGCGCCCCCTCGACGGTCACTCATTGATCAGCAAGACCCGAGGCGAGTTCGCAAGGTGGAGTCGCTTTCCCGAGATAACCAACAAGACCTGGTATCACGACAACGTGGTGCTGCTCGGCGATGCAGCGCACACGACGCACTTCACCATCGGTTCGGGCACCCGGTTGGCAATCATCGACGCCGTCGTACTCGCACAGAACCTGTACGAGCATGCCGAGGTCGCCGACGCGCTGGAGAACTACGATGCCCAGCGGCGCGCCGCGCTGCGCCCGATCCAGGCCGCCGCCCGTACCAGCATGATCTGGTTCGAACACGCCGACCGGTATCTCGACCGCAGCGCCGTGCAGTTCGCCTATGCGATGGCGGCTCGGCACGGCGTACAAATGCCGTGGCGATACCAGCTACACCTGCTCACACAGGTACCCACTGTGCGCAAGATCCGGCGTGCCATCGACTCCGGACAGCGTTGGTGGCGGGCTGCCCGACGTGGAGAACTCGCGATGGCACTGCCCTCGCCACGCCGGTCGCCCGAGCCGATCCCGACCGATCAGTCGATGTTGTGATTCGCGCACAAGCCGGGCACCGGCACAGGGCAGCAGCTATTCAACTACTCGACCGGTCTGCCGCCGTGGAGCGACATAGAAACGCAGCAGTGTCGACGACGCGGTCCCAGCGGAACCGTTTGCTATGGGCTAATCGACCTCGTTCAAGTGCACGATGACGCTGACACGGCCCTTGTCATCGCGTCGGGCGACGGCGTGCCCGGACCGTTCGGCGCCGTCCAGCTTCAACGAGATGGGCCCACCCGTGCCGAGAAAGTTGCGCCACCAGGTCTTCTGGTCCGGCATGCCGACCGCGATCGTGATCTCGTCGCCAGAGCGTCGAAAGACCACCGGTGTACTGAAGGTGTTTCCGGAGTGTCGGCCGACATAAGTGATTTCGGTAATCGCCCGACCCACCCGAGGCCCGATCCATGGTGCCTTGGTCAACGCCATGACGCCCGCATTGAATCCGCGCGCAACAGGCCGAAGCACCGATTTGAACTCCACCGTATCTCCTGATCGCCGAACGGGTATCGAACACCAAACTAGCGGACCGCCGTGCGTTCGGCAGTGCCGCAATAACGGCACGACCTCACACACCTGGAAATGCGCCGCGGTGAATCACACTGCGGCACTGATGAAATCGCCAAGTGGGAATGCGCCTCGGAGTCGGCGCCCTCGGGTCCACCAGAACCGCTCGCCGCTGCTACACCTCGGCGTAGACGGTGTTCAGGTCGACCAGCATGGGGCTGTCGGCTTCCTTCGGCCACCGCCCTACGCCGACGCCGACAGCCTGCAGGTTCTCATCGAATCCCGCTCCGCCATAGCAGGCCAGGATCGTTCGACTGGTGTCATATCCCTTGGCCGCCAATAATTCTCGCGCACGCCGCAAGCGGTCCACATGCCCCATGGTCATGGTGCGGTCCCATTTGACCTCACCCAAAGACAGGATGCGCCGCGGCCGTCCGGTCTCCTCTGGCGCCAGCACCGCGACATCGACCTGAATCTGCCGCTTCTCACGTGGATCGCTGACTGTCGCGGCCGCCACATGCCCAGGCAACTCGCCGAACACCTCTGGGCCCACCGACATCGCCCAGTCCCGGCAGATCCCCTCGAAATGCGGGCCCACCACATGCGACAGGAACGTCGCACGCGAATTACGCCATGCCGCTTCGGGATTCCCACGCTCCAACCGAGTCCATTCCCGCCGCATGATCGCCTCGTAGAACACGATCAGCGGCTCGGCCACCCGATACACCGATTTGCCCCGATTGAACGGATCCGCCTCCCGGATGACCAGCTGCGCATCCTCGAGCACCGACAACGGATGCCCGATGTCGGTGGAACTGCGGCCGATGGTGTTCGCTATACCACCCCGTGTCGTGTGCCCACCCGCGATCGCGCCCAGCACCGCGTGGTACAGGGCCACATCGCGGATCTCGGTCTCCTCCGCCAAGAGATACCGGGCCTCGCGGAACAGCGGCACCTGCGGATTGAGCACCGTCCGCAACACCCAGGAATCGAAATCCTCCAGAGACGCCGGTGCATCACCCGCGGCGAACTCACGCCGATACGCCGGCGTCCCACCCACGATCGAATGCACCAACACCGCCAACCGCGGATCCTCGATCGCCCAGAACCGCGCCGACTCCCGATAGTCGAGCGGCTTGACGATCAACTCC
Organism: Nocardia sp. NPDC050630; assembly: GCF_044457245.1. Lineage (NCBI taxonomy): Bacteria > Bacillati > Actinomycetota > Actinomycetes > Mycobacteriales > Nocardiaceae > Nocardia > Nocardia sp. NPDC050630. Next base: position 418,626 of record NZ_JBITGN010000004.1, read on the forward strand.
AAACTCGCCCGCCCACGCAACGGCGCACTGCCGGCGAGCAACCGCCCCATCACCGACATCGCCGACCCGCACAACAACACCCGCGAACCCGCCCGCCGCGCATAACCGCGAGGGTCGAGCGCACGCTGCAACACCGACGGCAACGACGGACTGGCCTTGGTCAGATACGGAAACTCATCGATGACGACCAGCCCGTCCCCCACGACCGCGAACAACCGCTCGAACGCCTCATCCCAATCCCGGAACGCATACCGGCCGCCACCGGCATGCGCGGCCACAGCCACACCGAAACCCGCCAGCGCCTCGACCTCCGTCGCATCGGTCGCCGTGAAGAAGAAACCCCCGACCACATCGGCCAACGCATCCAGCAGGAACGTCTTGCCCTGCCGCCGCCGCCCGCTGACGATCCCCAACCGCACATCCGGACTCGGCGACGTCACGAACCGCACCAATCCATCCCATTCGCGGTCACGGTCGAACACCCGGTCCGGCTTCACCAAGGCAGTCATGAATAGAAATATACTTCTAAGAAGTACACTTCTACAGAAAGGAGACCGCGCACAGGCGTGAGCCGTTGCGACACCAGGATCGGTGCTGTCGCCCTGGTCATTGCGCGCTACTACGCAGTACGCGATCAATAGCGCGGACAACCCGAAGAACCCGCCTTCGAGATCACCCTCGTGAAAAATCCTCTGAGACAGAACAACTAGTCAACGGCGACGTAGTTCCTCTCGACACTCTGCCTCCGTCTTCACCGCGATGCATTCTGACCCCGCCCCTTGGATATCGCCGGAGGTGGGCGGTCCGCCGCACGCAACTCCGCACCGCTGGTACCCCGGCACGGGTGAGCCGTCGGGCCAATAACAGCTGTGGAATGCGACTCCGGACCTGTGCCGTTACCTCTTGCCGGGTGTTGCGGTAGCTGATTGTGGTTGGCAGTATTGGCCACCGTATGCCGTTGGTTTCTGATTCCGCGTATCACAGCCTCGAGGGGTTGTCCGTCGGCGATGCGCTGGGTGCTCAGTACTTCGTGCCCGGCCACCGCGTCGGAGATCTGCTCGCCGGACGACCGCCAGCGGCCCCGTGGCCGTGGACCGACGACACCGAGATGGCCTGTTCGGTGTACTCGGAAATCCGCGGCCGCGGCGGTGTTGACCGCGACGCGCTAGCGGGCGTCTTCGCCGATCGCTGCGAACCGTATCGCGGCTATGGCGGCGGCACAGTCGTTGTGCTGCACGAGATCCGCGACGGCCGCCCCTGGGAGGAAGCTGCCGCAAATGCTTTCGACGGGCGCGGATCATGGGGAAACGGAGCTGCGATGCGGGTCGCCCCGCTCGGGGCGTACTTCGCTGGAGACCTGCGCCGAGCTGCAGCACAGGCGGCGTTGTCCGCCGAGGTCACCCATCGGCACCCAGAAGCGATCGTGGGCGCCATGGCGGTGGCCGTCGCGGCGAGCCATGCTGCGGCGACTCGTGGAAAAGGCTGTCTACCAAGTGAATTGCTGCACGTGGTAGAGCCGTATCTGGTTGATGGTCGGACGGCAGACGGTGTCCGGCGAGCTCGAGATCTACTCGGCCGATCGGTAGCCGAAGCAGCCTACGAACTCGGCAACGGCGCACAGGTCAGCGCCCAGGACACGGTGCCGTTCACGCTGTGGGCAGCCGCGACCTATCTCTGTGACTATCCCGCCGCCATCACCGCGTGCATCGAGGCCGGTGGGGATGTGGACACCACGGCCGCGATCGTTGGTGGAATCGTGGCAGCACACACCGGGATCGGAAGTCGAGGCACGATACGCGGAATACCGCAACAATGGTTGGCGGCACGTGAGCCCCTGCCTGCATGGGCAACAGACTGACACCGATCATCAGCGAGGCAAGCCGACCGGACGCAAACGGGTTCGAGCCCAACTCGGCGCACCCTTCCGGAACTGCTACTGGAATTAGGGCTGCGCACGAAGGTCGCGACGACGCACTGCAGGCAGGAAGTAGTCACTGAGATTGTCGGGGCCAGGGCCGTCCCCGCCGAATAATGCCAGGGGTAGCATAACGGAAAAATACAAAGTCATAAACCAGACTTTTGTCAGTCTGCCATAGGCCGGAAACGAACCGTCACCAGGCTGAATCACACACAGACCGAACAGCGCTTTTCCGACCGTCGTATGAAACGCTCCTTGCAGTATCACTCGATTGGCAAAGGAGGCCGTCAACCACGCGCCGAGCGCAGCGGCGCCGGCAAGCGGGATCACACCTTTACCAAAAATGACGACTGCAGCGGCGGCTCCGAAATGTAATGACCAGTCGATGACGAAGGCACAGACTCGACGTAGCGTACGAGGCGATGGGTAACGGCGATCATCTTTACCACCGTGTCGCGACTGGCTGGTTTCTATATTTTCCGCACGCTGACGTCCTGCTGGCACATCTCCTCTATAATAAGCGTATCGCAGATTTGCTCCGCCTGGTGTCGAGATGACCCCGCATTTGCGCGGATCACCTGCGAACCACACTACCGAAGAGCTATTATCGATCACTTTTCCTATTTGATGAACCCAACTGCTGACGATCAATTGTGAGATCCGAGCGCCATTTGCGTCTTTCAGCTCAACCCACTCGTACCGGCCGTTGGTAACATGGCCGACTCGGTATTCCAACCAGGGGTGCCGCAGCAATATCCGCCTTGTCCGTCGCCTGATCCACACCATGCACCCTCCGATAATCCCTGTGCAGAACAGTATTACCGAAAATATGCACCCGGGAGCGGACAGGCGGTGGCCCCAAGGGCTGTTGCCAGGATCGCCCATACTTATGAAGATTACCAATGCTGGAATGCTGACGATCCCGACGGCCAGCGCCATCCACGGCAAAAGCGCGCCCTTTCGCAACGCGGCGCGGGTCGCTGGCCAGGATGCGGCCGTTGATGATGTTTCCACGATGAAAGCCCTCACAAGTCCAGCGACGAGGGGCGAGACGTCGACCGACGGTGCGCCCGGAATTCGATCGACTGCGCCATATCGACCATCATCTTTCGGAATTCCGGGCCATAGTCGACCGCTGCGGTCGATAACTCGACAGCAGCCAGGGCTGACCCGTCATTCGACGGCACTACCGCTTCGAGTTGGTACGTGGCCGTTGTGTTACTCACATACGGCCTCCCCGGAAGCTCTGGCGTCGGGAGCTCTGTCACTCGTTCAGCGAACATCATTGGCCGACCGTTCATATCCACCATTTCGATATCGTATGTTTCGCCGGATTCGGCCCTGGACTCGACCAGATTCTTTAAGGCCAAGCGTGGGTTGATCTTCGCTCCGCCGGTTTCATACACGCAAATGGTGATACATGATGTGATCGGGTTTCCGTCCGACGTCAGGTGCCGACCTATGCCACAATACCTCGCATCCCTGTGCGCCAGTTCTGCAAAGAGCGTTGCCGCAGTGGGTAAGATAGCCTGAGCCATGGATTTCATGGTCGACGGCCGCATTTCTCCAACGATCTCTTGCGCCACCCCTATCCGACTCTCGATATCGGTCAGCGGCATTGCCATGAAGCCGTGCGGAATCCAGTCTACGGTTGTCTCAGCCATTTCCTATGTTCCCAATGTTGAAGAGCCCGAGGCCAGCCTTCCCGGCCCGCGAGAACAGTTCGATACCAGCCGCCGAGGTCCCCGCCTCCAACTTGCTGGCCTGGCCGAAGTCTTCGAAGAAGCTGGTGAAGTCGCCCATGGATCGGCTCACGGCCGACGGCATCAGCGGAATCTTATCGACAACATTCGGAACACCATCAATAAGTTTCGTTGCTATCCCCGGCGCTTGCGCTCCCTCAGTGAACGACCTGATAGCAGGCGCAAATTCTCCGAGTTCACCCTGGAAACCCACCAGATCCGTGTGCCATTCGGCAAGCAGGCCAACGGCCTTTTCGAGCGAGTTCTGTGCGTAGCCGAGGTCTTGGGCGAGCGTGGCATCGAAGTCGGCGCGGAAAGCGTCGCCGCCCTCACCCTGCCAGACGTTCTCGTTGCTGTTGCGCAGACTGTTCAACAGCTGGTTGGTCTCCTTCACCGCCTCCGCGGCTGTGCTGATCTGCCCGCGCAGCCCTGCGACGTCGTCAGGCGCGCCCGGAACGGGGTTGAAACCGAGGTAGGGGTACGGGTTCTGGCTCATGCTGTGACCGAGGTGCTCGGCTGTCCGTCGACGACGTTCGTGGCTTGCTCGACCACCTTGCGAATGCCTGGTCGGTCTGTCGATACGCATCGAGACATTGCGCGACACCGTCCGCGGTTGCCTTGGCGGACTCGCCGATCCGCTCGATGCCGAACTTCCATCGTCGTTGGAAGCTGTCGGCGGCGTCGTTGAGAGTCTTGGTCCCGATGTCGCCGTGGCCGCCCTCCTTCATCGCGTTCATCGCATCGTTGAGAACCTGCTCGGCGCCGCGTAGAGACTGAACTGTCTTACTCAACACATCGATGTCCACCTGCAGAAACCCGGCCAAGTCAACACTCTCCTTCACAAAAGGTCATGTACATGCCGACCCAGGAGCTCAGGTCGCCGGTCCGTGCTGGGCGCTTCGCGCAGTGAGACCTGAGTTCCGGTCGGCTTAAGGCACTTCTATCAGTAATGGACGCACCGTCTTTCGAAACGGTTCCATCGAGTGAACACTCCCGCCGCTACCTCTGTCACTGCGCGTTTCGCACGCACCTGAGTTGTGGCCGCCGGACTCCAGTTCAGCGTGCACTGGTTGCGCCACACCACCCTGACGTGGATCGAGCGGGAATTCGGCGTCGCCATCGCCTATACCTACGCCGGACCAGCACAAGCACAGCACGCGCCCGTACGACGTTCACCTACGTCGCATCCAGCATCGTCGAGATCGCCGAAAAACTCTCGGCACTCACCGGAGAACCACACCCGCTACCTCGAGATAGCCGACGTCCACTGGGCCCGAGATAGCGTGGACGCACAGGAGATGGAATGCGGGAATCCTATGGACACGAACTCATTGCGTGTTCACCGCGGCTGCTGTGTCAGTAGACGTAGACCACCGCATTTTCACCGCCGGTGCAGGTGACCAATTGTCCGTCTGCGACGCAGTTCATGGTGTAGCTGCGGCCGGTGACAGGGCTTGTCGCGACTACTGAGCGTGATGAGCGCGAGACGTTCGTGGCCGCGGATTCGGCGTAGGCCTTGCGGACGGCTTCCGCGAAACCGCAACTGGTGACCGATGATCCGGTGGCCGATTGGGTGAAGCTGCCGGAAATGGGTTGACCGTTGGTGCAGTTCGTCGCGCCAGCGGGCAGGGTGACCGAGGTGGGTGCGGCCTTGGTGGTCGAGGTCGACGGCGACGCGGTCGAACGGCCGGAGGTGCCGATGGCGGCCGTCGTGGTCACCTGCGCACCCGCCTGCACAGTGGAATCCCCGGACTTGCCGGACCCGAGCACTTGCCAGCCGATGGCGCCGCCGACCGCGAGCACCACGATGACGAAGACGGTGACCATGATCGGCAACAGGACCGATCGATCCCGCCGATACGGATCCGCGGCGGGATCCTGTGCGTAGTAATCGTCTTCGTAGTCGGGCGCGGCATAGCCCTGCGGCGAATATTCGGCGGGTTGCGCCGAGGACCGGTAGGGATTGGGCGCCGCATGGGCCGGACCGCGCGGCGGCTCGAACGGCGGTGTGCCGGAGAAGGGTTGCGGTAGCGGGACACGGCGTGTCTCCGGTGCGGACGAATCCTGTTGCGCGCCATAGTTTTCCGGATACCGGGCGGCGGAGTAATGCGACTCGGGATACCGCTGAGTCTGCTCGGCCCGCGACGCCTCCGAGTACTGCGGCTGGTCCGGATACCGCCGAGTCGGCGGAGCCGCCGGATCACTCGGGTACCCCGGTAACGGCAAGTGCTGCGGGGACTCCGGCGGCGACTCCTCGTACAAATGCGCATCCGGAAACGGCCGCACCGGCCGACCAAGGCCGGGCGTCCCGGTCGGCGGTCCGGCGGGCGGCTGCGGCGGCAACGGCGTGAACTGCAGATCCGCGAGCGAGACCACCGTCGGCGCGGTTGGATGGATGACCGCGGGAATCGTTCCCGTCGACTCCGCGGGCGTCGCCGGACTGCGGTGCACCACAGCCTGATCCGAGGGTCCGCGCGAGGGATCGGGCGGCCGCACGATCAAGGTCGGTGTGTTCGCGGCGGGCGCGGTGGCGAGTGCGGCCCTGGCCGCGCGCGCCAGATCGGTCGCGGTCGGGAAGCGATCGGCGGCCTCCTTGGCCATGCCGCGGGCGATCACCTCGTCCATCGCCGCGGGAACCCCTGGCCGCCGCACGCTCGGTCGCGGCGGCGCCGCGGTGAGATGCGCCCGGATCAGCACGCTCATGCTTCCGGCCGGAAACGGTGTCGCTCCGGTGAGGCATTCGTGCAGCACGCAGGCGAGGGAGTAGATATCGGCGCGACCGGTCACCGGTCCGGAATCGAACCGCTCGGGCGCCATATAGGTGTAGGAACCGATGGCCATGCCCGCCTGGGTCACCGCGCTGTCGCCCTCGGTGTGGGCAATGCCGAAGTCGACCAAGTAGGCGAAGTCCGCCTCGGTGATCAGGATGTTGGCCGGTTTCACGTCGCGGTGCACGAGACCGTCGGCGTGCGCGGCATCCAGGCCCGCGGCGATCTGCTCGATGATGCCGATCGCGCGCTCGGCGCTCATCGGCCCCTGATCGCGCAGGATTTCGCGCAGGTCGGTGCCGGGCACCAGCCGCATATCGATGAACAGCACACCGTCGATCACGCCCCAGTCGTGAATCGGGATGATGTGCGGCTCGGCCAGCCGGGCGGCCGCCTGCGATTCGCGCCGGAAGCGCACCTGGTAGACCGGGTCCCTGGCGAGTTCATCGGACAGCAGTTTGACCGCGACCACGCGGTCCTTCACCGTGTCGTACGCCTCGTAGACCTCGCCCATACCCCCTTTGCCGAGCAGCGCTCTGAGCTCGTACGGCCCGAACCGACTGCCGACTCTCCATCCAGGTCCGTCCACCCCGTCATTCCTCCACATCCCGGGCAAAATCGCCCATCACCAGCTCCGGGTATGCGCGATCCGGCTGCCCGTCAACCCGTGGATTGTCCTGGTGCAACCACCCCGTGGTCAAACGCAAACACGATAGCGGCGGCACGGTCCCGCAGCTCCAGTTTGCCGAATATATGTCCGACATGGCTCTTGACGGTGACTTCCGAGATGCCGAGGTCGCGTGCGATCTCGGCATTGACGCGGCCGCGCCCGATCAATTCGAGCACCTCGTACTCGCGCGCCGTGAGTTCGGCGAGTCGGCTGTCGTCGCGAGTGACGGCGGGGCGAACCGTCCGATATGCCGAGAGCACGCGGCCGGTCACCGACGGGTCCAGCCACGCTCCGCCGACGGCGACCGTGCGGACCGCCCGGATGAGATCTTCGGCGGGCGAATCCTTGAGAATGAATCCGGCCGCCCCGGCGCGCAGCGCACCCGAGAGCAGTTGGTCGTCGTCGAAGGTGGTGAGCACCAGCACTGGTGGCGCACCGTCGCGGGCACGCAGCATGCGGGTCGCGTCGATGCCGCCGATACGCTTCATGCGCAAATCCATCAGTACGACATCGGGGCGGTTGGCCGCGATCGCGGCGGGCACCTCGTCGCCGTCGGCGCATTCGGTGACCACGAAACCGTCGCGGCGGCGCAGAATGCGCCGCAGGCCGCCGCGGACGAGTTCCTGATCGTCGACGACCAGCACGGTGACGGGCTCGCCACTGGCCCCAGCCTCTGCCGTCACGCGCCCTCCCCCACCGCACCGTCGCGCCGCATCTCACGCACGGCACTCGCGGCCCCGTGGATCACCTCGGGCAGACCGCACGACATCGACAAGGCCCGCGCGCTGCTCAGCGGGAATTCGGCCCGCACCGTCCAACCGTCGTCGAAGGGGCCGGTCTTGATGCGGCCGCCGAGCAGTTCGGCGCGCTGGCGCATACCGGACAGTCCCATCCCGCCGCCGGGATCCGGCGGTAATCCCTTAGGCAGCGAGTTGTCCACGATGAGTCGGGCCATCGACGAGTCCACCTCCAACCGCACGGTCGCGGTCGCGCCGGACGCATGTTTGATCACATTGGCCAGGGACTCCTGACCGATCCGATAGAGCGCGAGCCCGACCGCCGCGGATACCGCGGACAAATCCTCGGTACGGGTGTAGCGAACATCCAATCCGGCCCCGGCGAAATCGCCGACCAGGTCATCGATATCGCGGATACCGGGCTCCGGAACGAGTTTTGACGGCCGGGTATCGAGCAGGCCGATGGTGCGGCGGATATCGGCCATGGCCTGCCTGCCGAGTCGCTCGGCGTCGACCAGTGCGTCCACTGCTTCGTCCACGTCGCGGTCGGTCTGCAGCGCGTGCCGGGCGGCGGTCAGATGCAACAGGGTGATGCTCAGCGAATGCGCGATGACATCGTGCACCTCACGCGCGATTCGGCTGCGTTCCGCGTCGGCGGCGCGTTCGGCCCGGATTTGCTGGCTCTGGCGCTCCTGATAGAGAAATTTGCGCTGGTACTGCAGCATCACGCCGACCAGCCAGCCCAGTGCGATACCGACGATGTACATCTGGATGCCCTGCAACCGCTCACCGGTCACGCTCCACATCAGGTGACCGGCCGCGTCGAAGGCCGTCAACTCGAACACCGCGATCACCGCGAACAATGCGCTGAAGCGTGTGCGCACGATGGCCGCGACCTCGCCGACCATCACCACCAGGATGAACGGCGAGAAGTCCGACGACACCGGCTGAGTGAGCATGATGGCCGTCGCGACCAGGCCGGAGACGGCGAGCAGGATCGGACTCGGCGCCACACCGAAGAAGCAGAACAGCGGCACCGAAACAAAGACCAGGATGAGCGCCAGAATCGGCAGCGCGGTCGGAAAATATTCGTGCCGCTGGATGACCGCGCCGACACCGACCACGAGCAGGGCAGCATCAGCGCTGATCATGACCGACGGCGGATAGTCGAACGGCAGCTCTTCGAGATTGCGACGCAAGATCGCGACCGGGTTGCGCACGAAGGCCACGAACCGATCCCGGACGCGCCCACTCTCGCGGAACGGTATCGCCGATTGGGCGCCCGCCGACGAGCCGATGGCGTGGGTCACATCCATCCTGTAAGGCTAACCGCCAGGTCGGGGACGGTGCATCGTGCTCAGAGCGGGCCGCTGCTCCTACCGCAGTAGGAGATCAATTCGCATCCCTGGCACGAAGACACCGTATTTCGCCGTCCGTGGCGGGAGATCTACCGAACGCCGGAACAGCTATCCGGCCCGGATGGCCCGGCCGTGGAGCGGGTTTCGTTCGAGCGTTTTCGTCAGCTGTTCGATCAATTCCGGAAGGTGGTTTCGGAGATAGAAGTGATCTCCTTGGTAGACGTAGGTTGTTACGGGACCGGTCGTCTGCTTATCCCATCCCGCCAGGTGCTCGGGCTTGCAGAGCGGGTCATCGTCGCCGGTGAACAGCACAACAGGGCAGTCGAGCGGAACCGATGCGGCAGTGTATTGATAACCGCGGTACATGGTGTAGTCGTAGCCCAAGGCCTGTGTGGCTCGTTCGAGCAGACTGGGTTCCTGCCTGATTTCCTGCGGTATGAAGGCCAAAGCCTCCAGAGCCTCCGGACTCGGGTGACGGAAAAGGCGTTCCGATAGTTGGGCCATTCCTGGGCCGTCTGGTGCTGGTACGGCCGAGATCCCGAGCGTCACCGGAGTGATGGCGTGGCCAACCCACAGCGCACGAGCGGTCTCGAACGCGAGCAGGCTACCGCCGCTGTGCCCGAAGAATGCGAACGGACGACGATCCGGGTCCGCCGCGATCATTGCCGCGAGTTCTTCAGCCAGTGCGAACAGATCGCGCCGTGGTTCCTCCTCGGCCCTGTCTTCGCGTCCAGGCAATTGGACGGCGTGCAACTCGACATGCTCGGGAAGCAGATCACTCCACGGCAGGTAGGTCGATGCCGAACCTCCAGCGTGTGGGAAACAGAACAACCGGGTCGCCGCGTCGGGCCGTGGCGCAAACGTCTTGAACCAGCGTCCGGCCGCGACGACGGTGTCGGTAGGAACGGTATGCGTCTGCTCATCGTCTGTCCCCGCCTCCAGATCGAGGCGTTCCAAGAGATAGTCGACCAGCTCGCCAGCACTGGGATGGGTCCACACGATGGTGGCGGGGATCTTCACCTGCAGGTCCGCTTCGAGCCGGTTGCGCAACTGGAGCGCAGTCAGCGAGTCGAATCCGAGGTCGGACAGCACCGTCTTCGAGTCGACCGAGGCACTGCCGAGTCCGAGTATTGTGTGCATGCACACACCGAGGTAGCTCAGCGCGAGCCGGATCCGCTCATCGGGCGCGGCGGTCCGCAGCCGGGAGTTGATGCCGTCGTTGCCGCTCACGTCGGATTCCCCCGCCGCTCGCTCCGGCATGTCGGCGAAGAACCGAGATTCGGCCGCACCGGGTGAAGCGTGGAACCAGTGTTCGGGGTCGTAGATGAAGACGCCCGCGTTGGCCCGCTCGTGGTCGATCAGATCCGCCAGGCAGCGCAGACCCTCGGCGGTACCGAACGCCGCGTACCCGTGCTGGCCCAGCTCCGTTGCCCGGCCGGCCTCTCCCCACACGCCCCAGTTGATGGCTTGTGCTGGCAGTCCGCGCGCTCGTCGCCATCTGGCGAAAGAGTCGAGCCAATCGTTGGCGGCGGCATAGTTGCCCTGTCCTGGACTGCCGAGAAGCGAGGCCACCGAGGAGAACAGCACGAACCAGTCGAGTGGTAGCTCACAGGTTGCCTCGTGCAACCGCCACGCGCCGGTCGCCTTCGGCCGCCATACCCGATCGAGCCGGTCGGCACTCAGCTGGCTCAGAGCACTGTCATCGAGGACCGTCGCCGCGTGCAGTACCCCGGACAAACGCCGCCCGTCCGCCGTTGCCGCTGTGACGAGTCGTTCGGCGACACCAGGTTCGGCGATATCGCCGCGGACGATATCGATCTGCGTACCCGCCGCGCGAATGTCGGCCAGCACGGCGAGCGCCGATTCGGAAGGCGCCGATCTGCCATTGAGCACGATCCGGCCGGCGCCGCGGTCGGCGAGCCAACGGGTGATTTCCAGGCCGAGCCCGCCGAGTCCGCCGGTGACGACGTAGCTCGCGCCTTCGCGCACGACCGGCGTGCTGCCCTCCGCAGCCGCGACCTCGATCTCGCCCTCTTGCGGAACCGTCAGGATCAGCTTGCCGATGTGCTTGGCGGCGGCCATGTATCGCAACGCGGTGGCCGCCTCGGTGAACGGAAATTCGGTACAGGTCGGCGGGTCGATACGACCGGCGGTGAACTCCCGCACCAGTTCGTTGAGCAGATCCCGGATCAGCGGCCGACGTTCTCGTCCGAGGACGGCCAGATCTACGGCGGCCACCGTGACGTTGCGGCGCAACGCCAGCAGTCCCAACTTGGCGTTGGCGTAGATATCGCGTTTGCCGATCTCGAGGAATCGCCCGCCGAGGTTCAGCACTTCCAGGCCCGCGAAGAGTGCGGGTCCGGATAGCGAATTCAGCACGACGTCCACTCCTTCGCCGCCGGTGGCAGCGAGGGTCTGGTCGACGAAGTCCAGTGACCGGGAGTCCATCACGTGCTGCACGCCGAGTTCGCGGAGGTAGGAGCGCTTGCGATCGCTGCCCGCCGTGGCGAGTACTTCCGCGCCGAGCGAGCGCGCGATGGCGATCGCGGCCAAGCCGACTCCACCGGTGCCCGCGTGGATGAGGATTCGCTCGCCGGCGCCGAGGCGGGCGATCCGGGTCAGCGCGTACCAGGCGGTCAGGTAGGCGGCGGGCACACCGGCCGCCTGAATGTCGGTCATCGCTTCGGGCACGGGAACAACAACTTCCGCGGGCATGGTGACAAAAGTGTCGGCCGTGCCGTCGTGGAACGCCATGACCCGATCGCCGACCCGCACGTGGTGCACTCCAGGACCGATATCGGTGACGACGCCGGCGCATTCCAGGCCGAGTCGGCCGGAGGTGCCGTGCAGGTCGGGGAACATGTCGAGCATGTGCATGACGTCGGCGAAGTTCAGTCCGATGGCCGTGGTCCGGATCTCGACCTCGCCGTGCCCCGGGGCGCGACGCGGTCGGGCGACTACGCCGATCGTGTCCAGATCACCCGGGCGAGCGATGTCGAGCGAGATCCGGTCACGACCGTACCGCTGGATCCGCTGTGGCCGTGTTCGCCAGGTTTCGTCGCTGATCCGAGCGTTGACCAGCCGAGCCGCCCAGCGTTGTCCGCCTCGCCATACGATCTCGTCGTCGGGACCGTCGGCGAACAGCTCGGCGACGAGATTGCGCAGGTCGCTGGTGCCCGGCTCCACGTCGATCAAGGTCGTGCGCAGACCCGGGTGCTCGCACATCGCCACCCGGCTCACACCGCGCAACCCAGCGTGCTCGAGGGTAGGCACCTCGTCTCCGGCGATCGCCTGCGCACCTCGGGTAATGATCCACAGCCGAGGTGTGCCGGTCTCGGACTCGGACAACAGCACGGTCAGATCGATCAGACGCATCACCTCGTCACGGCACAAGTCCGCGATATCCGGCTCTGCTGAAGCCGATGAGGTCGCGAGGAAGACGACGTCCGTCACAGAGGTGAGCGCGCTCGTCACTGCTGGCGCGGGCGACGACGTACCCGACGCTCGGGCGTTCAGCAGTGTCGCGGTCGCTCCTGACGCGGTCAGTTCGGCAGACAGAGCCGCCGACAGTGGGTTGTCGTCGTCACCGAGCAGCAGCCATGTCCCGCGTGCACTGGTCTTCCCTTCCAGTGGCACAGATGTCCACCGGATCTCATGGAACAATCGCTCGTGACCGCGGGTGGGGGTCTTCCGCTCCATTGGCGCGAACCGCACGTTGGTTGCCTCGGCCAGCACAGAGCCGTCCGCCGCGAATACTCGCAGCTGACCGATCGCGCCGTCCGCCGAAGCCGAAACGAGTGCCGCCTCGCAATATGCTGCCGCACTGGTTGCGGCGAAAACCCGCAGTGATCCGACACCCACTGGGAACAGCATCCTGGTACCCGCACTGCCGGTGGCAGCGACTGCCGAGATGAGCAGAGTCTGCAGGCAGGCGTCGAACAGGACCGGATGCAGGCTCACCGGGCCGGCGAGGGCACGGGCGGCGGGCGGTACAGCGACACGCGCGAGCATCCTCCCGTCCCCGGCGCGGCGCAGACTTTCCAGTCCGGCAAACGCCGGGCCATGGTGGTAGCCGTCCGCGCGAAGTTCCGCATAGCGACCCTCGACGTCGATGTGCTCGGGGTAGACCGCATCCAGGGCAGCCGGATCGACCGGCTCGAAACCGATCCCCTGAGGCAGGTACCGCAACTCGGCGGTCGCGTGGGTGATCCACTCGTCGTCGCCATCACCCTTGCTGACCATCTCCACGATCGCGGTGTGATCACCGCGTGGACTGAGCGAGGTGTGGAGCGTGGTGTGTTCGCGGACCGGCAGTAGCCGGACGAATCTGATGTCGGACAGCTGTAGCTGCTCTACGGTGCAGTCGAAGAATTCGATTCCGGCTGCCAGTGCCGTCTCGCAGTACACCGCTCCCGGCAGTACCGTGACGCCTTCTACTCGGTGATCGGCCAGCCATGCTTGCGCCCCGGTACCCACATCGACCTGCCACAGATGCCTGCGCCCGGCCTCGGGAACGACTGTGTGTATACCGAGCAGCGGTGGCCGAATCTCGTCCGCCAGCCGTCGCGCCGGGTGCGGCAGCGGCAGATCGATCCAGTGGCGGATCCTGTTCCATGTGGTCGCCGGCGCTGCGACGAGGGTTCCGTGCCCATGACGCTGGCCGAAGTCGATGGGAACACCCACGCGGTACAGACGGGCCAACTGGCCGGTGATGGTGCGCAGGTCGTCGTTGTCGCGGCGAATGGTATGCGTGACAACCGCGTCGCCGTCGATCTCTTGCAGCGTCTCACGCATCGCGTGTCCGACTATGGGGTGTACCGAGACTTCGAGGAATACGGCATGCCCATCCTCGGCGGCCGCCTGCACCGCATGGGCAAACCGGACCGGTTTGCGCAGATTGTCCGCCCAGTAAGCACCGTCGAACAGCACGGTTTGCCGCGGATCGTCGGTGACGGTGGAGTAGAACGGCACAGTGGGGCGTTTCGGCCGGATATCGGAGAGCGCTCCGATCAGCTGAGGAGCGTAGGGGTCCAGATGCGGTCCGTGTGCCGCCACGTCGGACGCGACGAATCTGGCCATGAGCCCACGCTGCTGCCAGTCCTCGACAATCTGTCGCACCGGTTCCGGGCCGCCCGCGATCACGGTGGCACGCGGTGACGAGATGACCGCCACCGTAACGTCGGCGACCCGACGCAGTTCCTCCGCCACCTCCTGGTGCGGAAGGTCCACCGATGCCATGGCACCGGTGCCCGCCAAGGGGACCAGCTGGGCGGCGCGGCGGCAGCTGACTCGCACGCCGTCCGGTATCGACAGGGCACCGCAGACCACCGCGGCCGACACCTCGCCCATCGAATGCCCGAGTACCGCCGCCGGTCGCAGACCAAGGGACCGCCACACCGCGGCGAGCGCCACCTGGGTGGCGAACAGTGCGACCTGCACGCGGTCGATCTCGGTGACCACCGTCGGGGCGCCCAGCGTCTCGGTCACCGAGAAGCCGGCCTCCGCGGCTACTAGTGGCTCCAGTTCGGCGATCGTCGCGGCGAAGACCGGATCCTCGTCGAGCAGCCGACGTCCCATACCCGCCCACTGCGAACCCTGACCAGAGAACACCCACACCGCCCCTTCGGCGGCGGCGGCGCGAACCGTGTCGCCGAGCGAATCATCCTGGTCATCGCCCGCGGCAACTCGGTCCAGCCCGTCGATGAGCTCGTCCACCGATTCGGCAACCACACCCGTCCGAGACCGGTGATGCGACCGCCGCACCGCGAGCGTATGCACCACATCGCCCAGTTCGACCCCATCGCGGTTGTCGGTGAGCCAGCGGGACAGCCGCGCGGCGGTCGCACCGAGCATCCCGGGCGCCGTCGCCGAGAGCGGCACCAAGACCGGACGCGGTGTGGAGCCGGTCGCCATCTCGGAGGTGGACGGATCCGTGTACTCCTCCAGAACAATATGAGCGTTGGTGCCGCTGAATCCGAACGACGACACTGCTGCCAGCCGCGTCGGCGCGTCTACCGGCCACTCGGTCGGCTCGGTTGGCACGAAGAAGCGGGTGCCGTCCGGAGAGATTTTCGGATTCCACTGCTGGAAGTGCAGATTCGGCGGGATGACACCGTGCTGGAGCGCGAGGACGGCTTTGATGAAGCCCGCGATTCCCGAGGCCGATTCCAGATGGCCGATATTCGATTTCACCGAACCCAGCGCGCATCGTCCCGCGCCGCTGCCGTAGATCGGCGTCAGCGCGCGGAATTCGATCGGATCGCCGACCTGGGTCCCAGGGCCGTGGGTCTCCACCAGCCCCACCAGGCCGGGATCGATGCCCGCCTGTGCGACCGCGGCAGCGTAGACCATGCGCTGGGCATCTTCGGAGGGGTGAACGAGTCCCTGCGACCGTCCGTCCTGGTTGATCGCGGAGCCGCGAATGACCGCGAGCACCCGGTCACCGTCGCGTTGCGCGTCCGAAAGCCGTTTGAGGACAACTATTCCGACGCCCTCGCTGCGCACCAGACCATCAGCGCGCGAGTCGAAAGCATGACAGCGCCCGGTGGGTGAGAACATCCCCCACTGCGTTCCGGAGAGCATGAACTCCGGGGTCAGCATGATGTTCGCACCACCGGCCAGCGCGAAATCGGATTCCCCGGTTCGCAGGCTCTGAACGGCCAAATGGGTAGCGACCAGCGATGACGAGCAGGCGGTGTCGATGGCGACACAGGGGCCGTGCAACCCGAGCACATAAGAGACCCGCCCTGCCGCGGTGCAGTGCACATTTCCGATGGTCGCGGCATAGGCATCGATCGCGTCGTAGTGTGTGCCGAGGCGCACGGCGTTGTCCTGGCTCCACAGTCCGACGAACACACCACCCTGGGATCCCGCGACATCGCGTGGTGGGATGCCGGCGTGTTCCAGTGCTTCCCAAGAGGCCTCCAGCAGCAGCCGATGCTGCGGGTCCATCGACGCGGCCTCCGCAGGAGAAATACCGAAGAATGCGGCATCGAAGCCGGTGATGTCGTCGAGTGTGGCCGACCAACGAGTGTTGGAGCGGCCTCGCACCTCTCGATCCGGGTCGTAGAAGGCGTCGACGTCCCACCGGTCGAAGGGGCCCTCACGCACCGGGTCCCGCTTCTCGATGAGCAACCGCCAAAGATCGTCCGGCGACTCGACCGAACCCGGCATGCGGCAGGCCATCCCAACGACCGCGATAGGTTCGTCCAGTCGCCGCGGCTCGTCCATCAGCAGATGTGCGATGTCACCGATCACCATCGGCATTTCCTTTCAAACAACTACTCCGACTGGTACCGGCGCAACAGGGGGGTTCTCTACAGTGGTATGTTTCCGTGCCGCTTCGGATGCGATGGCTCGCGCTTGTCGTTCATGATGGAAAGTGCGGCTGCAATATTCCGCCGCGTCTCGGATGGCGCGATCACCGCATCGACATATCCGCGTTCGGCGGCTCGATAAGGCGTGCAATGGGTTTGGTCGTATTCGTCGATCAGCTTGCTGCGAAGAGCTTCGGGATCCGCTGCGTCGACGATTTGGTCGCGGTACAGAATATTTCCTGCGGCCGCCGCGCCCATCACCGCGATCTCGGCGGTCGGCCAGGCGAAGCAGATATCCGCGCGCAGGTGCTTGGAGCCCATGACAACGTACGCTCCGCCGTAAGCCTTACGAATAATCGTGGTGATCTTCGGAACCGTGGCCTCCGCGTAGGCATACAGCAGTTTCGCACCACGTCGGATGATGCCATTCCATTCCTGGTCGGAGCCGGGCAGGAATCCGGGTACGTCGACCAGTGTGACGATCGGGATATTGAATGCGTCGCAGGTCCGCACGAATCTCGCGGCTTTTTCCGATGCGTCTATGTCCAGGCACCCGGCGGATTTCAGTGGCTGATTTGCCACGATCCCGACCGAAGTCCCGTTGATCCTGCCCAGACCGCAGATGATGTTGGGCGCGAACAGTTGCTGTACTTCGAGGAAGTCGCCATCGTCCACGATGGCATCGACCACGGCATACATGTCATACGGCTGGTTCGCGGAGTCGGGGACCAGCGAGTCCAGCGTGGACCCGGCCCGACTCTTCCCCGCGGCATAGACGGGCGGGAGACTGTAGTTGTTGCCTGGTAGGTAGGACAACAGATCCCGCACATAATCGATCGCGTCTTCCTCGTCCTCGGCGAGATAGTGCGCATTGCCAGAACGAGAGTTGTGCACCTGAGCGCCGCCGAGTTCCTCGAGCCCCACCCGCTCGCCCACGGCGACGGCCAGTACATCGGGGCCGGTGACGAACATATGTGAGGTCTTGTCCACCATCACGACAAAATCGGTGAGCGCCGGCGAGTACGCCGCGCCTCCAGCGCACGGGCCCATGATGATCGAAATCTGCGGAACGACACCCGACATGCTGACGTTCCGGAAAAAGATCTCACCATAGAGCGCCTGCGCGACCACCCCCTCCTGGATTCGCCCACCGGCTCCATCGTTGATGCCCACCACCGGACAACCCGCCTTGGCGGCCAGATCGAGGATCTTGCAGATCTTTTCGCCATGCGCCTTTCCGAGCGTGCCACCGAAGACGGTGAAGTCCTGGGCGAACACCACAAGCGGCCTGCCATCCACGGTGCCATGGCCGATGACCACGCCGTCGCCGTTCGGATGGTCGTCCACATCCGAATCGGTCGAATGGTTCCGTGCGAAGGCATCGAGTTCGACGAAGGAGCCAGGATCGAGCAGTAGTGCAATGCGTTCCCTGGCAGTCTTCTTGCCACGTGAACGTTGCCTGGCAACTGCACGCGGTGTTCCAGGGGATCTGGACCGGGCTGTCAGATCATGTAACGCCGCGAGCTTCGCCGCCGTTCCATACCAACCCGTGCCAGGCTCGGTCGTGTGCCTGTCCGCGATCGGATTGTTGGTCACCATGAACGACTTTCCGGGGTCAGAGATAGCGAGCAGCGAAGATTTTTCGCCATCGAATCGTGGGTCGCGACGGTATCGATCCGAGCCGATCCGGTCAAGCCCGCGGGGGCGTGCCGTATCAGGGCGGTCACCGCTGATCCGGTTGTCGGTCAGGCGGTGAATGCTGTGCACGTGGTGTCCTGTTCTGCGGATTCGGTGCTGTTGGTGGCGGCGCGAGGATTGGACCAGCTCCAGTCCGACGTAGCGGCGGCCTTTCGAATTACCGAAAAATCTTTAACATCCATTGACAAAGCGCGCCGCGACCGCGCCGACCCGACCACGCTCGCGTGTGCTCGATGTGGTTCACATCCGAGCTGATCGTCGCGTCCGACAGCCCGGCGACGCTCGCGCGGCACGAACCCGGCCAGCACTCGGTCTCCAGCGCCACCAGGTCGGAACCGGTGCATCGTGCTCAGAGCGGGCCGCGGCTCCTACCCCGGTAGGAGATCGATTCGCGTCCCTGGCACGAAGACACCGTATTTCGCCATCCGTAGCGTGAGATCTACCAAATCACGGAAGGACATAGGCGATGTCCGATCATTTCGAACGGCCTGCGAACAATCGCTACGGCGAACATTTCGAGGGACCGAACAGTCGCAATGGATGGGAAGATCATCACCGTCGAACCGAGATCGTGCACACCGTACTCACCCGCGCGGCGATCGATCCGGCAAGTCCCGACCTGTTCGCGGAGATCCCGGAACTGGACCGGTTGTTCGGCGGACCGGAGGGCCTCTTGCTCGCGTTGCGATATCGGTGGAATATCCATCTCGACGCGAAATTGGAGCAGGCACTGGTGCAGGGCCAATCCGCGGTGGAGGCCTATCTCGAACTCGCCGCCGAACAACCTGTCCTGCGCGCCGTGCTGGACGCGCAATATCGCCGCCGAGTTCGAGCAGCCGAGGCGATGGCGCGGTAACGCGCCAGTGCGACACTGTGGTGCGCCACAATCCAAGATCGGATAGTTGAGAAAGAGGGTGGGGACCGCCATGTCGGACCGGGCCATGCTGGAACTGACCGAGATCACCAAGGAATATCGGGTCGGCGACCAGGCGGTGCGCGCACTGGACGGTATAAGCCTGCGCATCGAGTCCGGTGAATTCACCTCGATCATCGGACCCTCCGGCTCGGGTAAGAGCACATTGCTGCATCTGCTCGGCGCACTCGATACCCCCGACTCCGGGTCGATCCGCTTCCAAGGCGAGGAGATCGGCAACCTCGATGACGAGCGGCAGTCCGAATTCCGCCGCCACCGCGTCGGTTTCATCTTCCAGTTCTTCAACCTGCTGCCTACCCTCACCGCCTGGGAGAATGTCGCGATCCCGAAGCTATTGGACGGCACCGGATTACGTAAAGCCAAACCGCGCGCACTCGAACTGCTCGACCTGGTCGGGCTGAGCGATCGCGCCGCCCATCGGCCCGCCGAATTGTCCGGCGGTCAGATGCAGCGGGTCGCGGTAGCGCGGGCATTGATCATGGATCCGCCGCTGATCCTGGCCGATGAACCGACCGGCAACCTGGATTCCAAGACCGGTGCGTCCATCTTGAAACTGCTCGGCGACATCGCGGGCAACGGTAATTCAGTGGTTATGGTGACCCACGATATGGGCGCGGTCGAATATTGCGACCGGGTGATCACGTTGCGCGACGGGCGAATCGGCGCCAATGACAAGGTCGATAACGCCACGCGGACAGTACGCGCGTGATCGGCGCGGCATGGGATCGGCTGCGGCTGTTCAATATCGGTGAACTGCTCGCCCACCGCGGCCGCACCCTCATGTCACTGGCGGTGATGTCGATTTCGGCATCGCTGCTGGTCGCGGTGTTCAGCATTTCCGGTTCGGTCACCGGTTCGGTGGACCGGCTCACCCGCAGTCTCGGCGGCAAGGCGGTGCTGGAGGTCACCGGGATCACCGATGCGGGCTTCGATCAGCGGGAACTGCAACCGATCGCGACCACTCCCGGCGTCGACAAGGCGGTGCCGATGCTGCGCGCGCAGGTCGGCTCCGGTGCCGATAAGGCGCTGCTGATCGGCGCGGACACCAGCATCACCGCACTCGGCAGCGATCTGGGCGGGCCGATGGCCGCGCAGGCGAGCAAGATGCTCACCGTGCCGAACGGTGTCCTGGTCGGATCCGGGATGGGACGCGCCGAAGGGGAACAATTCCCGCTCGGCACCGGAACCGTCACCGTCGCAGCAGTTCTCGATAAAAAGACCTCGAAGCAACTCAATGGCGGCCACATCATCGCCGCCCCGCTCGGGCTCGCGCAGAAACTCACCGACCGCGTCGGGCGGCTGGACTCGATTCAGATCATCGCGGCCGATGGCACCGATGCCGACCAGTTGCGCGAGACGCTGACCACGGTGGTCGACGGCCGCGCTGTGGTCGCCGATCCCGGACTGCGCACCGCGCAAGCCGGTGGTGCCATCCAGATCGTGCGGTACTCGACGCTCATGGCCTCGGCGGCCGCCCTGATCGTTTCGGCCTTTCTGATCTACAACGCGATGAGTATGGCCGTCGCCCAACGCAGGCCGGTGCTGTCCATGCTGCGGGCGATCGGTGGCAAGCGCGGGCCGATGGTGCGTGATCTGCTGGTCGAGGCGGCGCTGCTCGGCGTGCTCGGCGGTGTCGGTGGCTCGGCGGTGGGGGCAGCCATGGGGGGCGTCACGATCGACAGACTTCCCACCGCCATCATGCAATCGGTGGAGGCACGCACCGAATATATGGTGCCCGGGTACGCGATTCCGGTGGCGATCGGCGCCTGTATGGGGGCCAGTGTGCTGGCCGCCGCCATCGCGGCGCGGCAGGTGTACAAGGTCGAACCGATCGAGGCGCTGGCGCCGGTGGGAGTGGCGCGCACCGATACGACAAGTGCGGCGCTGCGCTGGACCTCGATCGTGCTGGGTGTCGGGCTGATTGTCGGCGCGATTGTCATTGCCGAGGCGGATCTGGGACGCGTGTCACTGGCCTCGATCTCGATGTCGTTCGCCGGTGCGGTGACGCTGTGCTTCGCCGCCACCGGACCGATCGTGCGGGCCGCCGCGGCGATCGCCGGACGCTTCGGCGCACCGGGCACGCTCGGGGCCACCACCCTCGAACGGGCACCGCGACGAGTGTGGGCCACCGCGATGACGGTGACGATCGGCGTAGCCGCCACCGTCGCGATGGGCGGGAGTTCGCGCAATATGGTCGATTCGGCAACCGCATCCTTCGCGGGTTTCAGCGATACCGATCTGTTCGTCAGCACCAGCTCGATGGAGCAGTTCCCGACGGGACCGTTGCTGCCCAATGGATTACGCGAGAAGATCGCCCAGGTGCCCGGAGTCGAGAAAGTCGGGCCAGCGCAGATGGCCTTCGCCACCCTCGGCACCGGGCGGGTGATGCTGCAGGGCTATCCGAGCGAGGCGGACAAATCCGAGACCGGCTCGGTGAGTCGAGAAGTCATGGCCCACTTTGCCACTGGGGCAGGGGTGGCGATATCGCGGGATGTCGCGCGATCGCTCGGCGTCAGCACCGGGGCCGAACTGACCCTGCCCACCCCGACCGGCAACCACACCGTGCGGGTGCTGGACGTAATTCCCTACATCTCGGCCATCTCGGGTGTGGTCGTGATGGATCTCGACCAGATGCGCGCGTGGTACCAGCGACCGGGCGAAACCGTGCTGGCGGTGCATTTCCGACCGGGCGTGGACAAGTCCGCGGTGCAGGCTGCCGTGCGGCGCGTGGTGCCCGCGGATATCCACGTCGACACCGGCGCGCAGGCGGTCGTCGCCATCTCCTCCAGCCTGCGGCAGGGCTCGGCGATCAGTTACGCCATCCTGTGGATCGTGGTGTTGGTGGCGACGGTGGCACTGCTGAACACCTTGATGCTCTCGGTCTTGGAACGCCGCCGCGAACTCGGCGTCCTGCGCGCCATGGGCGCCAGCCGCAAATTCCTGACGCGCTCGGTGCTCGCCGAGGCAGTTGGCATCGGATTCATCGGCGCGGCAATAGGTCTCGCCGCCGGCGCGGCCATCCAATATCTGGCGACCGTCGCTGTCGGGCACGCCCTGACAATCGACATCACGTACCAGCCGAGCCCAATGCTGCTGGTGTACGGCACCGCCGCATTGGCATTGGCGCTGCTCGGATCGATTCCGCCAGCGTTGCGTGCGGCACGGATGCCGATCGTGGACGCGCTGGCGGTCGACTGAGCCGGCTGGGTCGTAGATTCTTTCCGGAGGCCCGATAACTTACGCAATTCAGCTGTCCTGCAAGTTATTACAACGGCGCTGCGTCCCACCATGCGGTTAGTGCGTCCTGGGCAGTTGGGGTCGGCGGGACGGTTTGTACCCCTCCAACCGTGCCATGGTTGCTCACGTACACCAGGAAATTCGCGCGGGCGGGGTCGGATTCGAAACTCACCACCAGTTTGGCTGTCTGGTAGAAGGGCTGAAGTGGGCCCGGTGGGTCTTCTACGGTCCAGCGGTGCGTGTTGACCGGGATTCCGCTTTTCTTGCCGGCCGTCGCGACATTGGCGGGTAGGGCCTGGACCACGGCTCGGGCGTCGGCGGCGGAGGCGTATTCGAGGATGGTGTAGCTCATCTGGGTGGTGGTCTGGGTTTCGCGGTGGCATTCCCAGGCGGTGATCCAGGGACTGGATTTCAGGGGTTCGTCCTCGATCCTCAGCGGTTCCCCGGCCTCCGATGCCATGCAGCGCGCGTCTTGATATGCCTCGCCGAAGTCTTCCTTGCCCTGTGGTACCAGATTCGGAAACAGCCTACGGCTCTTGGCAAGTGCATCGGATGCAGCGGCCGCCGTCGTGGCGGTAACCGGTGGCGGCACGGCGACATCGGACGGACCTTGCGACTCCCAGCCGACGACCACGAGCGTGCCCATTACCGTGATCACCGCGACCACGATGCCGACGGCGATCCAGCCGACCAGCACCGCCGTGCTCCGGCGGTGGTCCGGAGTCGATTGCGGGCCAACGGCATTCGGTGCGAAGGGGGTCGGCGCGGCACCGGGCGGCGATTGCGTCGGCTGACCCGGAATCGGTGGTCCTTGCGTCGGCTGGCCGGGAATCGGCGAGCCCTGCCCAGCTGGGGCCTGCATCGGCTGGCCCGGTACCGGTGCGCCCTGCATCTGTTGACCGTGGACCGCCACGCCCTGCATCTGTTGCCCCGGCGCCGCTGGCCCCTGTACGCCCTGCTGCGGCGGAACGGCCTGCTGCGGTGCCGCCGGATATGCCGCAGCTTGCGGCGCCCCCGACTGAAGTGGAGCTGCCGGAAACCCCGCTGCTTGCGCCGATGGCCCCTGCGTCGCCGGTGCAGCCGGCTGCGGCACCGGCTGCTGCGCAGGTGCCGCCGGGTAACCCGCTGCCTGCGGCGCCCCCGGTTGCGGTGCCGGTGGATAGGCCTGCGGCGCACCATATCCCGCAGGACCGACCGCCTGCGTGGACTGTACGAAGGCCGCCTGATCCGCGGGCGCACCGAATCCCGGTGCGGGCGGCGCGGAGCCAACGACCTGTCCCTGATACACCGGGGGAAAGCCGGGATTCACCTGCACGGTGGCGACCGGCGGCGCGGTCAATGCTTTGCGGGCCGCGGCGGCGAATTCGACACATGTCGCGAACCGATGCTCAGGACGTTTGGCCATCGCCTTGGCGAGCACCCCGTCCAGTGCGGGATTCACTCCCTGCCGTCGGGCTGCCAATGGCGCGGCGAGGTGTTGCAGATGGCCGCGGATGATGTCGTTCGGATCGGGGGCGTCGAATGGCGCCATGCCGGTGAACAGCCAGTACAGTGCGCACGCCAGCGAATATTGATCGGTACGGTTGTCCAGCTCGGCACCGGTCATCTGCTCCGGCGAGGCATAGGACAGGGTCGCGCTGAACATGCCGGTCTGGGTGAGGTGAGTGGAGTCCTCGCGCAACCGGGCGATGCCGAAGTCGGTCAGGAAGACCCGCTCGCCCTGCCCACCGCTGGAGCGAGCCAGCAGGAAGTTGGCGGGCTTCACATCCCGATGCAGCACGCCCATGCCGTGCGCGTAATCCAGGGCCGCCGCGACTCCCTCGATGATCTGCACCGCCCGCTCCGGCGGCAGCGTCATCGGGTCGACGGTCGCCGCGTCGACGCCGTCGATGTACTGCATGGAAATCCAGAGCTGGTTGTCCTCGGAGCCGCGATCGTAGACGGCGACGATATTCGGATGGTCCAGATGCGCGGCCAGATCGGCCTCCCGCTCGAAGCGCGCACGTACCTCCGCGTCGGCGAACAGTTCCCGATTCAGCAGCTTCAGGGCCGTCTGCTTACCGAGTCGGGGGTGTCTTGCCAGGTATACCGAGCCCATCCCCCCTTGGCCGAGCAGCCGCTCCACGGTGAACCCGGCGAACACCTCACCGCTGTTCAGCAACGCGACCCCCTTCAGGTGACTGCGGCCCTCGGACATCGGTCGTCCAAACGCGTAAACAGAGTTGTGAGCCTACCGGGTAGCCCCTTGGCCACGCCGTTTCGAATTCTCCGGGAAAATCGGCGAAACTATCAACAGGGCGTCTTCACCGTGTCAGCCGCTGGCCCGACCCGGTGTTGATCGCGCGACGCCCGGTCACCGACCGGGCGGGTGTGACGAGGATGTTTTTCGCACCGCCGATGGAACAACGGGTGTCTGGTTGTGGTGGTGGGAAGAACGCGGCGGTGAGGTCTACAACAACGATGGTGAATTATCGGGTGGCGCTGCGCGGCGCGGCACTCACGGTTTTGGTCACACTCACCTCCTGTTCGCTCTTACCCAGCACGCACGACGCGCCCGCGGAGCCGGCGCTACCCGTCGAACGGCCCGGTTCCTGGCATCCCGGTTGGTCGATCTCACGGCCCGATTCACTGGCCGCCGACTTCACCCAGCTACAGCCGAATCTGCTCGGACAGGTCGGGATGGCGATCATGCCGGTCGGCGGCGGCCGGATGACCATCTTCGGCGACTGGACCAGCGGCATCGCCTGGTCCACCATCAAAGTGCCGCTGGCCATCGCGGCGCTGCGGCACGACCCGACCGGCGTCGTCGAATACGCGCACGAGGCGATCACCGTCTCGGATAACGATGCGGCCGAAGCGCTGTGGCAGTCGCTCGGTGACGGTGAAGAGGCCGCGCGGGCGGTCCAGGGGGTCCTCGACGAGGCCGGTGACGCGCTGACCAATGTGTACGGACCGAAGACAAATCTGGATTACAACGCATTCGGCGCGACCGAATGGACGCTGGCCAATCAGGTGCGTTTCGCCTCGCAGTTGCCGTGCCTGCCCGAATCCGCCACCGTGGTCGAGCTGATGGAACAGATCACGCCGGAGCAGCGCTGGGGGCTGGGCACCATCGAGGGCACCGAATTCAAGGGCGGCTGGGGGCCCGACGACGAAACCGGCGTCTACACGGTCCGCCAGTTCGGCATCGTGCCGACGCGATCGGGCGGTGTCGCGGTCGCGCTTGCGGCACAGGCGGAGTCGGGCACCTTCGAGGACGCGACCGAGCTGCTCGACCGGCTGGCCCGGCTGCTTTCACGACACCTCGACGATCTCAACGGCGGTAAGTGCCAGCAGCAGCCGCGCTAGCCCGGGGTGACCAGACCGGATTCGTAGGCGAGCACAACGGCCTGCGCGCGGTCGCGTAGATTCAACTTCGAAAATACCTTGGAGACATGGGTTTTCACGGTCTGCTCAGCGACGAACAGTGCGGTGGCGATCTCGGTATTGGACATACCTTTGGCGATCAACTCCAGTACCTCACGTTCACGCGGCGTCAGTGACGCCAGCGCGGGTGTCGGCTTGACCCGGCTCGCGGTGCGGCGGCGGGTGACATCGGCGATCAAGCGGCGGGTGACCGTCGGGGCGAGCAGTGCCTGCCCGTCAGCGACCACGCGCACCGCACGCACCAACTCCTCAGCGGGCGCATCCTTGAGCAGGAAGCCGCTGGCGCCGATGCTCAGCGCCTCGTAGACGTAATCGTCGATATCGAAGGTGGTCAGCATGAGCACCCGCACCGGCGGGTCGAAACCGGCGGCGAGGATGGCGCGTGCGGCGTCGAGTCCGTTCATCTCCGGCATGCGCACATCCATCAGCACCACATCCGGGCGCAGCCGCTTCGCCTCCGCGACTGCCACCTTCCCATCCGGCGCGTCACCGACCACGCTGATATCGGATTGGGCGGCGAGCAGGGCGCCGAAACCCTGGCGCACCATGGCCTGGTCGTCGGCGATCAGAACAGTAATTGACAGCTCGTCCGCCTCTCCGCGTACTCAGGCCATATCAGTCAGGCGCGTGATCGGGAGCCTTCAGGTCCTGCGGCAGGTGCAGCACCAGTTCGGGCGTACCCGATGAGTTACCCATGCACTAACGAAATCAGTTGCCCGATAGGCAAAGAGTCACAATACAGATAGTCGCGCAGATGCCGGTATTCCGTTGTCGTGCCGATGGTCAGACGTCGTTGGCAGCGCCCATTGCCGCGGGTGTCACCGGTCTGGAGCCCGGTCCCGGAGTCGAAGCGATCGGCAGCCGAGCCACGACCTCGAAACCGCCGTCCGCACGTGGGCCCGCCGATACCTCACCGCCGACCGCGAGCGCACGTGCCTGCATGCCCGCAATGCCGTGGCCGCCGTTGCCGACCGGACGGGCGACGGTCGCACTCAGCGCATTGCCGACGCTCAACCGCAGCGCGTCGCCGCCGATCACGATCGATACCCGCACCGGCGCGCCCGGGGCATGCCGGGAGGCATTGGACAGTGATTCCTGGACGATCCGATACAGCGCGAGGCCGACCGAATCCGGCACCAGATCGAGCAGTCCATCGACAGTCCAGTCGATGCGCACACCGGCCCGGCGGGCGCCCTCGAACAGGCCGAGCACATCGGCCGCCTTCGGTTGTGGCGCGTGTTCGGGCAGTTGGCCATCGCTGCGCAGTACGCCGAGCATGCCGCGGATCTCGTTCAATGCCTCGCGGGCGGTCGAGCCGATGGATTCGAATTCCGCGCGTGCGGCGGGACTCACGCCCTCGACCCGGTACGGCGCGGTCTGGGCCTGCACCACGACGAGAGACATGTGGTGGGCGACGACATCGTGCAGGTCACGAGCGATCCGGGCCTTCTCCTCTAGGATGGCGCGCCGGGCCCGCTCCAGATCGTTCTCCTCCTCCTGGGCCAGCAACTGTTGCCGCGACTGCACCAGCCAGCGCACCAGCATCGCGAACAGCACGACCGCGGCGAAGGCGATCGGCCAGGCCCATGCGGCGCCGGAGATATCGCCGTCGCTGGTCATCGTGGTGGCCAGCAGCAACGAGGTGGCACCCCAGGCGACCGCGACGATCGGGACCGTGGCGCGCAGGGCCACCGCGAACAGCAGCGCGAACAGACACAGGATGTGCACGACCTGGATCGGGATCTCATTGTCCGGCTGATTCGGGATGGCCAGCGCGATGAGCAGCGCCGAGCCAGCGGATATCGCCCACCCCAGGGCCGGGTTGAGCCGGATCAGCAGGATCGGGAACGCGGCGAGTGCGGCGATGAACGGCTGCACCGCGACCGGGACGTGATGGGTGAGGTGCAGTGTCGGCCATGCGACGGCGTAGAAGATCACCGCGAGCAGCACGGTGAACGCGTCGAACCACATCCGCGCGTTCATCCCCTTGATCCAGCTACGACGTTGTTCCCTCATGGCTACGACAGTAGGAAGCCGAGCGGTCGTGGTCCTCATACCCACGGGTGAATTCCGCTCCAGTACCGCAGTGGGAGGACTCGACTGCGCTCCCCCAGCGGCACGGGCCGGTAAACCGCTCTGCGGCGTGAGGTGGCGTAGCGGGATGGATTTCTAGCGTCGAGCACCATGAGCACACCGACCATCGATGCCGGCGCCCGAATCCAACCCATCGCCCAACGCTGTGCCGCATTGACCGCGGCCGCGCTGACCACCCTCGCGGCCGCTCTCATGTTGGCGCCCGCCGCGCACGCCGCCACCGTCGAGCGACCGGTGGAGAATGCCTCGGCCGGCGCGGCGGTGGTCGAGCTGACCTCGGGTGGGCCGGGGTCCGTCGATGCGATTCCCGCCGATTTCGCGGAACGGTTCGGCTATCGCCCTGCTGTCGCCGACGGGCTGGTGGTGGATCCGAACGGAGAGTGTTCGTCGCCGGTGACATTGCCCAGCGAGTTCGAAACTGCGTGTAAGGCACACGATTTGGGCTATGACCTGCTGCGCTACGCGGACGCGCACGGTCAGCCACTCGGAGGTTGGGCCAGGCAGGCACTTGATGCGACGCTGGCCGTGCACATGCACGAGGCGTGCGCGGCTCGTGAGGACGGGTTTTCGCGGGCCCGGTGCGATGCGATGGCGAGTATCGCGAATACGTTCGTCGAACTGAATTCGCGCCGGCAGGACTATGGGGTGCCGGTTGTCGAACCCGGTTTCGGGGCGGGGGATTGCGGTTTCATCGTCGGTGGCGGTCTGGTCGCGCTCGGGGCGGCCGGGGTCCTGCCGTCGGTCAGGCGGCGGATCGCGGGTGCGCGGGATCGTCGTCGTGCTTCGGTACGAGTTTCGGATCGTATAGGCGTTGTGGGGGTTCAGGCATGAGCACGTTGACCACGACCAGACCGGTGTCGGCCCCGGGCACGAACCCATCCGGTGAGGTATATGACACGGGTCGGTCGACTCGCCAGAGACACCACTGGAAGAGGCTTACCACCACAGGGTTTCATAGTGCTGTGCGGCCGCGGATCGGCACGACGCTCGCAGTCGGTCTCGGCACTACGATGTCGCTGGCACCCAGCCTACTTCCGCGCACATCGAGCGCCCAGGCCATGGTGACCGGGTTGCTCGTCGTTGTCGCGCTGGCCGTGGCGGGAGTTCTTCGATTTGCTTTGCGGCGCTTCCATATCAATGGGCGGCCGAATCAATTCCGTGCCCCATTGCTCGGCTTGACCACGGTCGCGGTTCTTGGCATGGTCGCGCACGCAACCCATTGGCAGAACCGGTTGCGGATGGCGATGGGTACGGCGCTGATCGGTCCGGATTACTGGCTGCGCTGGGGACTCGTATCCGTCGTTATCGTCGGTGTATTCGTCGCAATCGCGCGAGCGAGCGGGTTGTTCGTCCGGAAGTTGGGTTGGGCGCGCGGTATTGCGGTGTGCGTAGCGGCGGCGTCGGTGCTCTATCTCATCGGGGTACCCGCGGTCGTCGACTGGCGACGCAACGCCTATGCCGCCGCGAATGCGACGATCGATCCCGCACTGGTGCGACCGGTTTCGTATGCCCGATCCGGTAGCGCCGAATCCGCGATCAGCTGGACATCACTAGGTGCGGAGGGACGTAAGTTCGTCACCGGAGCGCCCGCCGGACCGATTCGGGTGTATGTCGGGCTCGATTCCGCACCGGATCTCGATTCCCGTGTGGCCCTAGCCATTCGAGAACTGGAGCGGTCCGGCGGATTCGAACGGTCGAATATCGTGCTCGCGGTGCCGACCGGGTCCGGATGGATCGATGCGAATGCGGTTGGCGGATTCTACGAACGCTTCGGCGGTGATGTCGCCCTCGTCGGGATGCAGTACTCCTACGCACCCAGTTGGGTGAGCTTCGTCTTCGGGCGCGACGGTGCGGTCGCCTATGCGCGAGCGCTGTTCAATGCCGTGGAGCGCCGCGTAGGCACGCTCGATCACAAGCCCAAGCTCTATGTCTACGGGCAGAGCCTCGGCGCACTCGGCGGCAGCTCGATATTCGCCGACGACGCCGATCAGGACCGCCGTACCTGCGCGACCCTCTGGGCGGGTCCGCCCGCTGGTCAGGTGCACCGGGCGGGCGCGACCGTATTGGCCAACAGCTCTGATCCGGTGGTGCACTGGTCGCCATCGCTGCTGTGGCGCGCACCCGAACTCCGCGGGGTGCGAGTGGACGCCCCTGTGCCGCAATGGCTTCCGGTGATCAGCTTCCTGCAGACCAGCGCCGATCTACTGGCCGCACTGAATGCACCGCCGGGCCACGGCCACCGCTACGGCACCGATCAGGGCACCGCCATGGGCACATGTTGACCCGCGACTTCCCTGCTGAGAGGCTTGATCAGCTATAGAACTTGTTCTAATTTGCTAACCATGCCCTTTGTCATCGATGCCACCGTCGAGATCGACGCCCCCGCCGAACTGGTGTGGCAGGTGATCACCGACCTCCCCCGCTACGGCGAGTGGAACCCCTTCTGCATCGAATGCCGCAGCACCCTCGTCCCTGGCGAGCCGATCGATATGCTGGTCGTACTCTCCGGCTCCACGCCGCGCCGCCAGCGCGAATGGATGGTCTCGCACACCCCCGGCACCGAACTCAGCTACTCGATGAAGCCAGTCCCCCTCGGCGCCCTGCACAGCCTGCGCTCACACCGAGTCACTTCCCTCGGCCCCGACCACACCCGCTACGAATCCCACTTCGAACTCGGCGGGTGGCTGCACCCCGTCGTCGAGGCCGCCCTCGGCAAGAACCTGCGGCGCGGTTTCGCAGGCATGACCGAAGGCATCCAAAAGCAAGCCGAATCCCTGCGCGCCCACTAGCGCCCCCTCGGAGGTACCGAACCGCCCAATCCCCGCGGCGTTATCGCATACCTCACACAGCGACCTGCCGCCCGCCGCGCCGCGTCTCGCATAAGAACTTGTGCGAAAGGTCGGGCGTCGAGTAAGCCCGGGCACGCAGCTCGATACCGGGCTGTCCGACAGCCCAGACCGTGCGCATACGACCGTGCGCGGGAGCGCGTGGTCGGGCTGAGACTCGACGTCACCGTCTGGCCGCGCAATACAAACCCAGACCACGCTCGCACGAACACGCGCAGGAGCGGCTGTGTCGGCGGAACCAGGGGCGCACAGTTCGAGCTCGATACCGGCCGCGCGATGTGCTGGGGCAGCACTGTGCGAACGTGTGCGCGGGCGGGATGGACGATCGCTATTGCGGCATCGAGGTTGATGCAGGCGCACCACCCCAGACGAGATGTGCGCGACGTTCGGGTGTCGATCGGGGCGGGGTGTGGTCAGGGTCTCTTCGGGGTAAGGGGGGAATGTGGATTCGGGCCGGGTGGTTGTGCGGACGGTCCGGTGAAACGGACCA
Organism: Nocardia sp. NPDC050630; assembly: GCF_044457245.1. Lineage (NCBI taxonomy): Bacteria > Bacillati > Actinomycetota > Actinomycetes > Mycobacteriales > Nocardiaceae > Nocardia > Nocardia sp. NPDC050630. Next base: position 449,860 of record NZ_JBITGN010000004.1, read on the forward strand.
GACCGCAACAGAATGGATTTCGCGTGCGTACAGTTCGTGCCCTGATAACTATGCTGCTGTTCTTATTGCCCGCCGCCGTCGTCACCGCCAGTGCGACGCCACCGGAAAAATGCATTTGGACTACGGTCTGGTCGACCTCGGCGCATCGGCCGAGCAAGGCCTTCGTGGCCAATTGGGCCGAGACCGGATTCGCGAATCAGACTGTGCGGCAGGTAGTTCGGGTCAGTGACGGCGGTCCGGCCATTCGGGTTCGGCTGACCAACCGCTACGGCACGACACCGCTCGCGGTCGCGGGCGCGACCATTGCCCGCAGCGCCGCCGATGGCGCGATCCATCCGGAGACCCTACAGAACCTGACGGTCGGCCTCGCACCGTCGTTCCACATCGAACCGGGAGCCGATCTCGCGACCGATCCGGTCGCGCTGCCGCTGGCGCCGTTGGAGTCGGTCACCATCACCCTGTACCTGGCCGACCCGACCGGCCCAGCCACCCAGCACGCCCAGTCCTTCGCCACCACCTACCGCGCCGCTGGCGACCACCGCGCCGACCCGACCGCCGCGGCCTTCACCGAGACCAGCCAATCCTGGTACTACCTGGCCGCAGTCGAGGTCGCCGATGTCGTGCCGCCGCGCTCGGCGGTGGTCGCCTTCGGCGATTCGATCACCGACGGCGTCGGCTCCACCGGAAATGCCGACAACCGCTACCCGGATGAACTCGCCGAACGCCTGGCCGCGGCAGGCACCCCGCGCGCCGTGCTGAACGAGGGCATCGGTGGTAACCGTGTCACCGTCGACTCGAGCTGGCTCGGTGACAGCGCCCGGACCCGGTTCCGCCACGATGTGCTCGACCAGCCCGGCGTAGGCACCGTGATCATCCTGGAGGGCACCAATGACATCGGCCTCAGCTCGGGTCTGGCCGCACTGGACACCGTCGTCGATGTTTCCCCCGACCAGCTCATCACCACCTACCGTGACCTGATCCGCCAGGCCCGCGCCGCCGGACTCCGCGTCCTCGGTGCGACCATCCTGCCCTTCGGCGATTCGCCCTACTTCAACGATGCCGCCGAAGCCAAACGTCTCGCGGTCAACGAATGGATCCGCACCGCAGGCGAATACGACGCCATCGTCGACCTCGACGCCGCCCTCGCCGACCCGACCAACCCGCACCGGCTGGCCCCCGCCTACGACAGCGGCGACCATCTCCACCCCAATGACGCCGGGTACCGCACCATGGCCGCAACCATCAACCCCGCCGACATCCGCTAACCCACCTCTCCATCACGCCTGCGGAAGGCAGTCCAACCCCGAGCACTCGGCGCGAGCCGAATCACCTCGATCCGTATTTTCCGGGGCCAACCGCCGATGAGGCCGGTCCTCGAACATCATCTCGCCTCCGCCGCACCCGGGCACCCACCTCGCTGTCCGGACTGATCGTATCGCGCACGCGATCAACAGGTCAGGGCCCGAGGTGGGCCAGCACGGCTTCGACAGTGGCGTCGGCGTAGGAATCGGTCAGGCCCGCAAGCCCGAGCGACCACCGGGATTGGATCGGGCCGAGCAGCAGATCGATGGCGAAGTCCGAATCGAGATCGGAGCGCAGCTGCCCGGCTCGGACAGCGGCAGTCAGCCGTTCGGCGATGGCGGCACGCTGTGGGAGCAGGAGTCGCTCGCGGTAGGCGTTGGCGAGTTCCTGATTGATCGCCAAACGAGACGGTGCGTCTCGTGACGAAAGGATCGACAATGACCAGAACCTGGTTCATCACCGGCGCGAATCGCGGGCTCGGTCGGGCTTTCACACTCGCCGTCCTCGCCGGTGGCGACCGCGTTGTCGCGACCGCTCGCGACCTGCGATCGATGTCCGATATCGATGACGAACGATTGACGGTGCTGCCCTTGGATGTTCGCGACCGCGACCGTGCGATCGCCACGGTGAACGAGGCATTCGCGGCCGCGGGCAGCATCGACGTGATTGTGAATAACGCCGGATACGGTTTGGTCGGTGCGGTCGAGGAACTGACCGAAGCCGAGATCCGCGCCCAGATGGATACCAATTTCTATGGCGCGCTGTGGGTTTCGCAGGCTGCGGTGCCGCACCTGCGCAAGCAGGGATCGGGGCATATCGTGCAGATCTCGACCGTCGGCGCGGTCGGCAGCCTGCCGCTTTTCAGCATGTACAACGCCAGCAAATGGGCGCTGGAGGGTTTCGGCACGTCACTCGCGGATGAGTTGCGGCCCTTCGGAATTCACGTCACGCTGGCACAGCTCGGCGGTTTCGATACCGACTGGGCGAAGTCCAGCATGAAGTTCGCGATGGCGCTCCCGGCGTACGACGACCTGCGTACCGGCATCCTTGGTATGCTGAACTACCCGGACCCCACCGCCCCACCGCCGGAGACAGATACCGATGGCGAGTGGGTGGAAGCGCCTCCGGAAGTCGCTGCGACAGAACTGATCGCACTGGTGAATATGCCGAACCCGCCGGTGCGCAAGGTAATCGGCCCCGGGGCACACCACATGGTCGCGATGGCATTGGACCAGCGGCGGCAGGACTACCTCAGCGATCCAGAGTTCGTCTGGCCCGCATAGGGATGCCCAGAGCGCCCATTCCCGTCGGGACCGAAACCGGAATGGGCGCTCAGGCCAGCACTTCTCAGGCGATCGGCCCGCGCGCGGCCTCGTACGCCGCACCGACGCGGTACAGCCGGTCATCGGCGAGCGCGGGAGCCATGATCTGCAGACCCACCGGCATCCCATCGTCCTTGCTCAATCCGGACGGCACCGACATCGCCGGATGCCCAGCCAGATTCGTGGGCAGCGTGCACAGGTCGGACAGGTACATCGCCAGCGGATCGTCGACCTTCTCACCCAGCTTCCACGGGGTGAACGGGCTGGTCGGAGAGACCAGCACGTCGACCTGCTCGTAAGCCTTGTCGAAGTCACGGGCGATCAGCGTGCGCACCTTGAGCGCCTGACCGTAATAGGCGTCGTAGTACCCGGCCGACAGCGCGTAGGTGCCGATCATGATGCGGCGCTTGACTTCCGGGCCGAATCCGGCGGCACGGGTCGCGGCCATGACCTGTTCCGCGCTGTGGTTGCCGTCGTCGTCGACGCGCAGTCCGTAGCGCATGGCGTCGAAGCGGGCCAGGTTCGAGGACACCTCGCTCGGCAGGATCAGGTAGTAGGAGGCGAGCGCGTATTCGAAGTGCGGACAAGACACTTCGACGACCTCGGCGCCCAAATCCTTCAGCACACCCACCGCCGCATCGAAGGATGCGATGACACCCGGCTGGTAACTGTCGGAGTGCAGTTCCTTCACCACACCGACCTTCACGCCGCGCAGATCACCTGTCGCACCTTCGCGCGCGGCGGCGACCACCGGCGGCACCGGCACATTGCGGGAGGTGGAGTCGCGCGGGTCGTATCCGGCGACCACCTCGTGCAACAGCGCGGTGTCGAGCACGGTGCGTCCGCACGGTCCGCCCTGATCCAGCGAAGACGCGCACGCGACCAGACCGAACCGGGACACGGTGCCGTAGGTCGGCTTGGTGCCGACCGTCGCGGTCACCGCGGCGGGCTGCCGAATCGAGCCGCCGGTATCGGTGCCGATCGCGAGCGGCGCCTGATGTGAAGCCAGCGCGGCCGCCGAACCACCGCCCGAACCGCCGGGAATCCTGGTGGTATCCCACGGATTCCGGGTCGGACCGTAGGCCGAGTTCTCGGTGGAGGAGCCCATCGCGAACTCGTCCATATTGGTCTTGCCGAGGATCGGAATGCCCGCGGCGCGCAACCGGGTGGTTAGCGTCGCGTCATAGGGTGCGACCCAGCCCTCGAGAATCTTCGAGGCACACGTGGTCGGCATATCCGTGGTCGTGAATACGTCCTTGAGCGCCAACGGAACTCCGGCCAGCGGCGAGGCGGGCGCCGCACCCGCGGCGAGCGCGGCGTCCACCGCGGCGGCCGCGCTGAGCGCTTCGTTCCCGGCCACGTGCAGGAAGGCGTGGTACTCGCCGTCGACGGCGGCGATCCGATCCAGATGTGCCTGGGTGACCTCCACCGAGGTCACCTCGCGGCCGTGGATCTTCGCCGCCAGTTCGGCGGCCGACAGCGCGGTCAGGTCGCGCCCACCGCCACCTCCCACGGAATCGCTACGCGATGCTGAACTCATTCGCCCTCTCCCAGAATCTGCGGGACCAGGAACCGCTGGTCCTCGACCGCGGGGGCGCCCGAGAGCGCATCGTCCGGGGTGAGGCCGGGAATGACCTGATCCGGACGCGTCACATTGGTCGTCGGATTCGGCGACGCGGTCGCTGGAACATCGGCGGCGGCGACCTCGGAGATGGTCCGCACGTGACTCAGGATCGAATCCAACTGACCGGCGAACTGATCCAGTTCGGCTTCGGACAGGGCGAGCCTGGACAGCCGGGCGAGGTGTGCGACCTCGTCGCGGGAAATGGCGGGCACCGCGGACCCCTTTCGGCATGATTGAGCTTGGTGAACGGCCACCGAACAGCCTAGCGACTCCCCACTCCACAACTTTCACAGGAGCCGCGCAGGCAACGACACACCCCTGCGGCTAGCGTGACACGCCGCTGCCGCGCGAATTCGCGCTGTGGCATCCGTCACTGGACGCACTTCGAGTCGATAACCGGGACTTGTGGGTGTAAGTATTGCGAGACCCGGGTATTCGTTTCAGAGCCTCGGCCGCCAAGGAAAGGAACGCGCGTGTCTTACCTGCTCCGCGTGCAACTTCCGGATCGACCGGGAAGCCTCGGTGCGCTCGCGCTCGCACTCGGCTCCGTCGGCGCCGACATCCTCTCCCTCGATGTGGTCGAACGGGGTGCTGGGTACGCGGTCGACGATCTCGTGGTCGAGGTGCCACAGGGTGCGCTACCGGACACCTTGATCACCGCCGCCGAGTCCATCGGCGATGTGCACGTGGACTCCATTCGCCCGTATTCCGGGGTGCTCGATACCCATCGCGAACTCGAGTTGATCGATCAGGTCGCCAGTGCCCGCGACGATCGGCTGCAGGTGCTCGTCGACGGAGTGCCGCGAGTGCTGCGCGTCGGCTGGAGCACGATCATCGATATGGGGCCGCAGGGTGCCTATCGTCTCGTCGGCAGCCAGAGTGCGCCGCAGACGCAGGCTGGTTCAGCGCCGTGGATGCCGTTGGAGAAGCCTGCCGTCCTGGATCCCGAGGGCGACTGGGTGCCGCAGATCTGGCGCGATATGGACACCAAGCTGGCCGCCGCCCCGCTCGGAAACACCGGCAAGGTGCTGCTGCTCGGACGTCCCGGTGGGCCCGACTTCCGTCCGTCGGAGGTGGCACGGCTCGGTTATCTCGCGGGGATCGTCGCGACGGCACTGGGCTGAGGACGCCCGACATTTCGACCGCCGCGCCGGTCCTTGCGCGCTATCGGATTCAGGCGGGGATATCCAGTCGAAGCACCGACAGCCACTCGCCCGCGTCGGTCTTCCAATCCCGTTCCGGCGCGGGGACGAAACCGAATCGGTCATAGATCCGCCGAGCGTCGACCATGGCTGGCATCGTGGTAAGCAGTACGGCGGCAAAGGATTCCGCACGTGCGATCTCGATGACGGTGCGCACCAATGCCGTTCCCGCACCGAGCCCGCGCGCCGACTTCGCGACGGCGAGCATCCGGAATTCCAACTCACCCGGTCGGGCGATCTCGGCATACGGCGTTCCCGGCCGAGCCACCGCCAGCGAACCAACCACCCGATCGTCGTGCACCGCGACCAGCACCTGCGCCGCACCCGCGCGATGGGTGATATCGGCGAGTTCGGTGACATACGGGCTGCCGGGACGCACATAGCCCTCGCCGACATAGACCTCGACCGTCAGGGCACCTACGGCGTCGTATTCGTCCGGGCGAGCGTCGCGAATGACGACTTCGGAGTCCTGCGCATCCATATCCGCATCCTCCCATCGCCCGAGCGGCCGATTCACAACAACCCGGTCGGTCGACCGAACTGGTCAGGATCCGAGCCCTGGACGCGCACCCGGATGCGAGATCTGCCAGCGTTCCGGTTTGCCGGCCGGGTAGACGACCGGGATGAGATCTCCGATGGCAGGCCAGTTGTCCACATCCCACACCAATCGGCCGTACACCACGGTGCCGGGAACCGAAGGCCCGGTGAGATTGCCGGTAATGGTCACGTATTGCTCGCCGGTCGCGTCGGGCCGCGGACTCACCCCGCTGACATACAGCGTCCCGCTCTCCGGATTCATGAGCCGGACACCGTTGCGCCCACGCAGGTAGAGCATGACCATCGCCACCAGCGCGCCGACCATGATCACCAGCATCCCGAACTGCACCATGGCACCCATGCTATTGCTCCGGGAAGCCATATGTGGCGCTGCTCGGCACGGCGGCAATGAGTCCGATGCAACGCTGGCCACACCATGTCACCGCGCCCGGTCCAGGCACGCGAACCGACGCGCCTCGAGGCGCGGGCAGCGACCGACGCCAGCACAGCACACTCACCGCCGTCGCAAACTGCACCACGCGACGGCACTCGAACCGCGGCGCTGACAGCTCAGTGGGCTGGCGGCCGTCACCGCTGAGCCTCATGCCCGTGCACTACAGCGAGGCGAGTTCGCTGGTGCCGTGCTCGGTACGGCGGATCTGCCAGACGGCGGTGCGAGTGCGCTGTGAGCGACCGTTCGTCCGATCGATCAGCGACCGACTGTTCGTGGTGAAGATCAGTTGTGCGCCACGGGAATTGGTTTCCGGATTCTGGAACAGCTGGATCAGTCGGTCGGTCTCCTCGACCGGCAGATGTGCGCCGATATCGTCGATCGCGAGCACCCGGCCGGAGTCCAGTGCGTCGAGCATGGTCGGCAGCAAGCGCAGCATCGAGAGGGTGGCGGCGGATTCTTCGGTGATATCGAAGGCGGAGTCGATACCAGCGTGCACCAGTCCGAGGCCGACACCGCGACGCTCGACCATCCGGGTGTAGAGGGCATCGCGTGCCGCCTTCAGATTGCTCAGCTCGCGCTCTAGCATGACCTCGGTGATGCCGTTGTCCCGCAGCAACTGATCAGCATGCGCGGGCGAGATCGCACACAGCTCCACTTGTTCGGCCGTCCCCGCGATATCGGCGTCGAGTTCGCGCAGATAATCCGCGTACATCGGGTCGGGCTCGGCGATCAGCAGATCGGTAATGCCGAGTTCGGCGGTGCGCAGCAGCATGAGCAGCCGCATCGCATGGTCCGGGGCGGCAGAGAGATGACTGCCGAGCCGATGCGCGACCGCCGTCGCATCCATCGCACCGTGCTGCACCTCCAGCATCGTCGAGAACCACCGATACGCGGGCACCAGCGCCTCGGCATACATCTGCCCGGCGAGACTGAGCAGCAACGCGTTCGGCCGCACCAGCGGTAACAATGCGGCGATGCCATAACGCGCGGCCTCGAACATCGGACCGATCTTGATCTGTTCGCCGTTGCGTTCGAACACGATTCGCTTGCGCGAGCGCGGATGCGTGTAGAGCCATTCGGCCGTCACATCCGCGTTGTCCAGCCGGAATCCATAGGTGTACGGCACGCCCTCCGCGACGAAGCTCGCCACGAATTCCGAGGGGCGATCGGGGAATCCGCGATGCGGCGCACGCACCGGTCCCGCATACGGATCCCAGCCGATCACCGAATTCAGCACCGCGTCGCGCATTTGCCCCAGTGCATCGATCAGGCTTGTCTTGCCCGCGGCACTGGCACCGTGCACGGCCGTCACCGGAACCGCGACCGGTCCGCTCCCCCGGCTCAAACGCAAGTCCTGCCGTTCGGCCAGCGATCTGTGATTGGTCACCTGAAAACTGCGCAGCATCCCGCCATCCTGTCGGTTCACCCACCCGACCGCGACACCGCACCCGGGTCACGGGTCGGGATCGGCACTGCCGGCGGAGCTTCCGGCGGACAAATGCGCACGTCACGCGTTATCATGCAGGCGCCGCGGCTACCCGCTGGCATCTGCCGGAAATGTATTGATGAGGGATTCAACGATGGAACTGACGATTAGTCGTCTAGTGGCCCGCAGCTCCGTCGCGGCCGCGCTCGCACTGGGCCCGCTGGTCGTGCTCGGGCCGCCGCAAGCCGCCGCCGAGGCGCCATGTCCGGACGGTACCGCCCGGATCTTCTTCCACGACGAGACCAATACCTGCCAGAGTGGCGGCACCTACAGCTTCGACGGCTCGCCCGCCCTTGTGAAGGTGTGCTCGGTCGGCAAGGTCCAGGTCATTGTCGACACCACCATCCAGAAGAGCCGGACCAAGACCAGGAACGCCCATCTCGATCTCAGCAACGGTCAGTGCGGCCGGATCGAGGTCGGCGGCCAACTCGACTCCACCGTGAGCATCAGTCCCTCCTAGCACCGGGACCGAACAGCAATGCGCTGTCGCCGAACTCGTGCCAGAGATATCCGGTATCGAGGGCGGTGGCATATGCGTCATGGACGGTGGCCGCGCCCGCGACCGCGACGAGGAGATCCAGATGCGATGCGCCGGGAGCGTGCCAGCCGGTAATGATGCCGTCGACCACCCGGGCGAGGCGGCGCGGACCGAGGACCAGTTCGGTCCACCCTCGGGCCGGATGCACGATTCCGTGGTGATCGGCGGTGGTCTCCAACGCTCGCGTCACCGTGGTGCCGACCGCGATGATGCGGCCGCCCGCCGCCCTGGTGTCGTTCACCAGACGGGCGGTCGCCGCCGGTACCGCGAACCGCTCCGGACTCGGGGGTTCGCCGACCTCGGGTGAGGAGACGCCGGTGTGCAGAGTGATCGGCGCGATCGCGACGCCCGAGGTCACCAGATCGAGCACCAGCCTCTGCGTGAAAGGGCGTGCCGCACTGGGCATTTCGGCACTACCGGGGATTCGGCCGAACACCGTCGTGTAGTACGACGGCGACCAACGTTGTGGCACATACGAATAGGTGATCGGATAGCCGTGGATCGCCAGCAGCCAGGCGGGATCGGCGCTGAGTTCGACGATCCAGAGTCGGCGCGCGCCCGGTAGCCAGGGTTCGCGCAGGGTTGCCGTGGCACCCTCCGGCAGCTGGATCTCATTGCCCGGGTGCAGGTCACCCGGATACGGTGTGCGTTCGCGGGTGCGCACCTCCAGCACCCACAGTCCGTTGCAACCGCCGAAGGTATCCGGAGCACCGCTGGCCTCGTCGACGGGTCCGTTGAGCCAGGTGGACAGATGCAGCGTGACCGGTATGCCGTCGAGGGTGCCATCGACCGCCGCGGCCACGGTCGACGAATTGTTCACCACCACAAGGTCACCCGCGTTCAGATGCCGTGGTAGTTCACGGAATATGTGGTGGCTGAGGCGCTCCGCGGCCACCAGCATCCGGACCTCGTCGCGGGCCAGGCCGCGCGCCTCCGGCGGAGCGGCGGCATTGCGCTCGGGCGGCAGGACATCGGCCCATTCATTCAACGCTGTCGTCATCTGCCGACCCCCGCGGCGAAATCAGCGGCGGTATAACGGCCGTTCTTGGGTCGCTGCTCGAGCAAACCCAGCAGCGCGGGCACGACGGTCTCGGGTTCGGGACGATCGGAGATATCGTCGTCGGGAAATGCCGCCTGATGCATTTCGGTGCGCATATCGCCGGGATCGAAGGCGTAGATCGACAGCTCCGGATGTTCGGCGGCCAGGATGGCGGTGAGTTGATCCAGGGCCGCCTTCGACGAGCCGTATCCGCCCCAATCCGGATACGGTTCGACACCCGCGTCGGAGCTGATATTCACCACGACACCATCCGGATCCAACAGCGGCAGTGCGAACTGCAGAACCGCCAGCGGCGCAATGACATTGGTTCGATACACCAGCTCGAGCTGATCGAGCGGATAGTTCGCCAGACGCGGCATCGGACTCGGCCCGAGGTTGCTGGCGTTGTTCACGAGCAGATCGAGGTGTCCGAACTCGCCCGCGACCTCGGCCAGTTCAGCACGATGCGCCGGATCGGTGATATCGCCCGGCACCGCGAGAAATGCTTCGCCGAGCTCGGAGCCCACCCGGGCGAGCCGGTCGACGCGGCGGGCGGTACCGATCACCCGCCAGCCGCGGGCGATGAGTGAACGCGCAAGAGCCAGACCGAATCCCGCCGAAGCACCGGTGACCAGAGCGGTAGAGCGGTGAGTCATATCGAATCTCCTGATAGTTACCTACCAGTCGATCCTCATACCTGAAGCCAGGTTCAGGTCAAGGCGTATTCGCCGACGGCATATCTACTCCTCGGCTTCGGCATCCTCCGCGGCCGTCTCCGGCGTCACCGCCGCCGGACCCTCCTCGAGTAGCTTGCGGAATCCGTCCTCGTCCAGGATCGGCACACCGAGTTCCTCCGCTTTGGCGGCCTTGGAGCCCGGCGAATCACCGATCACCACGAAGGCCGTCTTCTTCGAGACCGAACCCGCGGCCTTACCACCGCGCACCAGGATCGCCTCCTTGGCGCCGTCGCGGGAGAACCCCTCCAGCGACCCGGTTACCACGATCGATAACCCCTCGAGGGTGCGTTCGATGGACTCGTCGCGTTCATCGGCCATTCGCACACCCGCGGCACGCCATTTGTCGACGATCGCGCGATGCCAATCGACGGTGAACCATTCGGCGACCGCGGCGGCAATGGTCGGGCCGACGCCGTCGGCGGCGGCCAGTTCCTCGACCGCGGCGTCCTGGATCCGGTCGATACTGCCGAATTCCCTGGCCAACACCCGCGCCGCGGTGGGCCCCACATGCCGGATGGACAACCCGACCAGCACCCGCCACAGCGGCCGGTTCTTGGCGGTCTGCAAGTTCTCCAGCAGTCGCTTGCCGTTGGCGGACAGGCCACCGTTCTTATTGGCGAACAACGTAGTGGTGAGCAGCCGCGCCTCGTCGAGGTCGAACAGATCGCCCTCGTCGGTGATCGCGCTCGATTTCAGCAGATCGTTGGCGGCCTCGTAGCCGAGCGATTCGATATCGAAAGCGCCGCGCCCGGCCACATGGAATACCCGCTCCCGCAGCTGCGCCGGGCAGAACTGTTGGTTGGGACAGCGGATATCGGCGTCGCCCTCCTTCTGCGGCGCCAGCTCGGTACCGCACTCCGGACAGTGCGTCGGCATGACGAATTCGCGCTCGTCACCGGTGCGTGCGTCGACCACCGGGCCGAGCACCTCCGGAATCACGTCACCGGCCTTGCGGATGGTAACGGTGTCGCCGATGAGCACGCCCTTGCGCTTCACCTCGGAGGCATTGTGCAGCGTGGCCATGGCGACCGTGGAGCCCGCGATGGATACCGGCTCCATCACCGCGAACGGAGTGACCCGGCCGGTGCGCCCGACATTCACCTCGATATTCAGTAGCTTGGTGGTGGCCTCTTCGGGCGGGTACTTGTAGGCGATGGCCCAGCGCGGGGCGCGCGAGGTCGAGCCGAGCCTACGCTGCAGCGCCATCTCGTCGACCTTGATCACCTGGCCGTCGATTTCGTGCTCGATATCGTGACGGTGCTCGCCCCAATAGTTGACGCGCTCGATCACCGCATCGATGCCCTGCACCAATTTGGTGTGTTCGGAGACCGGCAGACCCCATGCGGCCAGCGCGCGGTAGGCCTCGTGCTGTGAGGTCGGGGTATAGCCCTCGATGCGTCCGAATCCGTGGCAGATCATCCGGAGCCGACGCCGCGCGGTGACCGCCGGATCCTTCTGGCGTAGCGAACCCGCCGCGGTATTGCGCGGATTCGCATACGGCGGTTTACCCTCGGCCACGATCGCCGCATTGAGCGTCTCGAAATCCTCCAGCCGGAAGTAGACCTCACCACGCACCTCGAGCACGTCCGGGACCGGGAACTCCGCGGTCGCGGTCAGCTCGGTCGGAATGTCATCGATGGTGCGCGCATTGAGCGTGACGTCCTCACCGGTGCGTCCGTCGCCGCGGGTCGCGCCGCGCACCAGCCGCCCCTTCTCGTAGACCAGGTTCAGCGCGACACCGTCGATCTTCACCTCGCACAGATAGTGCAGATTCGACCCGGTTTCGGCCTCGACCCGGCTCGCCCAGGTGCGCAGCTCGTCGAAGTCGAAGACATTGTCCAGTGACAGCATTCGCTCGAGATGGTCCACAGCGGTGAAATCCGTCGCGAATCCGCCGCCGACCAGCTGCGTCGGCGAATCGGGCGTGCGCAGATCCGGATGCGCGTCCTCGAGCGCCTCCAGTTGCCGCAGCAGCTTGTCGAACTCACCGTCGGAGATGATGGGCGCGTCCCGCACGTAATACCGGAACTGGTGCTCCCGAACCTCGTCCGCAAGCCGCTGCCACTCCACCCGCTGCTCCGCCGTAGCCGGGTCCGCCGCAATGTCGCTGTCACTCACCCATCGCACATTAGTCGAGCCCACCGACAAGTCACCGTCACATTCCCGCACGTCGCGGCGGACTATCCGGGCGGCGGATCCGGTCCGAGGTGACGCTGCCCGCCGCTCGCACCGCCGCGAATCCGGAGGTCGATCATCGCCGTTTCGCACCCACCCGACGCGGTGATCGTATCGCCGTCCGCGGCGGCATTGGTCAGGGTGGCGATCAACCGCGCCGATCGACAACCTGGGACACCGCCTGGTCTTCGCGCGTTCATGCCGATGACGATCGCAACTCGAACGGCGGCGATACGTCCGAGCGTCAGGAGAAGTCGAGCGATTCCGGCTCTTCGGCGTAGGCGCGCGCCACTTCGGTGGACAAGCGGAGGGCTTGGCGGGCCCATTCGAGGGGGGCACCGGCCAGGCCGCAAGCGGGGGCGACCAGGATCTGGGTGGCCAGCACGGAGCGACGCAGGCCGAGGCGGTCGATGAGGCGGACACCGGGCTCGGCGATATCGCGCCAGGTCGGGGGCTTGCCGGGCGGCATCGTCGGAATCAGTCCGAGGGCCAATTGCTTTCCGGCGTCCAGTATTTCGCCGATATCGTCCAGAGCGCGGGTGGTGATGGTGGTGGTGTCGAAGCCGATGGCGGTGGCCGCGCTACCGCGCAGGAAGGAAAGGGCGGGCACATCGGCGCAGGTGTGGACCAGGACAGGAACAGCCTGAGCGGTGATGACCGCATCCAAGACCGCCAGTGCCTCCGGTTCGGGGACCGCGCGCACCGTGTCCAGCACGCTGACGCCACGCAGGGAGCCGTTGAGCACATCGGTAAGTGACGGTTCATCCAGTTGCAGAACGACGTGCGCACCGAGGCGTTTGCGCACCTCGTCCACGTGCTGGACGAGACCTTCGGCCAGAGATTCCGAAATATCGCGCACCGCGCCGGAATCGGTGAGCACCCGGTGTCCGACGGGGAGTTCGAGTTGGGCCGCGAGGCTCAATGGTCCGGTGGCCTGTAGTTTGACCGTGCCCGCCGAACCCGATGTCGCCCAGGCCTGTTCGAGTGCGTCCAGATCCGACCTGAGCAGATCGCGCGCACGCCGCGCGACCGCACCGGGCCTGGCCGCCAACCGATAACCCCGCGTGGTGGTGTCGAATCGCATATCCACCAGGAGTGCCGATACGCGGCCGATCATGTCCGAACCGACACCGCGACCAGGCAATTCGACCAGATGCGGCAGATCGGGCAACTCGCCGATGATGGTGGCCGCGGCCTCCCGCGGATCCGTACCCGGCCAGGACCCGACGGCGGTCGCGATGCCGCCCGAAATCCGCACCGGTTGCTTCGCCGGAATTTCGCGTGATTCCTTGGCGATTTCGCTCACGACTGCGCCTCGCTGCCGCTCGGCTCCATCGTGCGCGATTGCGCGCCGGGTCGATGGCTCACTCGCTGACGCTTGCTCACTGCGTTGCCCCTATGCGGGGTATGCACCCCATCGTGTGGTGGATCCCAGTCTGCGCCGGGACGAAGCGATCTCGCTTGCCGCGCCGCCCGATGTGGGCGTCGCTCACTGCCTTGTGCTCGCGCCCGCGCTACTCACAGATTCCGACGCATCACGCGCGGTGTCTGTGATGGTGCCGCTGCCGATCACCTGATCGCCCAACGCATCCTGGCGATACACCACGACGGCTTGGCCGCGGGCAACACCGGTCAGCGGCTCGCGCAGTCGCACGATGAGCCCGTCGCCGACCGCCTCGGCTACGGCCGGTGCGGTGCCGCCGTGCGCGCGCACCTGCGCCACACACTCGATCGGCCCCTCGGGCGCCGCACCGGAAGTCCAGATGGCGCGCTCGGCCTGGACGGTCCACACCTGCAGATCCTCGGCCGAGCCCACGCGCACGGTGCCGGAGTCGGGATCGATCTCGGTGACATAGCGCGGCTTACCGTCGGCGGCCGGTCCGGGCAGTCCGAGACCCTTGCGCTGACCGATCGTAAATCCGTGCACGCCTTCGTGATTCGCGAGCACCTGCCCGTCGGCATCGACGACCGCGCCGGGCCGGATGCCGATCTTCGCGCCGAGGAAGGCCCTGGTGTCGCCGGAGGGGATGAAGCAGATGTCGTGGCTGTCGGGCTTATTCGCCACCGCGAGCCCACGCTCGGCGGCTTCGGCGCGGATCTGCGGCTTCGGGGTGTCACCCACCGGGAACATGGCCCGCGACAACTGCTGTGCGGTCAGCACCGCGAGCACATAGGACTGGTCCTTGTCGGCGTCGACGGCACGACGCAGCACACCGTCCTCGAGCCGCGCGTAGTGGCCGGTGACCACGGCGTCGAAGCCGAGGGCCACCGCGCGATCGGCGAGGGCGGAGAACTTGATCTTCTCGTTGCAGCGCAGGCACGGGTTGGGTGTCTCCCCGGCAGCGTAGGCGGCGACGAAATCGTCGATCACGTCTTCCTTGAAACGGTCCGCGAAATCCCAGACATAGAAGGGAATTCCGAGCACGTCGGCGGCTCGCCGGGCGTCGCCCGCGTCCTCCTTCGAGCAGCAACCGCGCGAACCGGTGCGCAGGGTGCCCGGTGTCGCGGACAACGCCAGGTGTACGCCGACCACCTCATGACCAGCGTCGACGGCTCGTGCCGCCGCCACGGCCGAATCCACACCACCACTCATCGCGGCGAGTACTCGCATCAGACACCTCCCTTCGCACCGGCCAGACCCGCGGCCATGGCCCTTTCCACAATCTGGGGCAAGACATTCAGCACCGCGTCCACATCGGCGTGAGTCGAGGTGTGCCCCAATGAAAATCGCAATGATCCGCGAGCCTGCCACGGCTGCATGCCCATGGCGATCAGCACATGACTCGGGGTGGCCACACCCGCATTGCAAGCAGACCCGGTAGAGCATTCGATCCCGGCCGCGTCCAGCAGCATCAGCAGCGAATCCCCTTCGCAGCCAGGGAAAGTGAAGTGCACATTGCCCGGCAAGCGTCGCTCTCCGTCGGGACCGCTGAGCACCGCATCCGGAACGGTATCGCGGATACCCTTGATCAATTCGTCCCGTAGCGCGATCAATTCCTTTGTACGCATGGGCAACTCGTTCACGGTGTAGTTCAGTGCCGTCGCCAGCCCGACGGCGGCGGCGGTATCCGAAGTCCCGGACCGCAGATCGCGCTCGTGCCCGCCGCCGTGCATCAGTGGCACACACGGTACCTGCCTGCCGAGCAGCAGCACGCCGACACCATGCGGGCCACCGACCTTGTGCCCGGCGAAACTCGCCGCCGAAAGCCCACTGGCCGCGAAATCGATCGGCAGCTGCGCGGCCGCCTGGATCGCGTCACTGTGCATCGGCACGCCGAATTCCTGTGCCACCGCGGCCAATTCGACGATCGGCGCGATAGTGCCGACCTCATTATTGGCCCACATGATGCTGACCAGCGCGACCTCGTCGACGTGTTCGGCCAGCGCCGCGCGCAGCACCCGCGGCGACACCACACCGTCGGAGTCGACCGGCAGCCAAGTCACCTGCGCGCCCTCGTGCTGCTCGAGCCACTCGACGGTATCGATGACGGCATGATGTTCGGTCGAACCCGCGATAATCCTGGTGCGGCGCGGTTCGGCATCGCGACGGGCCCAGTAGATGCCCTTGATCGCCAGATTGTCGCTCTCGGTCCCGCCCGAGGTGAATATCACCTCCGACGGCCTGGCGCCCAGATCGGCGGCGATCGACTCGCGCGCCTCCTCCAGCATCCGCCGGGCCGCACGCCCGGAACCGTGCAGCGACGAGGCATTGCCTGTCATCGCGAGCGCGGCCGTCATCGCCTCGATCGCGGCAGGCACCATCGGAGTGGTCGCCGCATGATCGAGGTAGACCGTCCGGGGCGCCCCATGGACCGAACCCGCAAAAGCCGACTTCATGACCTACAAACCTTATCCCACCGTTGACCTGCATATCTTCGGGGTATCCCGCCGCTGTCTACGATCTGTCTACGATTCACCCACCCCATGCAAGCCGAGCCGGGCGCGACGGTATTCCCGCAACCCCCCGCGCCAATGGCTCTCCCAGCATCAACGCCCCCGCCTGCTGTCCGTCTACCAGTGCGTGTAGACGTCCAAGGTGGTGGTGTTGTTCGCGGCGAGACGTGCGCCGGGGAACGAGCTATGCACCGTCGTTGCCATCACGCAGGGAATGGATCATGCTCCGCAGGATCCGGAACGCGTCTGCCTGCTCGGTCTCGGTCATCCCCGCCAGCAATCTGACCTCGACGGACCGGACCGCTACGGTCGCCTTCTCGAGGCTCCGTCGGCCGCGAGGCGTGAGCCGCGTGGGAAGAACCTTCCCGACGGGTGCCTCCGCGGGCCTGGTCACGTAGCCGTCTCGTTCCAGGGCCTGGAGCAGCACGTTCATCGTCTGCCGTGTCACGAACGCGCCCCGCGCGAGCTCGGAGTTCGACAAGCCCGGTCGTTGAGCCAGCAGCTCGAGGCAGGAGTAGTGCGTCACGCTCATCCCGAGCGGCCGCAGCACCTCCTCCATGGCTGCACGCAGGGCGCTCGACGCCTCTTTCAGCAGGTAGCCCAGTGACGTCTCCAGGTCGACGCCGACACCGTCTTGACTCATGTCAGCATTCTGACATAGATTGAGCCGTGTCAGAAGACTGACACGAACAGAAGGAGCATCATCATGCCCGCCACCGGCCCCGACTTCATCTCGCTCCAAGCGCGCGACCTCGACGCTTCGCAGGCGTTTTACGAGCAGTACCTCGGCCTCGTCCGCTCGCAGACCGGACCTCCGCACGCCGTCGTCTTCGAGACGAAGCCGATCGCGTTCGCACTCCGCGACGTCGTTCCCGGCACCGATCTCGCATCCGTTGCTCAGCCCGGCATCGGTGCCGCGATCTGGCTCCACGCCACAGACGTCCAGGCCATTCACGATGCTCTGGTCGCCGACGGTCACACCATCGTCTCCGCACCGATCGACGGCCCCTTCGGTCGGACCTTCACCTTCGCCGACCCCGACGGCTACCAGGTCACTCTCCACGACCGCGCCTGACAGGCCGAACGCCACCGGACGATCACCGGCCCCCGCGGACCGCGTTGCGCCCGAGACTCGAGACCGGGCGACGTTTGGTGAGCCCGGTGTGATACCTATACCGACCCGCGGCGGCCCCGTCGCCCGTAACGAGTGCGTACTCCGATGCGCGGCTGGCAGTATCCCTGCCTACGTGGCTCCGACGGTGGCCGCGATCCTGACCCGACATGCACCAGCCGCGGCGATGAACGCCTTCCAGGTCCGCAAGTTCGGACCGGACCTGGCCGACCCGCATGCCACAGCCCTGACACCGAAGCCAGTGAGCACAATCCCCGAACCGACGGGACCCACACCGCTGGGTGGCCGTTAGGGCAACGACCAGAGCTTGGTCGTGGCCACGTAGAAGATGACGACCCAGGCCAGCATGACCGCGACGACGATGGCAATGCCATGGAGGTTCGTTTTCGCCGCCGGGATATCCGGGGGCGGGCGCAGCCACCGCCGCAGCAGCCGATTCACGTAGTACGGCATCGTGACGTAGCTCATCACGAAACTGGACAGCAGGTTGCCGATCAGCAACCCCAGCCACAGCGGCATCTGCAAGGGCGCCAGGGCGAGGGTCAGCAGCACCACGGTCGGATAGAGGCCCACCCATACCGCGATTGCCGTCTTGGTATCCGACGGAGTCTCGTTGCCGTCCTCATCGAAGGCGAACCAGCTGCCGAACGAGTTATCGATAGTGCGCAACTCGAAATCGCTGAACTTCCTGCCCTCGGCGAGGAGTTCCTGACGCCGCTTCGAGGTGAGCCAGGTGGCCAGATTCGCCGCGGTGTCAAAGCGATAGAGCGCCGTCCACTCGTCCTGCACACCCTCGATGGGACGGAAGAGCTCGGTGCCGCGGAAGCCTTCGAATTTCGCCTCCTCACGACTCATATCCGCTTGCCACGCAAGGAAATCCGCGACGCTCTCGGGCGTCACACGATGGGTGACCACGACCGTCACGAGGGGATCTGAGGGTCGCGTGCCGCCGCCGATGACCTGCTGGGTGGCGGGGCCGTCGAAGTATTGCTGCCCGCTGTCCAAGAATTCCTGACGGGTTGCGCTGTTTATCCAATCCTGTAGATGACCGACGGAGTCGAAGCGGTAGACCACCACCCATTCGGGCTGCACCGCGGTGGGGGCGGCGATCTCGGCGCCGACGAATCCCGGATAGCCCGACGCCGCGGCGTTCAGGTCCTCCTGCCAGGACTTGAAGGCCTTCTCGAAACCCGGGCGCACCTTCTGGCCGATGATGACCGTCGCCGCGCTGTCGGTGAGTTTCCCGGCTCCCATCGCGGTCTCCTCACCGCTTTCGAGCCGGAACCGATATGAGACGCCGATAGATGCGCTCGGGTGTGAGCGGCAGCGCGCGGAATCGGACGCCCGTCGCGTCCTCTAGCGCATTGGCCAGCGCGGGCGCGACCGGGTTGATGCAGCACTCCGCAATACCTTTCGAGTGCATCGCACCGACGGAATCTGCGGAGTCCACCGTCAGTACTTCGATGCGGGGAATATCGGCATAGGTCGGGATGCGGTAGTTGCGCAGGTTCGGGTTGACCATCGCGCCGTTCGCGTCGACGTGGAAGTTCTCGGTCAGCACGAAGCCGATGCCCTGTGCGACGCCGCCCTCGATCTGGCCCCGCACCTGCGCCGGGTTGATGAGGACTCCGGCGTCGGTGGCGTGCACGCTGTAGAGGATGCGGATCTCACCAGTCATCCGGTGCACCGCGATCCGAAAGCCGTGCGTGTTGAAGATGACACTGCGCGGCGACCCGAAAGCCTTGCGCGCCTCGGTCAATCGGATGCCGCGGCGGTGCGCCACCTCGATCAGTTCCGACAGGGATAGGTGGCTGTCACCGCAGATGACACCGTTGTCGTCCATCGCGCACGAAGCGATATCGACTCGCGTGTGTTCGGCCGCCAAGAACAGAATGCGATCGCGCAGAGCCTCCGCTGCTCGCAGCACGGCGTTCCCGGCGACGAAGAGACCCGCGCTGGCGAACGCGCCGGTGTCGAATCCCGTTCGGTCGGTATCGGATTGGATGAGCCGCACCCGTGACGGCGTCGTGCCGAGCCGGTCGGCGGCGATCTGCACGTGGGCGGTCGAGGTGCCCTCGCCGAATTCGACGGTACCGACGGCGAGTTCGTAGCTACCGTCGTCACCGAGGGTCAGCCAGGCCTCGGAGAGGTGGTCGGTCGGGGGCGCGGTTTCGTGCAGCGAGCTGGCGGTGCCGGTACCGATGAGCCAATCGATACTCGGTGGCGGCTCGACGGTGTTGCGCCGCAACGCGTCATCGACGAGATCGATGCATTCGACGAGGCCGTCCTCGCGGAACATGACATCGTCCGGACCGTCGTCGAATGCGACGAGAGCATCACCGGGACGCACGATATTGCGCCGCCGCAGCTCGAGCGGATCCATATCGAGCGCCACCGCCAGCTCGTGCATGGCCGACTCCATCGCGAAGGCGGGCTGGGTCATGCCGTAGCCGCGCAGCGCGCCACCCGGCACGTTGTTCGTATAGACGGAATATGCGTCGAACCTCTTGCTGGGACAGCGGTAGGCCGCGACGGCCGTCCCACCGGCGAACAGCGTCTCGCCGCCGTGGTTGCCGTAGGCGCCGGTATTGGACACATTGCGGACCTGGATCGCGGTGAGCGTGCCGTCGGACCGTGCGCCCAGCTTCACTGTCAGCGACATCGGGTGCCGCGGTGATGCTGTCGTGAACTCCTCCTCGCGCGTGAACTCAAAACAGACCGGCCGCCCGGTATCCAACGTGGCCAAGGCAACCAAGTCCTCGGTGATGACCTCTTGCTTACCGCCGAAAGCGCCGCCGACCCGCTTGCAGAACACGCGCAGCTGATCGGGACGCAGGTCGAACAGATAGCCGAGCTTGTTCTTGGCGATCGAGGGCGATTGTGAGCTGGTGCGTACATGCAGGCGACCGTCCTGCATCCACGCGATCGATCCGTGCGTCTCGAGATGCGCATGCTGCACGGGCGGCGAGTAGTAGGTGCCCTCATGGACAACATCGGCCTCGGCGAAACCCGCCGCGACATCACCGATATCCCCGTGGATCTCGAGCAGAATGTTGTGCTCGGGATCGCGCACGAACGGATCTTGGGAACCGTGCAATTGCGGAGCGCCGTCGGCCATGGCCGCTTCCGGATCGAAAACCGCGGGCAACACCTCGTACTCGACGACCACCTCGCGGCAGCCCTGCTCGGCAGCTCCCACGGTGTCGGCCAACACCGCGACCACGCGCTGACCGACGAAGCGCACCACGTCGTCGAGGATGTAGGTGTCGCTGGGATCGACGAGGTGATCGGTGTGAATGGCGGTCGTGAAGTGCTTGCGCGGCACGTCTTCCCAGGTGTAGACGCGATGCACGCCGGGAACCGCGAGCGCCGCGGTCTTATCGATCGACACGATGCGGGCATGGGCGTGCGGAGAGCGCAGCAGCTTCAGGTGCAACATGCCGTCGATCACGGTGTCCATGGTGAATTCGGCGCTACCGGTCACCACCTCGGTGCCCGCCGGAGCGCCGACGCTGGTCCCGACGACCCGGCCCGGCTGAGCGACTTCGATCTCGGCGACACCGTGCATCGCGTCTTCGATCGCCCGGTAGCCGGTGCAGCGGCAGAGGTTGCCCTTCAGCGCGCGCGAGAGGTCTTCCCGCTGGGCGTCGGTGAGCGCCACCGCGGTCATGATCATGCCAGCGGTGCAGAAGCCGCATTGGAAGCCGGGAGCGTCGCGGAACTGCCGCTGCATCGGGTGCATATCTTCGGGCGAACCGAGGCCCTCGATGGTGGTGACCGCACGTCCATCGGCACGGAACGCGGGCGTGATGCAGCTGTGCACGGGCGCACCGTCCAGCCATACCGTGCATGCACCGCAATCGCCCGCGTCGCACCCCTTCTTGGCACCGTGGAAGCCGAGCGAGCGCAGGAATGTGCGCAGGCATTGACCCGGATTGGGCTCGGCGTCGAAGGTGTTCGCGTTCACGGTGTACGTCACGGCCGACCGCCTTCGGTGAGTTCGACGCGGATCTCCTCGGCGAAGTACCTGGTGAGGTGATGACGGTGCTCGGGTGTGCCGTTCGGGTCGCTGAACCACAGGTCTTCGGGGATGGCGTCGACGCGCTCGCGCAGCGTCTCGGCGTCGGGCATGGTGTCGAACGCCAAGCGCACCGGGCGGGTGGTGCCCGCGGTGATGGTGAGCTGCAGGTCCCGGGACTCCGGCGATTGGGTGGCGATCAGGAACAGCGTCGAGCGGCCAAGGCGCGTCAGGCTGAACCGCCGGTGCGTACACCGCTTGTGAAGTCCGGTCACCGGGATATCGATGCGGCGCAGGATCTCGCCGGGGCCGAGGATGTTTCGGTGGTCACCGATGACGAAGTCGCCCGCATCGATGGTGCGTTCGGAGCCGTCGGTGGCCCACACGGTGTACGTGGCGTCCAGTGCGACCGTCAGCGTGATCATCGGCCCCGCTGGCAGCGACATGCAGATATTGCCGCCGACCGTCGCCGCATTCCAGACCTTGAACGAGGACAGAAACGCATCGCAACACGTGGAGAACAGCGTCCCGGCGAGCCAATCACGCGGCGGCGCAAAAGCATTCAGCTCGCGGACGGTGCATGTCGCGCCGATCTCCAGTCCCGAGGGACTCGGCACCAGACTGTCCCAGCCGAGTGCGGTGATATCGACGAGACGGCGCAGTTCCGGCTGCTCGGTCGAGAACAACCACGTCCCCCCGGCCAGCCACGCATCGCCGTCGCGCCAGTCCGCGCCCGGTTGCTCGGAAGGACGCCGAACAATATCGGTGATCGTATTCAGATCCATAGCGCCGCTCCCGCTGCGAAGGTGCCGCCGATCGCCCGCCGAGTTCGCTCGATGAATCCGCCCGTGCACGGGCATCGCCGTTCTCGCCTTGGCTCAACGTACCCGACCCTCCGACACCCCGGCCAGCAAATCCGCAGCCACCACGCTGCGGTCGCGGATCAACTCGTTCGCGAGCTGTGCTTCACCTGCACGGGCGCGGCCGTGCCACGGGTCATGTCGGCATCGCCAGCCGGACGGATCAGTCTGTCGACACCGCGACCCGGTGTCCGGAGCCCCTGCGCCGGAACGGTCGCAACCGCCGCGACGGCCGTTGTGGCTGCGCATCGGCCGATTCCGGATCCTGTACGCGGGTCGCCGTCGCCTCGATCCAATCCGAGGCCTCGATGGCGCCGTGGCGCGACAGATCGGCACCGCGCACCGCTTGTTCACACCGATGAGCCAGATCACGACGATCGAGTCCGGGATACTCCACCGGTTCGAGCACCACCTCGGCCACCATGCCGCGCGAGCGCAGCACCCGCCTCGCCGAAGTGCCGAAGCTGTCGTCACCAACGAATCCGGGAACGGTCGACCGAGTGCCGTGTGCGTCCAGATACCGCAGCCGCACCGGCTGCACCGATGTTCCGGTGTCCACCGCCGCTTGGAAGAGCGCGGGCCGCATCGTGCCGTAGGCGCGGCCACACCAGGTGGTGCCCTCCGGGAAGACCGCGACTCGATCCCCCGCCGCCAGCCGCTCGCCCAGACGCGCCACCACACCGGGCAATTCGCGCAGCCGTTCGCGCTCGATCGGAATGACCCGCATCAGTTTGGCCAGTCCACCGAGTAGCGGCCAGTCGACCATATCGGCGCGGGCCACGAAACCAAGTGGCTGCACCGCGGCCAGGACGACCACATCGGTCCAGCCGATATGTCCGGCCACGATCAGCAACCCGGCACCCGAATCGCCGAAGCGGGCATCGGCCGTATCCCCCGCATCGGCTCGGTTGTCGACAACGCGCAACCGAATCCCGAGACAGCTCAAAACAGTTCGCGCATACCGCCGCTGCAACTGTTCGCGCCGACCGCGCGGCGTCACGACATTGACAACCGGAAAGCTGACCAACAACCCGACCACACCGAATAGTCGGCCGATCACCCGTGCGGTGCCGATCTCGTCGACGGAATCGATACAGCCGGGCCCACACGGGCTCGACGGCATCCAGGAATGCGCGGTGCGCTGCGCGGGCGGCGCGTCGAACACCATCTGACTCACCGTCCCCCGTCGAGTGCATTGGCCGCGTCTTGTAATCGGTTGAGGTAGCGGGTGTTGATCGTGTCCAGGCCGAGCAGTGCGACGAAATCGGCGACCGCGAAGTCCGGATCGTGCGCGGGTTCACCGCAGATCTCCGCGCCCAGGCGCAGGTAGCCGCGCAGCAGCGGGGGCAGCTTCGGGCGCGCGGGCGGTGTCATCTCGTCCAGCGTCAGCCCGTCGACGACCACCGGGCGGTGCGGATGTACCCGCCGCTCGGGATCGGATCCGTGACGGCCGAGCAGCATATCGCGCACCCCGCGCACATTCACACCGACCGGATCGGCGGGGGTGTCCTGCATAGGCACCGATACGCAGCCCATCACCCACTCGTATCCGGTGAGCTGGATGTAGTGCAGGATGCCCGCCCACATGAGGGTCAGCACCGAGCCGTTGCGGTGGTCGGGCACCACGCACGCACGGCCCATTTCCACGATCCGGTTTCCCTGCGGATCCAGTTGGGCCAGATCGAATTCGGTGGCCGTGTAGTAACCGCCCGCGGCAGTCACCTTGTCCGGCGGCAGCATTCGGTAGCAGCCGACGAATTTCTCGGTCCGATCGTCGCGGACCAGCAGGTGATCGCAGTGCTCGTCGAAACGGTCGGCGTCCAGACCCGTTCCGTTATCGGGAATGTGGAAGCCGGGCTCACTGGCGAACACGCCGTAGCGCAGGCGCTGCGCGGCCAGCCGGTGCGCCGAATCGGATGAGACGACCAGCGAATACCGAGACCGTTCCGCCCCGGAGTCCGTCGGTCGAGCCGGGGCTGTCAACACGGACGAAATAGTCATATCCGTGATGAAGCCAGCCCGAAACTGCGCAGGAGCAACCTCGAAGTGTCGCCGCGATGCCGGTTCGGTGAACGAGATGATGAGCTTGGCCGCCTCCCCGCGTCTTCAGGGCAGACTCAGGTGCGCCTCAGGAAATCAGTCGTTGCGGTGGCGACCACCCGAAGATGCGGGACCGCGTCGGGTCACATCGACCCGACGCGATGTCGGAGTGGATCAAGCGGCATCGCGCTCCGGCAGACGTTCGGGCTCTCGGGCCGCGTCCACCTCGTCAAAACCGGGACGACCCGTGCCGATGAAGGCGACCAGCCACGAGGCCACGGCGGCGAAGCGGTTGCGGAACCCGACCAGGTAGAGCAGATGCACCGCGAGCCACATGGTCCAGGCGATGACGCCGCGGAAGGTGATGTGCTCGTTGAGTTTCACCACCGCGCTGAACCGGCTGATCACCGCCATGCTGCCCTTGTCCCAGTACTTGAACGGGGTGCCGGGGAGCTGCTTGCGGCGAATGATGTCGGCGGCGTGCCTGCCCTCCTGCATGGCGACCGGCGACTGGCCCGGATAGCCGTTGAGCGAGGTCATATCGCCGATCGCGTAGATATCGGCATGTCCGCCGACGGTCAGATCCGGGTTGATCAAAAGCCTTCCGGCCCGGTCGGTTTCGCAGCCGGTGGCTTCGGCCAGGATCCGCGCGAATCCGCCGGCCTGCACACCCGCCGACCAGACCACCGTCTCGGCAGCGATACGGCGCTCATGGCCCTGCTTATCCTTGACGGTCACCTTGCCGTATTCGATATCGGTCACGAACGTGCCGAGCAGCACCTCGACGCCGCTCTTGGTCAGCGACGCCTTCGCATATTCCGAGAGTCCGCCACCGAAGGGCGGCAGCACCTCGCCCGCACCCTCGACCAGGGTCACCGAAACCTCTTGGTGGTAATGCCGTTTCGCGAGTTCCTTCAGCTGACCGGCAACTTCGACACCGGTCGCGCCCGCGCCGACCACCACAAAGCTCAGCAGTCGCTTGCGGGTCTCCGCATCCGCGTCCTCGGCCTCGGTGAAGACCCGTTCGATCTGTGCGCGCAGCAACTTCGCATCGTCGATGGTCTTGAGCGAAAACGTCTTGTCCGCGAAGTCATCGCGGCCGAAGTACGACTGCGAGGCGCCGGTGGCGGCGATCAGTGAGCCGTACCGGATCTGGGTGCGCGCGCCGTCGTGCTCATAGGTGAGCACCGCGTTGTCGGCGTCGATGGCGACGACCTTGCCGAGCCGGACATCGGCCTCTTTATGCCTACGCAGCACCGAGGCGATCGGCGGAGCGATCTCGTGCGAGGCCAGCACACCTGTCGCGACCTGGTAGAGCAACGGTTGGAAGAGATGCTCCGGAGTGCTCGAGATAAGAACGTAACTAATGCCCGATTTGGCCAACTGCTTAGCGGCGGCAAGCCCCCCGAATCCCGATCCAACGATGACAACATCTGCGTGTTCCATGACAGCCTCCTTCTCTCATTACCAACCGTCATTCGATCCGCAGATATTTCAGGTGTTCAGGCGCATAATAGATATGACTCTTATCTGGATTGCTCATGAATTGGAGATCAAGTGGAGCTTCGCCAGCTCACCTACTTCGTCGCGGTGTGCGAGGAGCTGAGTTTCAGCAGGGCCGCGGCCCGCTGCTACATCTCCCAATCGGCGATCAGCCATCAGATCGCCCGGCTGGAGCGTGACCTCGGCGTAACCTTGTTCGAGCGCTCTACCAGGGCCGTTGTGCCGACCGACGCGACCATGCGGCTACTTCCCCTGGCTAAACAGATGCTCAGTCTGGAGTCGGCCATCCGCGCCACCGTGCGCACCTCCGGTCACCGCATCCGGCTGGCCGCCAATATGTCCTTCGCCACCCGATCGCTGTCCGCGATCGCCGGGGCGCGCGCCGCGCATCCGGATGCCGAGATCGAATTCGTCATCAAACCGTTCCGGCAGCGGATCACCGCGGTAGCCGACGGCGACTGCGATCTCGCGCTCATCCGCGGCAGTGTCGACGAGCCGGGTCTGGCGGTCGAGATGCTGTGGATCGAGGACCTCGTCATCGCGACTTCCGCCGCCCATCCGCTGGCCCCGCGTGATCAGGTGACGCTGGCGGATCTGAGCCCGTATCCGCTGCTGCTCCCGCCCGAGCAGGAACAGGTCCTGCTGCACAATGTGATTCGGGCCGCCTTCGCCGATCTAGCCGCGGGCCCCACCTTCGGTCCACCGATTCCACCGGACCACACCGCGACCATGGAACTGATCAATCGCCCGGACGCCTGGACCGTGCTCTACGCCGACAGTCCGACCGAGGGCCTGGTCGTGCTGCACCTCGCCGAGCACCGACTACGCATTCCGGTCTCCGCGGTCCTGCGCAGCGATGCCCGCCGCTCCCCGATCCTCACTACGCTGCTGGCGGGGCTGCACCGCCGCTGAGATCCGCCGTCACCGAGCAGATCTCAGCGACATCGGTGTCAGGCGTTCTCGCGGGTGAAACCGCGCGCCCCGATCACCATCGCCACCGCGGCGACGGCCAGTGTGAGCCCGGTCCCGAGGTACACCTCGGATGCGCCGAAGTCACCGCGGAACAGTGCCCTGGCCGCATCGACGGTGTGCGAGAACGGATTCACCTTCCCGATCGTGCGCAACCAGCTCGGCCCGACGCTCAACGGCAGCAGAATCCCGGACAGCAGCATCAGCGGCACCGCGAGACTATTGAGCACCGAGGCCAGCACATCCTCGGATTTGGCCCACAAACCCAGCGCATAGGACGCGGCCGCCAAACCGGCTGCCATTACCGCGATCAACAGGACCGACAGCACAACGCCGAGTGGATCCGGTCGTACCCCGAAGGCAGCCATGGCAACTCCGACGAGCACCAGAGCCTGCACCACCAGCACGACCATGTCTTTGAGCACGCGTCCGGTCAGCAGTGCGCCCCGGCTCGCGGGCGTGACCCGCTGTCGTTCGACCACCCCCGCGCGCAATTCCGCCACAATGCTGAATCCGACATAGATGGCGCCGAACAGTCCGGTCTGAATGACCAGCGCGGGCGTGAGCAGCTTCCACGGATCGGCATCCGTGCCGAGCGCCGGCGCGATGCCCTTGACCAACGGCCCGAATAGCACCAGGTACAGCACCGGCTGGGAAAGCCCGATCAAGACCCACACCGGATTTCGCAGATTGCTCCGCAGTTGGGACCAGAAGATCAGTCCGGTCTCGCGCATGAACCTCATGAGTGACTCGCCTCCCGCAGCGAACGCCCCGTGATGGTGAGGAAGACATCATCGAGGCTGGGACGTTTGACAGTGAGCGCACCCGGTGCGAGACCGCGCTCGTCCATGGCACGCAACAGAGGTACGACCGCGGCGTCGCCGCGATCCACGGTGAGATGCACCAGCGTCGCGCCGATCCGGTCCGCACCCGTATCTTCCGAGCGCACCAGCGAACGCACTTCGAGCACCGATCGGGCGACCTGGATCGCGAGATCCACGTGGTCGTCATCGATTTCGAAGCTCACCACGTCACCGGAGATGCGGCGCTTGAGTTCATCGGGCGAACCCTCGGCGACGATGCCGCCGTGGTCCATGATCAGCAGGCGATCACATAGTGCGTCGGCCTCGTCCAGATAGTGAGTGGTGAGCACGACCGTGGTGCCCTGCTCGCGCAGGCGCCGGATGTGCTTCCACAGATTCGCGCGGCTCTGCGGATCCAGGCCGCTGGTCGGCTCGTCGAGATAGATCAGTCTCGGGCCGTGCACCAGCCCGAGCGCGATATCGACACGGCGGCGCTGACCGCCGGAGAGCTGATTGCATTTGCGCCTGCCGAGTCCGTCCAGGTCGAGCGCGACGAGCAGTTCTTCGGCATTGCGGCCCGCCTGCGCCTTGCTCAGCCCGAAAAGCCTTGCCTGCAGCACCAATTCATCGATGACCAGCGCATCGTCATTGGTCATTCCGCCTTGGGCGACGTAACCGATGCGCGAACGCACGGTCCGCTGTTCGGCCCGTAGATCAGCGTCGGAGATGACCGCCTCACCCTCGGTCGGGGCGATCAGGGTGCTGAGCATTCGCAGCGTCGTGGTCTTACCCGCGCCGTTGGGGCCGAGCAGACCGAGGATCTCACCGTCGTACACATCGAAGTCGACGCCCGTAACCGCTTGGACGGGGCCGGTTTTGGTTTCGAACGTCCGCGCCAGCCCGCGCACCCGGATCACCGAGGTGCGGGTGCGATCGCGAACCGAATCGATCGTTTCCACCCGAACAACGGTAGAAACGATCGATCAAATAGTCAAGCTTTACTATTCAGTCTTGATCAGTCGATGATCGCACTGCGGCCGTCCAGCCGCGTCGGGAACCGATCCCAGATCTCCAACTCGCCACTTTCGATACGCTCCAATGTTTTCTGCGACCAGCGCAGATCGGCACGGACATGCTCGGAGGCCAACCGGATCGCGTCGGCGACATGATGCGGTTCGGTCTCCGCTGGATCGCCGCTACCGGCCATCACGCGACGCTCCTCGCGATCGAACTGATCGAGTTCGGCCTCGAATTTCTTGATCCGACTGCGCAGCGCGGCGATGACCTCGTCCCGAGGTGCCTGCGGCAGTAGCGCGACCGCCGCGGCGTACGGATGCTTCGGCTGCTCGGCATCCCACAGGGCTTCGCGCAACATCTGGGCAAAAACCTTCTCCCCCTCGGCGGTGAGCCGATAGGTCGTGCGCTCCGGTCGCGCACCGTCCTGTCCGACGCCCTCCACCGCGATGAGCCCGTCGCGCTGCAAGGTATTCAGCGCGCCGTACACCGAGCCCGGCTTCACATTCGCCCAATTGTCCGCCCGCCACGACAACAACTCGCGCCGAACGTCATAACCGTGCACCGGCGCAAGCAGCCGCACCACGGCGAGCACCAGCATCCGAGTCGTAGGAACAGCCATAACCGCAGGTTATCCCACCTGGACGTGGTCGCGAGTTTCCCCAGAAACGCAAAGACTCGCCAAACCTGTTGCCGCATTACGCAACAACAGATTTGGCGAGTCAGGGGTAACTCACCGGGGACGGGCTGACCCAGCTAACCGAGATCCCGCAGGCCGGAAACACAACTCACCCCGGGTCTGACCGATCCGCCTGAATATTCGGGGACGCGGACTAGCCCTTGTGCGCCTTCACAGCCTCGGTCAGCTGCGGGGCGACATTGAACAGGTCGCCGACGATGCCGTAGTCGGCGATCTCGAAGATCGGGGCCTCTTCGTCCTTGTTGACCGCGACGATGGTCTTCGAGGTCTGCATACCGGCGCGATGCTGGATGGCACCGGAGATGCCGAGGGCGATGTAGAGCTGCGGGGAGACCGTCTTACCGGTCTGCCCGACCTGGAACTGGCCCGGGTAGTAGCCGGAGTCGACCGCGGCCCGCGAGGCGCCGACGGCGGCGCCGAGCGAATCGGCCAGCGCCTCGACGACCGCGAAGTTGTCGGCGGAACCGACACCGCGACCACCGGAGACGACGATGCTCGCCTCGGTGAGCTCCGGACGGTCGCCACCGATGATCGGCTCGCGCGAGGTCACCTTCACGACGCCCTCTTCTTGTGCGGGTACCTCGACGGTCACCTTCTCACCCGCACCGGCCGAGGCGGTGGCCTCGACGGCGCCCGGGCGCACCGAGATCACCGGCACATCGCCGGTGGCCTTGGCGTCGACGGTGAACGCGCCACCGAAGATGGAGTGCACGACCGAACCGTCGGACTTGACGTCGATGACATCGACGAGCAGGCCGGAGCCGATGCGCGCGGCGAGGCGGCCCGACACCTCCTTGCCCTCGGCGGTGGCGGCGACGATCACGGCGGCCGGGGAAATCGACTCGACCAGACCCGCGAGCACATCGACCTTCGGGGTGACCAGGAAGTTCTCGACATCGTCGGATTCGGCGATGTAGATCTTCGCGGCGCCCGCGGCGGCCAGCGCGTCGGCCAGCTTCTCACCGGTACCGGCCGGGCCGGTCACGACGGCGGCGGGCTCACCGAGTGTGCTCGCGGCGGTGAGCAGTTCGGTGCTGACCTTCTTGATCGCACCGTCGGCGTGCTCGACGAGCACAAGTACTTCTGCCATTTGTGTTCTCTCCTAAGCAGTCTCGGGCGGGATCAGATGATCTTCTGACCAACCAGGTACGCGGCGATCTTGGTACCGCCGTCGCCCTCGTCCGCGATCTTCTCGCCCGCGGTGCGCGGGGGCTTCGGGGTGGCCGCGGTGACGGCGGTGCCCGCGTTGGCGACACCGACGGTCGACGGGTCGACGCCCAGGTCGGCCAGCGTGAAGGTCTGCACTTCCTTCTTCTTCGCGGCCATGATGCCCTTGAAGGACGGGAAGCGCGGCTCGTTGATCTTCTCGGTGACACTGACGATGGCCGGGAGGGTGGCCTCCAGCTTGAACACACCCTCGTCGGTCTCGCGCTCGCCGGTGATCTTGTCACCGTCGACGGTCAGCTTGCGCAGATGCGTCAGCTGCGGCAGGCCCAGGTACTCGGCGATGATCGCGGGGACCGCACCGGAACGACCGTCGGTGGCCTCGTTGCCCGCGATGACCAGCTCGACACCCTCGACCTGGCCCAGCGCGCTGGCAAGGACCCAGGCGGTCTGCACGGCGTCGGAGCCGTGGATCGCCGGATCGTTGATGTGGATGGCCTTGTCGGCACCCATGGACAGCGCCTTGCGGATGGCCTCGGTGGCCCGGTCCGGACCGGCGGCCAGCACGGTGACCTCGCCGCCCTGGGCCTCCTTGATCAGCAGCGCTTCTTCGACGGCGCGCTCGTTGATCTCGTCGAGAACGGCGTCGGCGGCTTCGCGATCGAGGGTGAAATCACCGTCGGTCAGCTTGCGCTCGGACCAGGTGTCGGGAACCTGCTTGATGAGTACGACGATGTTCGGCATCGGTCTTCGTCGACCTCCTGTTCTTGGTTACACGGGTGTGGTGGTCGCACGAACGGCGCCGTACGTCCTTGTTGGTAGCTCAGGGCGTGACACTACCCTACGTTAAGTTACCCATGGGTAACTTAGTTGCTTCTCTCTCACAACAGCGATCCTGGCGATAATGTGCGGCCGCCGTACCAGTAACGTCGGAGCGATGAGCGAGGCTGTGATCCCTGCCGCAGTGGGCACCACCCCGGGCATTACTCCCGAGTCGGCCTTGGAGCCGTTGCCGCTGACCGGCGAGCGGACCGTACCCGGCATCGCCGAGGAGAACTACTGGTTCCGTCGGCACGAGATCGTCTATGCGCGCCTGCTCGAGCGATGCGCCGGAAAGACGGTGCTGGAGGCCGGATCCGGTGAGGGTTACGGCGCGAACATGATCGCCGATGTGGCCACCAAAGTGATCGGTCTCGACTACGACACCAGTGCGGTCGAGCACGTGCGCGCGCGTTATCCGCGAGTGGAGATGATCCAGGGCAATCTCGCCGCGCTGCCGTTGGAGGACGAGTCGGTCGATGTCGTGGTGAATTTTCAAGTGATCGAACACCTCTGGGACCAGGGCCAGTTCATCCGGGAGTGCCTGCGGGTGCTGCGTCCCGGCGGCGAGCTGCTGATCAGCACGCCGAACCGGATCACCTTCTCCCCCGGCCGCGATACCCCGCTCAACCCGTTCCACACCCGTGAACTCAATGCCGACGAACTCACCGAACTGCTCGTCGACGCGGGTTTCCGAGTCACGCTCATGACCGGTGTGCACCACGGGCCGACGCTGAAGGCGCTGGATGCCAAACACGGTGGTTCGTTCATCGATGCACAGATCGAGCGCGCGCTGGCCGGACAGCCGTGGCCCGCTGAGCTGACCGCAGATGTCGCAGCGGTCGCCATCGATGATTTCGCACTGAGCACCGAGGACATCGATGCGAGCCTCGACCTGGTCGCCATCGCGGTGAAGCCTTGAGTAGACAAGAAGTTCCGGGCCAGTTCACCCTGGTCCTGCATTCCCACCTGCCCTGGCTGGCCCACCACGGCCGCTGGCCAGTCGGCGAGGAATGGCTCTACCAATCCTGGGCAGCCTCTTACCTTCCGGTCGTCGATGTACTGAGAACCCTTGCCGCGGAGGGTCATTCGCATCTGCTCAGCCTCGGCATCACACCGGTGCTCGCCGCCCAGCTCGATGATCCACATTGTCTTGCGGGCATGCATCATTGGCTCGGCAATTGGCAGCTGCGCGCCGACGAAGCCGCGATGGCGGGCAATATCGCGCTCGGCAGACATGAGCACCGGCTGGCCGCGGCGGCACTCGCGGAATTCGAACTGCACTGGCGCCATGGCGCGGCGCCGGTGTGGCGGCAGCTGATCGACGCCGAGGCCATCGAACTACTCGGCGGCCCGCTCGCGCATCCGTTCCAGCCCCTGCTGCACCCGCGGTTACGCGCGTTCCAGCTCAGCGAGGGTCTGATCGATGCCAGACACCGTTGGGGTCACACCCCGACCGGCATCTGGGCACCCGAGTGCGGCTACACCCCCGACATGGAGACCGGATACGCGGCCGCCGGTGTGACGCATTTCATGGTCGACGGGCCCGCCTTGCGCGGCGATACCACCCTCGGCCGCCCGGTCCGGGAATCGGATGTGGTGGCCTTCGGGCGCGATCTGCAAGTGAGCTACCGGGTTTGGTCGCCCAAGTCCGGCTATCCGGGGCAGAGCGCCTACCGTGACTTTCATCACTATGACCATGCCACGGGTCTCAAGCCCGCCCGCGTCACCGGCAAAACGATCGCCGGTCCGGACAAGGCCCCGTACGACCCGGAACTGGCGGCCGCGGCGGTGGTTCGCGATGTCGACGATTTCGTGCGTACCGTGCGCGAACGACTGATCGACGAATCGGCGCGGATCGGACGTCCGGCCCTGGTCGTCGCCGCATTCGATACCGAATTGTTCGGACACTGGTGGCATGAGGGCCCACAGTGGCTGGCCAAGGTGCTACGGGCACTGCCCGAGGCTGGCGTCACGGTCGGCACCCTGGCCGATGCCAGGGCGCGTGGGTTCGTTGGCGAACCGGTGCCGCTGGCCGATTCGTCCTGGGGTTCGGGTAAGGATTGGCGAGTGTGGGCCGGTGACCAGGTCGAAGACCTGGTCGAACTGAACGACGATATAGTCCGGCTCACCCTCGATACGGTCGACAAAATGCGCGCTGCGGACGGCGGCCCCGCACTGCGCGACCCGGTCGCCGATCAGCTGCTGCGCGAGGCCATCCTCACCGTCTCCAGCGACTGGGCATTCATGGTCAGCAAGGACTCCGCGGCCGGCTACGCACGCGACCGCGCGCACCGACACGCCCACGCCGTGCGGGAAATAGCGGCCGCCGTCGGCGCGGGCCAAGTCGCCAAAGCACACCAGTTGGCGGCAGGATGGGGGGCGGCCGACGGGTTCTTCCCGAGTTTGGACGCACGGCGGCTGGCGATCGCGGACCGAGACTCCGCCTGATAAGGACATTCATGAAGATCTTGATGGTGTCGTGGGAGTACCCACCGGTTGTGGTCGGTGGGTTGGGCCGCCATGTGCATCACCTGGCAGTCGAACTGGCCGCGGCCGGTCACGAAGTTGTCGTGCTCGCCCGCCGCCCCTCCGGCACCGACTCCGTGACCCACCCCACCCACTCCTTCATCGCCGAGGGCGTGCTGGTGGTCGCGGTCGCGGAGGATCCGCCGTGTTTCGACTTCGGCGAGGACATGCTCGCCTGGACGCTGGCCATGGGCCACGCCATGGTGCGCGCGGGTGTCGCACTCGGCAAGCCCGGCATCGGCGACGGCTGGGTCCCGGATGTCGTGCACGCACACGATTGGCTGGTCGCGCATCCGGCGATCGCGCTGGCCGAGTACTACGACGTGCCGCTGGTGTCGACCATCCACGCCACCGAGGCAGGGCGGCACAGCGGGTGGGTCTCGGGTCGGGTCAATAAGCAGGTGCATTCGGTCGAGTGGTGGCTGGCCAATGAATCGGATGCCCTGATCACCTGCTCCACGTCCATGCAGAACGAGGTGGAGCGGCTCTATGGGCCCGAGCGGGTACCGATGACGGTGATCCGCAATGGAATCGATGTGGGCGCCTGGACTTTTCGGCCGCGCGCACCGCGTACCGGCCCGCCGCGTCTGCTCTACGTGGGTCGACTCGAGTACGAGAAGGGCGTGCAGGACGCGATCGCCGCGCTGCCACGCATTCGCCGCGCCCACCCCGGCACCACACTGACCGTCGCCGGTATCGGCACCCAGTTCGAATGGCTGCGCGAACGCACCCGGGTGCATCGGGTCGCGCGGGCGGTGACCTTCGCCGGTCAGCTCGATCACGAGGAACTGCTCGGCTGGTTGCACGGCGCCGATGCCATCGTGCTGCCGAGCCGCTACGAACCCTTCGGAATCGTCGCACTCGAAGCCGCCGCCGCCGGTACTCCGCTGATCACCTCCACCGCTGGCGGTCTCGGCGAGGCCGTCATCGACGGCGTCACCGGCGCGTCGTTCGAACCGGCGGACGTGGACGGCATCGTCGAAGCGGTGCGCGCCACCCTCGACGATCCGGCCGCCGCCCAGGACCGCGCCTATGCCGCCCGCGAACGCCTCACCGCCGACTTCGCCTGGGATGTGGTGGCCGCCGAAACCGCCCTGGTCTACTCCTCGGCCAAACGCCGCGTCCGCAACCCCCTCGGCCGCCCCACCATCATCGAACGCCCCCTCCCCGAGCGGGATCCGAAGTAGCGCTAGCTCTCCATCTTCTTGACGATCTTCTGGACGGTGAGCCACGTGCGGGTGGTGATCTCCTTGCTGTAGGTCTTCTCCATCCAGGCCATGAAGTTCGGGGTGCGCGGTTCGGTGTTGTCGATGACCGCGAGGACGACGCGGGCCGCCGCGTCGTAGCCGACGATCCGGACGCCGGGTTCGGAGTGTTCGCGCAGCTCTTCGGCAACGTTCGGCGGTGCCTGTTTGAGGAAGGTCGCGGTGAGGTAGGTGCCGCGACCGTGGGTCAGGCCCGGAAACGGATCAGTATCGAGCAGCTCGCGCAGTTCGTCGTAGGTGCGCACGACGGTGCCGCCTGGAATTCCGAGTTCGCTGTTCAGCGCGTCCTGGATGCGGGCTTCCAACTTCGCGATATCGGTGTCCGCGGTACGGAATACCACATTCCCACTGGCCAATACCGTGGCGACCTTCTCGAATCCGAGTCCCTCGAACACCCCGCGCAGCTTCTCCCCCTTCATATTGGGGTTCGTCGGCATGATCCCGCGCAACAGCGCCGCGTACCTGTTCATGCCGTGACCGTACCGACTGGCACCGACGCCCGACGTCCGAAATAACACGAACCCCGGGTCCAGTCCGGATCCCGGGGCTCGATGGTATTTAGACCGACTGGGTGGCGCCGTTCTTCTTGCGCTCGATATCTTCCAGCGCGGCAATGTATTTGGCGCGCTCCTCGGCTCCGGCCTCCCAAGTCGCCTTGCGATTCTTGACAACCTTGGCGGGTGCCCCGACGGCAATGCTGTAGTCCGGAATCTCGC
The DNA here is from genome assembly GCF_044457245.1 of Nocardia sp. NPDC050630. Lineage (NCBI taxonomy): Bacteria > Bacillati > Actinomycetota > Actinomycetes > Mycobacteriales > Nocardiaceae > Nocardia > Nocardia sp. NPDC050630. The sequence goes on from NZ_JBITGN010000004.1 coordinate 485,702, forward strand.
CCTTGACCACCGCGTGCGCGCCCAGCACACAGCCGCGGCCGACGCGGGTTTCGCGCAGCACGGTCACCTTGGCGGCGATCCAGGTGTCCGGACCGATGCGGACCGGGCTCTTGACGATGCCCTGATCCTTGATCGGCATATTGATGTCGTCCATGCGGTGATCGAAGTCGCAGATGTAGCACCAGTCCGCGACCAGCGTGGATTCACCGATCTCGATATCGAGGTAGGTGTTGACCACATTGTCCTTGCCGAAGACGACCTTGTCGCCGATCCGCAGCGAACCCTCATGGCAGCGAATGGCGTTGCCGTCGCCGATATGCACCCAGCGTCCGATCTCCATCCGGCCCAGTTCAGGGGTCGCGTGGATTTCGACGCGCTTGCCGAGGAAGACCATGCCGCGCAGCACGATATGCGGGTTGGCCGCCTTGAATTTGAACAGCCGGTAGTACCGCACCAGGTACCAAGGCGTGTACGCCTTGTTCGCGAGGACCCAGCGCAGCGAAGCCAGCGTCAGAAATCGCGCTTGCTGCGGATCCCGGCGGCGCGAGCCGCGCCACCGCGAGCGCAACGGTGCGCCCCACATGCTCGTCACGAACTCATCTCCTGTCGTGGTCCTTCCATGGCGACCGTCCCGGTCGCGACGGCTTAGAGCTTATCCGGTCGACAAACACCGCCGGGACCCGTACAACGTCGGCAGCCCCTCCCGTACAGTGATCGCTGCGCCGCCGACGGCGGCGAACCTCCACGCGGGCAACCCGACTTGGGCGGTGCACGTACCCGGGGGGCGGACACGCTTTCGGTCACGTCCACGACGACAGGAGTGCAGCAGGTGCGAAGCGGCGGCGTACTGGCCAATCCGGCGCGCGGGCTGACCCTGTCCCGACTGGGTGCGGTGGCGGCCATCGGGGCCCTGATACTGACGGGCTGCGGTACCGATGTCGACGACATCACCGTCGGATCCGGCAAAGGCTGGACCACCGCGCACAACGGCGGCCGCAACAGTGGCGTCAGCCCGGTCACCGGCTCGCGGAAGCTATCACTGAGCTGGTCACGACCGGTCGGTGGGCCGATCGAGGAACCCTTGACAATCGGCCCGGACGGGCAAATGTTCCTCACCACGTCGGCCCCCAACAACTGCGCCATTCTCTCGCTGCAGATGCCGACCGGCCGCAAGCGCTTCTGCAACGCGCTGGGACCGAATGCGATCTCCGCGCCGTCGGTGGTCGACAGCGGGACCAATGTCTACGTCGGTGACGACAGCGGGGTCAATGCGTTCAACTCCATCGGACAGCCGCGTTGGCGGACTCCCGTTGCGGGCGTGCCGGTTTCGGCGCAATTCACCGGTGACGGGAACATCCTGACGGTCACCCAGTCCGGTCAGATGGATGTGCTGAGCCGCCAGACCGGCGAGCGCGTCGTCGGCACCGCCCAACTGCTCGGCGACCCCGATTTCCTGGAGTACCCGGACCTCATCCGCCCCGCATCCGGTCAGGGTCTGGACGACTGCGCGGTCGGCGGGCCGCAGTGCCCGGTCGCCAATATCTCGCCGATCGAGGTGTCCAGCGGCCGCTTCTTCGTCACGCTGTGGAAGCCGGGCAAGCCGGTTGCCGCACTGGTCGCATTGCGTTACGCCGACAATAAGATTCAGCAGGAATGGAGCGCGGACCTGCTGACCGAGGGCAGCGCGACCAGTCCGACGCTGTCCGCCGACGGCCGCACCGTCTACATCGGCGACAATTCCAAGCGCCTCATCGCGGTCGATGCCGCCGACGGTCGCACCAAATGGGTGCAGCCGCTGGATTGGGCTCCGCGCGGCGGCATTTCGGTCTCCAGCGACGGCCTGATCATCCCGGCGGGCGACGACGGCCACCTGCTCGCACTGCGCGATAAGGGCGATACCGCCGAAATCGCTTGGGAACGTAAGGATCTCACCCTACGCGGCATCCCCGTGCAAACCGCGGGTGACACCGGCTACACGGCCGCCGCCATCGGCGATGGCATCAACCTGATCACCTTCGACACCAAAACCGGCACAACCGTCGACTCGGATGTCCTCCCGAACGCGAAGGGCACCACCACCGGCACCTCCATCGGCCCCAAGGGCGAGGTAGTCCTTGCGACCCGGATAGGCGAAGTCTTCACCTTCAAGCCCGAGCGGTAGGCGCTGCTGGTTGTCGAGAGCATGTGGCATTCTCGACGCCGGCGAGCGCGAGGGGCCACGGGCTAGTCGACGGCGTCGCGTGCGGTTTGGTTGCAGCGCGGTCCTGGTCCCGTGATCACCAGGCGCTGGTCGCGGCGAACACCGAAGTGGCCCGGCCCCATTACATTCTCGACGCAGCTAGCACGGGGTGGCCGGGCCGAGAAGGCAACGGCGCTGTGTGGGGGCGGGCGCAGTTCTGGGGCCTTGATTGCCACGTGTCTGCGTCGGGACCGGGGGCGCCGCCAGTGCATTATCGGTGGCGCAAGTGCATTCCCGGTGGTTGAGGTGCATTCCCGGGGGGTTAGGTGCAGAGGAAGGCGGCGGCGGTACGAGATAGGCGGGTGAGGATGAGGGTGTAGGGGGTGGTGCCGCGGAGCTTGAGGCGTTTGCGGAGGGTGTCGGGGTCTATGTCGAGGCCGCGGATGCGGATTTCCAGGGGGCCACAGTTGCGGCGGGTCAGTTCTTGGCGGAGGGATTTTTCGCGGAATTCGAGACGGTCGAGGATGCGGAAGCCGCGGACGCCTCGAGGGACGGTGTTGCCGGTCAGGTAGGCGATTTGCGGGTCCAGTTGCCAGAGACCGTGTTCGGCGGCGTAGTGGCGGACCAAGCCTGCGCGGACGATGGCGCCGTCGGGGTCGATGATCCACTCGCCGGGGGGCTGTTGCGGAATCTCATCGGGGGCGGCGTCGGTGTAGGTGGCGGATTCGCCACGGGAGGTGAGGACTGTCGCACGGCGCGTTGTGCCGGGGTCGCAAAGACCTGCTGACCACAGGCAGGCTTCGCGGACCGCGCCGTCGAGGGAGACGACCTCGATCTCGCCCGACCAGTTCAGGCGGTCGAAATCCAGTCCGGGAGCGCACTTTACGGCTAGGTCGCGGCCGGGATAAGCGGCAAGCAGATCCGGAAGCGGCGGTTGCAGTTTGGCCGGATCGTGGGTGCGGCGGCCGTCCGCGCGGCGGGCGGGATCGGCGATGACTACGGTGCCGGTACTGGTCGGGACAAGGGCATCGGCCTTGGCCAGCAGGACATTTCGGAATGCGGCGAGATTGTGTGCGGCCATGGACAGGCGCACGTCGTCGAGGTCGCTGCCGAGTACGGAAGGGCAGGTGCGGGCCAACTCGGCGAGTTCCGCGCCGATCGAGCAGGTCACATCGTGTACGGCGCGTCCGGACAGGCGGGTGGCACGGTGGCGGGCGACCAGCGTCGGTGTCGCCTGTTGCAGCGCGTCATCGGTGAACAGCCATTGCTCGGTATCGACGAGTTTGGCCGCCGCACGACGGCGCAGGCGCACCGTTTCGACGAGAGCCCCCGACCGCTCGCCGAATTCGCGACGCACCCGTTCCAAATCGCGCAGGTGCGTCGCGGGAGTCAGCTCCAGCCGGTCCACCTCGGTCAGCGCGGCGGTACCCGCCGCACTGCCGAGGAAGACGACATCCTCGCGACCGAAGCGGTAACCCACTACTTGGCGGCGGCGCCCGGCTTCACGCCGGTGATCATGGCGTTGTAGAAGAACTGGCGCGGCACCACCCGGCGCATGACGTTCTCGTCCAACCAGCTCAGCCGCAGCCACGCGCGGTACATGGCCATCCGGTAGCCCATGGTGAGTTTCTCGTCCGGCACGGCCGCCTCGAAGGTGCGCACCGGCCAGCCCCACAGCGCCGCCGCGAATTCCTCGGTGCTCGCCTTGACGTCGGTCGCACCGGCACGCCGGGCCATGGCCTCCAGGTCGCTCGGATCGAAGGTGTGCAGGTCGACGACCGCCTCCAGCGCCGCGGCGCGCGAGGACTCGTCCAGTTCAGCTTGCGGACGCCGCCAACCCGACAGTGCGGGCAGCTTGGTCACGGTGGTGGTGGCCTTCCAGGTGATGCGGCCGAGCCAGCGAGCGTAGAAGTTGCCCGCGGTGGTCGGTTCGCCGGCGAAGACGAAACGTCCGCCCGGCTTCAGCACACGCAGGCACTCCTTGAGCGCCAGTTCCACATCCGGGATGTGGTGCAGCACCGCGTGGCCGACGACGAGATCGAAGGTGTCGTCCTCGTACGGGATGGTCTCGGCATCGGCGACACGGCCGTCGACATCGAGCCCGAGGTTCTCGGCATTGCGCAGTGCGACCTTCACCATCCCCGGCGACAGGTCGGTGACCGAACCGGACTTCGCGATGCCGCCCTGCATGAGGTTCAGCAGGAAGAAACCGGTGCCACAGCCCAGTTCCAGCGCACGCTCGTACGGCAGCGGCGCCGGGCCGACCGCGGCGTCGAACCGGCCGCGGGCATAGTCGATACAGCGCTCGTCATAGGAAATCGACCATTTGTCGTCATAGGTCTCGGCTTCCCAGTCGTGATAGAGCACCTGGGCGAGCTTCGTATCCTTCAGCGCTGCTTCGACCTCGGCCTCGGTGGCATGCGGGTTCGGCGCCGGGTCATCGGGGTGGACCGTCATGGTGGGCAAGCCTAGCCAACCCCGCGCCGCACGTGTGCAGCGGACCAGTGAGCAGGACCCTGATTTCGGCTTGCCGTCACTTAACCCGAGACTCGTTCTGGTTTTGATCCTGCCCGATGATCTACCCGCGCGTCGCCGACTACCCCGGATGCGGCCAGCAACCTGGGGCTCGAGCGGGGCTCACGATCATCGAGCGCTGCGGAAGTCACCCCACCCACCACCCAGGAACATGTTCCTGTTTATGCCCCACGCCGGCACTCGGCTCGCCCAATCCCGAGGCAACCGACCGCAGCACCGCAAAACCTGAGCTACCGAGCAGTAACGACAAACACGCCGAAGCGTCAGCCGGACGAAGCCGTCGATCGCACTCGACCGATGGAGTCAGCGTCCGACGAACGTTGCCGAACCTGGGCCGTCGGCAAGGTAGGACTCTGTGCCGATGCGGCGGTCGTCGGTGGTGAAGAGGGTGGTCCATTCGGTGCGGGCGCGGTCCAGGCCGTGGGGGCCTGCCTCGAAGACGGACTTGGCGGCGGCGAGGGCTCGGGTCGGGGCGTCGGTGAATTGTCGGGCCCAGCGCAGGGCGGTGGTGTAGACATCGTCGGGGGCGACGACTTCGTCGACCAGGCCGAGCGTGCGGGCCTCTTCGGCCTCGAGGAAGCGGCCGGTGTAGACGAGGTCTTTGGCGGGGCCGGGGCCGATCAGTAGGGACAGGCGGCGGATGCCCGCGAGCGGGATGAGGCCCGCTTTGATTTGCGGCAGGCCGAGTTTGACATTGTCGCCGACGATGCGGCGGTCGGCGGAAAGGGCGAGTTCCAGACCGCCACCGAGGCAGTAGCCGCTGATCGCGGCGACGGTGGGCTGGGGCACCTTGGCAAGGCAGCCCAGTGCCACCTGCAGATCGGCGGCCATGGCTGCGGCTTGATCCGGGCCGAGCCCGGAGAGTTCGACGAGGTCATCGCCCGCGCAGAAGACCCGCTCATCGCCGTAGACGACCAATGCCGCTACCCCGGGGTGCGCGGCGACAACCGCCGCCGCCTCGGCCACCTCCCGAACCAGCTGTGCGTTCAGCAAGTTCAGCGGCGGGCGGTCGATCCGGAGGACGGCAACGCCGCGGACGGCGGGATCCTCGGGCAACTCCAGGGTCACGAATTCGGCCATGGCAGGAAACCTACTGCCTCACGGACGCGCGGATCCCCGGAGCCTGCTGGTATCCGGCAATCCGGCGAAGTAGCGCTGGTTTTCGGGGAATTCGAGCACCTGGCGCCCGTTGTCACCGGTGAGCACCGGCATGATCGGTTCGATCACCCGGTCGACGGCCAGAATCTCCGCGGTGGAAGCGAATTCGGCAATGGCGTCGAGCTGCGACCAGGTCGGCGGCAACAGCACATCGCTGCCAGCGCGCCAACGCTCGAGCGCCTCCGCCGCGGTGCGCCATTGCACCTCGGCTGCCTCGGAAGTGGCACCGTCGGCGAGTTGTCCTTGCGGCAGGACCGCGACGAAGAACCGGGTGTCGTAGCGCCGCGGCTCGATCACCGGGGTGATCCAATTCGCCCACGGCCGCAGCAGATCCGCGCGCAGCACCAGTTTCTCCTCGGCGAGGAAGGCCGCGAGCGAGACCTCACGCCGCTCCAGCCGAGCACGGGCATCGTGGTAGCCGGTGGTATCGGAGACGATGGTTTCGCCGGTCGGCCCGGCCAGCAGCACACCGCATTCCTCGAAGGTTTCGCGTACGGCGGCGGCCACCAGCGCCTTGGCCCTCGGTTCGGTGGTGCCGAATTTCGCGGCCCACCAAGCGGGTTCGGGTCCGGCCCATTCGATATCGGCGGTGCCGTCGGACGGATCGACACCGCCGCCGGGGAAAACGGTCATACCGGCGGCGAAGGCCATCGCCCCGACCCGGCGCTGCAGGAATACCTCGGGACCGGTGGCACCGTCACGCACCAACATCACCGTCGACGCGTCCCTCAGCGACGGAATCGGCTGCTGCGCGTTCGTCTCGCTCATGACCGTGCCGCGCTGACATCCGGCGCCGTCATGCGCGATCGCGCTTTGTGCTGACGGCTCACTCGCTGACGCCCGCGCACGACCGCACCTCGCTCACGCTCGGCTCTGTCATGCGCGATTGCGCGCTCTGTTGCTGATTCACGCCCGCTCACTCTTGCACCCTAACGCGTGCTTGTTTTACGGCGTAATCCAGATCACTCGTATGACGTCAGCGCGAACGGTGCCGCCCCAAACGACGCGCGCGCCGCGCGAAGTACCGACCGTCGACGCGATCCAGCGCGATCGACTGTCGGAACGCCTCGCTCAGGTTCTCGGCGGTCAGCACATCCGGCAGCAACCCCTGTGCGACGACCGCGCCCTCGTTCAGCAGCAGGCCATGGGTGAAGCCCGGCGGAATCTCCTCGACATGGTGGGTCACCAGGACCATGGCGGGGGAATCGGGATCCGATGCCAGATCGCCGAGACGTTCCACCAATTCCTCGCGACCGCCCAGATCGAGCCCGGCGGCGGGCTCGTCGAGCAACAGCAGCTCCGGATCGGTCATCATCGCGCGCGCGATCAGCACCCGCTTGCGCTCCCCCTCGGACAACGTTCCGTAGGTGCGATCGGAAAGATGTTCGGCTCCGAGACTTTCGAGCATATCGATGGCGCGGTCGGTATCGACATCGTCATAACGCTCGCGCCAGCGGCCGAGGACCGCGTACCCGGCGGAGACCACCAGATCGCTGACCTTCTCCTCGCGCGGAATCCGGCTGGCCACCGCGGCCGAGGACCAGCCGATGCGCGGTCGTAGCTCGCTGACATCGGTTTTGCCGATGACTTCACCGAGCAGATGGGCAATGCCCGAGGTCGGATGCACTTCGGCGGCGGCCATGCGGAGCAGCGAGGTCTTGCCCGCGCCATTGGGTCCGAGGACCACCCAGCGTTCGTCGAGCTCGACCTGCCAGGTGACCGGGCCGACGAGGGTGTGACCCGAACGTCGGATGGTCACGTCGGTGAAATCAATGAGCAGATCGGGATCCGGTTGCGGCACGGGCTCCATCTTGGCCCAAATGCGCGCTGTTCGTACGACCGACCCATGCCGGTAGCCATGACGTGGCCATTCGGCCGCGAAGACAGGCCGCCGCGGCCGGTGGGCGCACCGCTCGTGGCGGATTTTCAGGGGACTCATCGGTGCAGCCGAACATCCGCGCGACGATCATTGCCAGCGGGCAATCATGATTGTCCCGGTACCGCGATCACAGTTATCGAACCCGGCGCGACCTCGGTGAAACCGGCGTCCCGGACCGCGACGGCCTGTCCGCGAGACACCTGCTCGCACAGCGACGCCCACCGCTGCGGTCCGGATTCGCGCACCGCGCATCGGAACTCGCGCTGCGACCACCGCAGCGCCTCCTCCGCGGTAAGCGCACCGGCGAGCAACATGCTGGCGTGACCGACCTGCGCTGCGGCCTTGCCGAGCGTCATGCCGAGCTTCGCATTCACCCACAGCACCGGCAGGTCGGGATCGGCGGGTCCGGGATCGTCGTGTTCGAGATCGGTGCCATTGATCTGCAGCCGCCTGATCCGCGGGTCGACCGCACCGACCGGCCCCGGCACGAAGGCCCGCGCCTGCGCACCATCCACCTCGACGGTCACCCCGTCGACCTCATCGGCGGCCAGCCACTGCGCACCGCGCGCCCGCCGCGCCACCTTGCGGATCCGGGACCGCTTCCAGGCCAGGAACCGCTGCTCCCACACCCCCTCAGGTCCGACCCGCTCATCCAGGCACAGCGCCACCGTGGCCGCCGCAGCGGCCTCCAGCAGCGCAGTGCGTCGCGGCGGATCGACCTTCGGAATGTGCAGCACCATCTGCATGGCCTGCACCAGGGCGGGATCCTCGGGATCGCCGAGACCGCCGTAACCGCGCGCCAGTTCCGCATGTCGAATGCGGAAACCCTCGACACCCGTTGACAATTCGGGCTCCGCCGTACCACCGTCCCGGAATCCGGCGGTGCTCTCCGGGATACTCGACATCACTCCACCTCGATCGTCGACATGCTGCGCGGACGCGACCTCTCTCGGCTGGTCGCACTCGAGTGCAAGTTTCGTGAAGCCCGCCGAATTCCCGCTCGAGTCCTGTACGCCGAACCGTCTGGAGCGACTTCCAGCACCACATCCTCCGGAGATAATCGCCGGACGTGAGTCAGCTGCCGACGAGCGGCACGCGACGTATTCCGCCGTCGCGTGCATCGGCAGCCTCCACCTCGTCGCGGGTCACGCCGAGGATGAACAGGACGGCGTCCAAGTAGGGGTGCGAGAGAGCCGCATCGGCGACCTCGCGCAACGCCGGCTTCGCATTGAAGGCGACACCGAGCCCGGCCGCATTGAGCATGTCGATGTCGTTGGCACCGTCGCCGACCGCCACGGTCTGCTCCATCGGCACCCCCGCCTCCGCGGCGAACTTGCGCAGCGCAGTGGCCTTGAAGGCACGGTCGACGATTTCTCCGACTACCCGGCCGGTGAGCTTGCCGTCCACAACCTCGAGCGTATTGGCCTGCACGAAGTCCAATTCCAGCTCATGCGCGAGTGGTTCGATCACTTGCCGGAAGCCGCCCGACACCACACCGCAGCGGAACCCGATGCGGCGCAAGGTTCGGATGGTGGTGCGCGCGCCCGGCGTCAGCTCGATCCGCTCCGCGACCTCCTCGATCACCGATTCGTCCAGCCCCTCGAGGGTCGCGACCCGCTGACGCAGTGACTCGGCGAAGTCGATTTCGCCGCGCATGGCCGCCTCGGTGACCTCGCGGACCTGATCCTCTACCCCGGCGTGTGCGGCGAGCATCTCGATCACCTCGCCCTGAATCAGGGTCGAATCGACATCGAAGACGATCAGTCGTTTGCCCCGGCGGGCCAGTCCGGCCCGCTCCACCGCGACGTCGACCTGTTCGGCGACCGCGACCTCGGCCAGCGCCGTGCGCAGCCTGGCATCGGAATCCGGGCCGGTATCGGTGGCGGTAACCATGAGTTCCATGCCGGTCACCGGGTAGTCGGCAATGCCGCGGATGGTGTCGATATTGGCGCCGAGCGCGGCGAGCTGGCGCGAGACCGAACTGAATGCGCGCGCGGTCACCGGCGCGCCGAGGATGACCACCGCATGGGTGGACATCGGCTGCCTGCCGATCTGCGCGTCGACTTCGACATCGACATGCATACCGACGGTATTCATCGCCTCTTCGAGCTCGTCCTGCAGCGCCTCGGGATCACTCGGGCAGGTGACAAGCACGCCGAGGGTCAATCGGCCACGGATGACGACCTGCTCCACATCCAGCAGGCTCACGTGATGCCGCGACATCGCCGCGAGCAGCACGGAGGTCACACCGGGCCGGTCGGGTCCGGTGACGGTGGCGAGGACGGTGGTGTCGGCCAACTGAGGTGCTCCAAGTTAGTTGTTTGCCGGAGCTGTGCTGGACCCCGATGTCGCAACGCTCCGGTTGATGCTTCTCCCACAAATGAGTGTGCACCCACTGATACCAGCAGGTGCACGACTCATCGTGGTGACGCTACTGCGCCTAGTGCTTTGCCAGGGCGCCTTCGTGTACCTCGGTGGCATGTTTGCCCGAGCCCCAGCCGACATGTGCCTCGGCCCGCATCCGCTCCACCATGTGCGGGTAGTGCAGTTCGAAAGCGGGACGCTCGGAACGGATGCGCGGCAGTTCGTAGAAGTTGTGCCGCGGCGGCGGGCAGGTGGTGGCCCACTCCAGTGAGTTGCCGTAACCCCACGGATCATCCACCGTGACGACCTCGCCGTAACGGTAGCTCTTGAACACATTCCAGATGAACGGCAGCATCGACGCGCCCAGGATGAAGGCACCGATGGTGGAAATGGTGTTCAGCGTGGTGAACCCGTCACCGGGCAGGTAGTCGGCGTAGCGGCGCGGCATACCTTCGGCGCCGAGCCAGTGCTGCACCAGGAAGGTGGTGTGGAAGCCGATGAAGGTGGTCCAGAAGTGCCATTTGCCCAGGCGCTCGTCCAGCATGCGTCCGGTGATCTTCGGGAACCAGAAGTAGATACCGGCGTAGGTGGCGAACACGATGGTGCCGAAGAGCACATAGTGGAAGTGGGCTACGACGAAGTACGAGTCGGTGACGTGGAAGTCCAGGGGCGGGCTGGCCAGGATGACGCCGGACAGGCCGCCGAAGAGGAAGGTGACCAGGAAGCCGAGGGAGAACAGCATCGGCGTCTCGAAGGTGAGCTGGCCGCGCCACATGGTGCCGATCCAGTTGAAGAACTTCACACCGGTCGGGACGGCGATCAGGAAGGTCATGAACGAGAAGTACGGCAGCAGCACCGCACCGGTGGCGTACATGTGGTGCGCCCACACCGCGATCGACAGCGCCGCGATTCCCAGGGTCGCGTAGACCAATGTGGTGTAACCGAAGATCGGCTTACGGGAGAAGACCGGGAAGATCTCCGAAACGATGCCGAAGAACGGCAGCGCGATGATGTACACCTCGGGGTGGCCGAAGAACCAGAACAGGTGCTGGTAGAGCAGGATGCCGCCGGTGGCCGGATCGTAGATGTGGCCACCGAGGTGGCGGTCGTAGGCCAAGCCGAACAGCGCGGCGGTCAGCAGCGGGAAGGCGAGCAGCACCAAGACGCTGGTGACGGCGATGTTCCAGGTGAAGATCGGCAGCCGGAACATGGTCATGCCGGGGGCACGCAGGCAGACCACGGTGGTCAGCATGTTGACGCCACCGAGGATGGTGCCCAGACCGGAGACCGCAAGGCCGAGGATCCACAGGTCGGTGCCCACGCCGGGCGAGTGCAGGATATCGGTCAGCGGCACGTACGCCGTCCACCCGAAGTCCGCGGCGCCGCCGGGGGTAATGAAGCCCGCGGTCGCCATGGTCGCGCCGAATGCGTACAGCCAGTAGCTGAAGGCATTCAGTCGCGGGAAGGCGACGTCGGGTGCGCCGATCTGCAGCGGCAGCACGATATTGGCGAAGCCGAACACGATCGCGGTCGCGTAGAACAGCAGCATGATCGTGCCGTGCATGGTGAACAGCTGGTTGAACTGCTCCGGAGACAGGAACTGCAGACCCGGCCGCGCCAGCTCACCACGCATCAGCAGGGCCATCAGACCACCGATGAGGAAGAACGCCATCGAGGTGGTCAGGTACATGACACCGAGGACCTTGGGGTCGGTGGTGGTGACCATCTTGACGATGAACGAGCCCTTCGGCCCGGTCCGAGCCGGATACGGCCGAGTCGCTTCCAACTGAGGGACTGGCTTTGGCTCTACGGCAGTCACTGATCCTCCTGAAAGGTGCCTTTAGGTCGCTCCGCAGGCTCCGCTGCTCGCATCCGCCCCACAACCGGGGACAGACGAGGAGTTCGCTTGCGCTCCTGAGATCGTAAACGGTGCTGTCGCGGCGATCCGCACGGGTCCTACTCTGCGTCGTATTTCACGCTGCGGGCAACTACGGCGACAATCTGCATTCGGCCGCGGCGCGTGCGATGACTTTCCCGACCCGCCGACGTCTCTATCGGTGACAGTGATCCACTCTCTCGGCAAGGAGATCCTTGATGAGTACAGCATCGCGTAGTGATTCGATGAGCGGCGGCAGTCGGGCAACCGGTGGGCCCGCACCAAAGACCGGCGATCCCTGCTGGGTCGACGTCTACACCTCTGATCCAGACGGTGCCATTGACTTCTACGGCCAGTTGTTCGGCTGGACCGCCGATCGCGCGGACGAGGAATTCGGCGGCTACATCACCTTCCGCAAGGACGGAAAGGCCGTCGCGGGTGGCATGGGCAAGAGCAAGGACGGAGTCGAGGGACCCGACCAATGGACGGTCTACCTCGCCTCGCCCGATGCCAAGGCCACCGCAGATGCGGCCGCTGCGCACGGCGGCGTGGTCGTCGTGCCACCCATGGATGTGGGCGACCTCGGCGCGATGGCCGTGCTCGGCGATGTCGGCGGCGCGGGCGTCGGTATCTGGCAACCCGGCACCTTCGGCGGTTTCGAGACCATCGGCATCGCCTCGGGCGGCAAATGGAGCGACCACGTCGGCATCCCGTCCTGGTTCGAACTCCACACCCGTGATTACGCGCGCTCGCTCGACTTCTACCGCGAGGTCTTCGGCTGGAACGATACCTTCGCCATCTCCGACTCCCCGGAGTTCCGCTACACCACCATCCACGCCACCACCCCGATGCTCGGCGGTGTCATGGATGCCTCGGCATACCTGCCCAAGGGCGTACCGGCGGGTTGGAAGATCTACTTCGGCGCCGATGACGTCGACGCGGCCGTAGCCAAGGTCGTCGAGTTGGGCGGCACCGTGCTGGCCCAGCCCGAGGACACCCCCTACGGCCGGATCGCGCAGGTCGCCGACCCGACCGGGGCACGTTTCAGCATCGGCGGCAATACGAAGTAGCCGATCGACCGCACGGAATCCGCTGTAGGACAGCAGGATTCCGCGCGGCCCGCCGCTCCGGCGCGGACGCGGCATGCGCGCGGTGGTGGCCTTCGCGTCCCGGCACCCACACCACGCGGTACCCTCACCCGCATGCCGGTGAGCGCTCTTGTTCGCACCCGAAACCGCACAGACTTCCGCCGATACGACACCGCCAGGAATCACGCGGTCCGGCACGGGGGCACCGCGGTCGCCCTGCTCTGCGCCGCATTGCTGGTCGCGGGCTGCAGTCAGCAGGACGACGCCAGCTCGATCATTCGCACCACGACGAATATCGCGGGCGCGGGTGTAGTAGGCCTCGAGCGCGACACCTCGCAGGCCTGTCCGCTGCCGAGCGCACCCGATCCGTCGAACGGCAAGACCCGCACCGTCACCCACGCCGCGGGCACCTCGGAAGTGCCCGCGGATCCGCAGCGCGTCGTGGTGTTGTCCACCTCCGCCTTGGACGCCGCCTGCGCGGTCGGCCTGTGGGAACGGGTCGTCGGCGCGGTTCCGATCGACGGACCCCGCTCGCAGCCCATGTATCTCGGTTACGGCGTGCTGAAGATTCCCGCGGTCGGTTCGGCGGTACAGCCCGATCTCGGACAGATCGCCGCCCTGCATCCGGATCTGATCGTCGGCGATATATCCAGTGGCCCAGGCGGTTTCGCCGCGTTGCAGGCGATCGCGCCGACCGTTCTGGCCGATCCCGCCAGCGGCTGGCAGGCCGAATTCAACACGCTCGCAGCCGGTCTCGGGCGTCGCAATGCCGCGGCAACGGCATTGGAGAACTACCGCAACGAAGCACGCGAGACCGGTAATACCCTGGGCGCCAGCCAGTCCCAAGCCTCGGTGGTGCGCTTCACGGCCGATCAGGATCAGGTCCAAGGCAGCAATAGTTTCGCGGGACAGGTCCTCGCCGATGTGGGCGTGCAGCGGCCGACCGCGCAGCGCGGCACCTCATTCGAGGTGACCGAACAGGATCTGACCAAGGTCGAGGGCGACATCATCTACGTCATCTTCGCGGGCGAAACCGGTGAGCAGCACGGTAAGGCAGTGCTGCGCAGCGATGCCTGGAAGGATCTCAGCGCCTCCGCCGATAAGCGCGTCTTCGCGGTCGAAGACACCGTGTGGCACGGTAACGGACTCACCGCGGCCCGTGCACTGCTCGCCGATCTGCGCAGCAGCTTGAACGGTTACGTCACCGACTGAATTGTTGGCCGCGGCTCCGCAGCGCGTGTTCGCGGACTCTGTCTGATTGCGGCGCCTGCGGCGCCGCGTGTTCGCGGCCCCCTGGTGTCTCGCGTCCGAGCCGTCGAGACTCGCGACTTCGTCGCATGCGCTTCGACGACTCGGAC